>NZ_JBEZHK010000006.1:0-297541 GCF_040650555.1 Streptomyces sp. NPDC048664 | reverse complement strand
ATCTGGCGTTGACTTTTGGCACGCTGTTGAGTTCTCAAGGAACGGACGCTTCCTTTGTACTCACCCGAGAGACTCTCTCAGGCTTTCCTCCGGGCCTCTTCCCTTCGGTCTTGCGTTTCCGACTCTATCAGATCTTTCTCCGATCCGATTTCCTCGGTGCTTTCCAGTTCGGCGCTTCCGCGCTTTCCCTTTCCGGCGTTGTCGACTCTATCAGATCCTCAGTTCCCTTCGGGCCTGACTCCCAGTCAACTGGGTTTGTCTTCCCGGCCCGCTGGGCCGTTCCGACGAGTGTGACTTTAGCGGATTCCTGCCGTCCGAGCTAATCGGCGGCTGCGCTCTCACATAAGTTCGAACACGGATTCCTCATTCCGAAAATACACACGCGAACGCGCACGACGATCAGATCGCCGATTGCGAGGAGGTACCTGCGGAATGGCTGTCCGGGGACCGACCGGAGTCGGCGCTCACGTCGGACAACTCGGAGAACACTACGGATGGGCACTGGTCGTGTCAACCTCCCTCCGTCCAGGCCCCTGGCGGCGTAGGCTGTGCCCCATGACTTCGCGTACGCGTCATCAGCAGTGGTGGGCCGCCTGACGGCGGCCGCCCTTTCACGTACGCGCTCAACGGCCGCCGCTTCGGCGGCCGTTCTCGTTTCTCCCTCCACAGGGGACGGCCCGCCGGTCGCGGCGGCTCCGACCAGGAGGTGGAGAAGAGATGACAAGGGTCTTCAGCGGGGTCAAGCCGACCGGACACCTGACGCTGGGCAACTACCTGGGAGCCATGCGGCGGTGGGCCGACGTGGACCAGCACCGGGCCGACGCCCTGTTCTGCGTCGTGGATCTGCACGCCCTGACCGTGGACCACGACCCCGCGCGGGTGCGCAGACTCAGCCGGCAGGCCGCGACACTGCTGCTGTCGGCCGGCCTCGATCCCGAACGGTGCACCGTGTTCGTGCAGAGCCATGTGGACGAACACACCCGGCTCTCCTATGTACTGGAGTGCGTGGCCTCCGACGGCGAGATGCGGCGGATGATCCAGTACAGGGAGAAGGCCGCGCGCGAGCAGAAGCGGGGCGGAAGTGTCCGGCTGTCGCTGCTGACGTATCCCGTACTGATGGCGGCCGACATCCTCGCCTACGGGACCGACGAGGTGCCCGTGGGCGACGACCAGCGTCAGCATGTGGAACTGGCCCGGGACCTGGCGGTGCGCTTCAACCAGCGGTACGGCCACACGTTCGTCGTGCCCCGGCCCACCCGGCCCGGCGTCGCCGCGCGGGTCATGAACCTCCAGGACCCGACCTCGAAGATGGGGAAGTCGGACGACACGGGGCCCGGCATCGTCTACCTGCTGGACGAGCCGGACGTGGTGCGCAGGAAGGTGATGCGTGCCGTGACCGACAGCGGGTCGGAGGTCGTCTACGACCGTGAGGCGCGGCCCGGCCTGGCCAACCTGCTGGAGATCCTGGCCGCGTGCGAGGGCCGGGACCCGGCGGAGCTGAGCGGTGCCTACGACTCCTACGGCGCCCTGAAGAAGGACACCGCCGAGGCCGTGGTGGAACTGCTGCGGCCGCTGCGCGAACGGCACCGGGCCCTGTGCGCGGATCCCGGATACGTGGACGGCGTCCTGCGGACCGGGGCCGAACGGGCGCGGGAGATGGCCCGGCCGCTGGTGGACTCGGCCTATCGCGCGATCGGCCTGCTGCCGGCCGGGTGAAGGGCGGCCGAGGAGCGGCCGACCCCGGGGTGCCCACCGACGGGATCGCGTCGGCGGGCACCCCGGGGTCGGGCGGCTCGCGAGGTCAGCTGGTGCCGGACGCGAGTGCGCGGCTGCGGTCGCGGGCCGCTTCCAGGGCGGCGATGAGCGCGGCACGCACGCCGTGGTTCTCCAGTTCGCGGATCGCGTTGATCGTGGTGCCCGCGGGTGAGGTGACGTTCTCGCGGAGCTTCACCGGGTGCTCGCCGCTGTCGCGGAGCATGACCGCCGCGCCGATCGCGGACTGGACGATGAGCTCGTGGGCCTTGTCGCGCGGCAGGCCGAGCAGGATGCCCGCGTCGGTCATGGCCTCGACCAGGTAGAAGAAGTAGGCCGGACCCGAGCCGGAGAGGGCGGTGCAGGCGTCCTGCTGGGATTCGGGGACGCGGAGCGTCTTGCCGACGGAGCCGAAGATCTCCTCGCTGTGGGCGAGATGCGCCTCGGTGGCGTGGGTGCCGCCGGAGATCACCGACATGGCCTCGTCGACGAGGGCGGGGGTGTTCGTCATGACGCGGACGACCGGCGTGCCGGCGGCCAGGCGTGCCTCGAAGAAGGAGGTGGGGATGCCGGCGGCTCCGCTGATGACCAGGCGTCCGGCGGGGATGTGCGGGGTGAGTTCGTCCAGGAGCGTGCCCATGTCCTGGGGCTTGACCGTGAGGATGAGCGTGTCGGCGCTCTTCGCGGCCTCGGCGTTGGTGACCGGGGTGACGCCGTGGCGGGTGCGGAGCTCCTCGGCCCGCTCCGGGCGGCGGGCGGTGACCAGGAGATCGGCGGGGGCCCAGCCTGCTCGGATCATTCCGCTGAGCAGGGCCTCGCCGATCTTTCCGGTGCCGAGGACTGCGACTTTCTGGCTCATGGCTGAGGATGCCCTCCAAACGTGTGCGTCGTCCGGGGTCATCCTCGCATCGGGGCGCCGGGGTCGGCGTGTGTGTCCGGGGTGCGGGACAGGGATGGGTGTTCAGGCGCTGCGGCGCCTGAGGGTCGCCGCGCCGACGCCGAGGACCAGCAGCGCGCAGCCCGCCACCACGAGGACGTCGCGCAGGAACGTGCCCGTCATGTCCGTGTGCCTCAGGACCTGGTTCATGCCGTCGACGGCGTACGACATGGGCAGGACGTCGGAGAGTGCCTCCAGGACGGGGTGCATGGCGGAGCGGGGGGTGAACAGTCCGCACAGCAGGAGCTGCGGGAAGAGCACGGCGGGCATGAACTGGACCGCCTGGAACTCGGAGGCCGCGAAGGCGGAGACGAACAGGCCGAGCGCCGTGCCGAGCAGGGCGTCCAGGAGGGCGACCAGGAGCAGGAGCCAGGGGGATCCCGTGACGTCCAGGCCCAGGAACCAGACCGCGATGCCCGTCGCGAGGGCCGACTGGACGATGGCCAGCACGCCGAAGGCCAGGGCGTAGCCCGCGATGAGGTCGCCCTTGCCGAGCGGCATGGCGAGCAGGCGTTCCAGGGTTCCGGAGGTGCGTTCGCGCAGGGTGGCGATGGAGGTCACCAGGAACATGGTGATCAGCGGGAAGATGCCGAGGAGTGAGGCTCCGATGGAGTCGAACGTGCGGGGGCTGCCGTCGAAGACGTAGCGCAGCAGGACCAGCATGAGGCACGGGACGACGATCATCAGGGCGATCGTGCGCGGGTCGTGGCGGAGTTGGCGCAGGACGCGGGCGGCGGTCGCCGTGGTGCGGGAGGCGGTCAGGGCCCTTGCGGCGGGGTGCGGGCTCGTGGTGGTCATCGCGGTGAGTCCTTTCCGGCGGCGGTGGTGGTGGGGGTCCGTGCTGCCGCCTCGTCCACCAGGCGCAGGAAGGCCTCTTCCACGGTGTCCGCGCCGGTACGGGTGCGCAGGGCGTCGGGGGTGTCCTCGGCGAGGATCTCGCCCTCGCGCATCAGCAGGAGGCTGTCGCAGCGCTCCGCCTCGTCCATGACGTGGGAGGAGACGAGGAGGGTGGCGCCGCGCTCGGCCGCGAGGCCGTGGAAGAGGGTCCACAGGTCGCGTCGCAGGACCGGGTCGAGCCCGACGGTCGGTTCGTCCAGGACGAGGAGTTCGGGAGTGCCGAGGAGTGCGACCGCGAGGGAGACGCGGCCTCGCTGGCCGCCGGAGAGCCGGCCGGCGAGGGTGTCGGCGTGGGAGGTGAGGTCGACGTCGGCGATGGCCCGGGTGACGTGCTCGCGGCGGCGGTCGGCGGCTGCCCTGCCCGGTTCCAGGACGGCGGCGAAGTAGTCGAGGTTCTGGCGGACGGTCAGGTCGCCGTACACGGACGGCGCCTGGGTGACGTATCCGACGCGGGAGCGCAGGCCGGCGTCGCCCGCGGGGCGGCCGAGGACCTCGAGGGTGCCGGTGACCTGGGCCTGGGTGCCGACGATCGAGCGCATCAGTGTCGACTTTCCGCAGCCGGAGGGGCCGAGCAGGCCGGTGATCCGGCCGCGGGGCACGGCGAAGTCGAGGCCGCGCAGGACCGTGCGGGCGCCGCGGACGACGGTGAGGCGCTCGGCGCGGACGGCGAGGGAGGGGTCCTCGGGTGGGCGCCGGCGAGGAATATTCATCATGCGATGAATATTGGAGGGCGTGCGGCCGCCCGTCAAGGGGAGGGGCGGCCGCGTGCGGTCACCAGGTGCTAGGCGCTAGGGGGCGACGGCGACCAGCAGGTGCACGTCGTAGACCTCTTCGACGAACCCGTCCGGGAACTCCGTCAGCAACTGCTCCCGCTCCTCGGCGAGGAACGCGCCGGCCCTCTCCTCGCCGAGGACGAGGAAGATCGAGTGGCTGCCGATGTTGGCCAGCCGGGTGTCGACGGGGATCCTGCGGCTCCAGCGGACGACGCGGTGGGTGAAGGCCGGGGGCTGTGCCACGCCCGCGAAGGCCCGCTCCAGCGGGCGGGCGCCGGCCGGGCTGTTCCTGGCGGCCTCCTCGGTCGCGAAGCGCCGGGAGATGCGGTCCGACTGCGCGGCGAGCCACGGAACGTCCGGGGCGTCGGTGTTCCACCACATCGCGAGGGCGCCCCCGGGGCGCAGCACCCGCAGGGCCTCGGGAACCGAGCGCACGGGGTCGGTCCAGTGCCAGGACTGGGCGTAGGTGAGGAGGTCGACGCAGGAGGTGGCCAGCGGCAGGGCGTTGCCGTCGCCGCGCAGCACGGGGACGGTGGCGAGGCGGCGGCGGAACTCGGCGGCCATGCCGTCACCGGGTTCCACGGCGACGACGTCCGCGCCCCGCTCGTGCAGGAGCGCGGTCGCGATGCCGGTGCCGGCCCCGACGTCCGCGACCCGGGCGCCGTAGAGCGGGCGTCCGGCGAGGTCCTCGAGGGCGTCGAAGAGGGCGGGCGGGTAGGAGGGGCGGTTCGCGGCGTACTGGGCCGCGGCGCCATCGAAGGAACGGGCGCGGGCGGCACGGAAGTCGGTGGTCATGCGGCCATGGTGGCCGAGCCCCGGCACGGCGACACGGGCTTTTACGGGGTCAGGGGGCCGGGCCGGGACACCCCGCCGAGGTCACGTGCGGCGGCGTCTGCCCGGGTTGCCGGTGCGGCGGGTGGCGCGCCTCTCGTGGGCCGCGCGGGCGGTGTCGTACTCCTCGCGGTGGAGTCTCTCGCCGGGGGCCTCGACCAGGCAGCGGACGAAGTACGCGAGGAGCGAGCCGACGAACCCGATCGCGAGCAGCCCGCGCAGGGAGGCCTGGCGCTCCAGGTCGGGGCGCCTGGTGAAGCCGCTCCAGGTGTGCTGGAACGCCAGCGCGCTGCACACCGCGAACATCACCACGACCAGGACGTCCACCAGCCTGCCGACGTCGGCGATCTCCAGGCCCTGGTAGGCGAGGCGGAGCACGAGGCAGGCGAGCGCGGCGGCCACCAGCGAGCCGGCGGCCACGGCGACGCGCCTGGCGCCGTAGCCGCCGTCGTGCTCCACCCAGGTCGTGCCGAAGAAGCGCAGGGGTTCGGGGCGCGGCCCCTTCGCGGTGTCCGGGGTGCCGTTCTCGTCGCTCACCCGTCGATTATCGCTCCGGTGCCACCGGCCGCGGCGCCCCACCCTCGTCAGCCGTCAGCCGTCAGCCGCAGCGCGAGGCGACCCAGCCGTCACTGCCGGTGTTCACATAGGCGTCCGCGACGTACTCGCCGGCCGCTGTGCGGTCCCAGATGGCGCTCGTGCCGTACGTCCCCGCCACCAGCGTGCCGGTGGTCTGGCAGAGGATCGGGATCCAGGCGCCCTCGGGCAGGGTCCGGACCACGGCGTAGCCCGTGCCCGGTCCGCTGCGGACCTTGAGCTGGATGCCGGGCGCCACCGGATAGGAGCGCACGGCCGAGGCCGCCTCGGTCGCGTTCCCCGGCTCGGCGCCGCTCCCGCTTCCCGTTCCCACCGCGGCCTGACCCGCTCGGTCGACAGACATGGAAGACCTCCCCCGTTCATTCCACACATGTCGTGCGGTCCCGTTGATTCCCGTGGATCGCACCGCCAAACACGCGAAGGCGACACACCCGTGGAGAGTACCCGCCACACGCGGGCACGCCGCCTCCGTCCCGTACACGTCATCGACTAGGCTCCCAGCGGCGCGCGGGTGGAGTGGGCAGGGACGAGCAGCAGGGGGTGGTCCATGGCGCCGCGACGCGGCACCGGAGCGGACGCGGAGGCGGACCTGCCCGAATTCGCCGGGCACTACCGCCTGGAGTCCCGTCTGGGTTCCGGCGGCATGGGTGTGGTGCACCTGGCGCGGAGCACCTCGGGGCTGCGGCTCGCGGTGAAGATCGTCCATGCCGGATACGCGAAGGATCCCGAGTTCCGGGGACGGTTCCGGCAGGAGGTGGCCGCCGCCCGCCGGGTGAGCGGAGCCTTCACCGCGCCCGTCGTGGACGCCGACCCGGAGGCCGAACGGCCCTGGATGGCCACGCTGTTCATCCCCGGCCCCACCCTGGCCGAGCATGTCAAGGAGCACGGTGCCCTGTCCCGGGCCCAGCTGCGCCGGTTGACGGCCGGGCTCGCGGAGGCGCTGCGCGACATCCACCGCGCCGGGGTGGTCCACCGGGATCTCAAGCCGAGCAACGTGCTGCTCGCCGAGGACGGGCCGAAGGTCATCGACTTCGGCATCTCCCGGCCCAAGGACAGCGAACTGCACACCGAGACGGGCAAACTGATCGGCACTCCGCCCTTCATGGCGCCCGAGCAGTTCCGGCGGCCCAAGGAGGTCGGCTTCGCCGCCGACGTCTTCGCGCTGGGTTCGGTGCTGGTGCACGCGGCGACCGGGCGCGGTCCCTTCGACTCGGACAGCCCGTACATCGTCGCCTACCAGGTCGTCCACGACGAGCCGGATCTGACCGGCGTGCCGGAGGACCTCGCGCCGCTGGTGCTGCGCTGCCTCGCCAAGGAGCCCGAGGACCGGCCCACTCCCGACGAGTTGATGCGTGAACTGCGCTCGGTCTCCGCGTCGTACGACACGCAGGCGTTCATACCGGCACAGCGGACGGGCGATACGGCGACCGCGTCCGGGGAGCAGCCCCGCGGGCAGAAGCGGCGTGCGGCGGGGACCGGTTCCGGGGAGCCGGGCGCCGGAGCGGGGGATGCGCGGGAGCGGCGGCCCGGGTGGGTGCGACCGCTCGGGCGGCTGCTGTCCCCTCAAGGGCCGGGAGGCGGGCCGAGGGGCCGCCGGCGCGGGCGGGTGGCGCTGGCGGCGGGGGCGATCGCCGTGATGGCGGGCAGCGCCTTCGCGGCGGCGCACCTGCTCGACGGCGACCGCACGGCGACCGTGTCCGCGCCCGGGCCCACGGCCTCCCCCTTCTCCCCGTGGCGCAGGACGCCGGTGCCGCACGCGACGACGCCGCCGCTGTGCGTGTACGGGGAGAAGAGACTGATCTGCGCCCAGATCGGCTGGGTCTACGCCCTGTCCCCGTCCGAGGGCACCGTCCTGTGGCGGCACAAGGTGGCCGTGGGCGACGGCGCGGTGTCGACCCCCGTGCTGTCGGGAGGCGCCGTCCGCATCGAGGTGAACGACGGTGCGCAGCGGGAGGCGCTCGACCCCCGCAAGGGCACCGTGCTGGCCCGGCATGACCAGCCCGCCGACATCGGGATGGCCTACTCCGGCGCCATGACGCTGTTCAGCCACGACAACGGGAACGTCGAGGGGGTGGACGACGCGGGCAGGACGAAGTGGACCAAGGCGATCCCGGGCTACGGCTTCCGCGCCCTGTCCTCCTTCCCCGGCGACCCGCTCGTGTACGCGACGAGCACGTCGGACGACTCCTCGGTCACCCGGATCGTGGCCGTGGACCCGGTGTCGGGGGCGGTGCGCTGGCAGACGCGGCTGAGCGGACTGCTGACACCGGTCGGCGCCGAGGACGGGTCGCTCGTCCTCCTGCGCAAGAACAAGATCTACCCCTCGACGGAGGAGATCGTGCGCTACACCCCGGCGCTCCGGGGAGCACACGAGGAGACCCTTCGGGTGGCGCTGCCCATCCGGCTCGACGGCGCTCAGGCCAGCCTGCACGGGAACACCGTCTACCTGCTGGGCGACAGCGGCGCGCTCGCCGCGGTGGACCTGCGTGCCCGGAAGCAGCTGTGGCGCGTCGAGACGTCCGTCAGCCTCGGATCGGCGCCCGGCGCGGGCGGCGGTCACGTCTACTTCACGGCGGGCGACGGGCGGCTGCTCGCCTTCGACAGCCACGACGGCAGGCTGATCGGCCAGACCCCCACCCGGCTCGGCGTGCATCCGGACCGGGTGGCGGCGGGGCTGCCGCAGCCCCTCGTCGTGGGCGATCGTGTGTACGCGGGCGCGCCGGACGGCTCCGTATTCGTGCTGGACGGACGGGACCCGTCACGCTGGTGACCCGACGGGTCCGGGCCGCCGCCCGCCTGTCGGGCCCAGCGGCGCGGCGGCTCAGCCGAGCTTGCTGACGTCCCGCACCGCGCCCCGGTCCGCGCTGGTCGCCATCGCGGCGTAGGCGCGCAGCGCGGCCGACACCTTGCGCTCGCGGCCGGCGGGGGCGTAGACACCGCCGAGGGCGTCGCGCCGGGCCGCCAGTTCCTCGTCGGAGACCAGGAGCTCGATCGTGCGCCCGGGGATGTCGATGCGGATGCGGTCGCCGTCCTCGACCAGGGCGATGGTGCCGCCCGAGGCCGCTTCCGGGGACGCGTGGCCGATGGACAGGCCCGAGGTGCCACCCGAGAAGCGGCCGTCCGTGATCAGCGCGCAGGCCTTTCCGAGGCCGCGGCCCTTGAGGTACGAGGTCGGGTACAGCATCTCCTGCATACCCGGGCCGCCCTTGGGGCCCTCGTAGCGGATGACGACGACGTCGCCCTCCTTGATCTGCTGGGTGAGGATCTTCTGGACGGCCTCTTCCTGCGACTCGCAGACGACGGCGGGACCCTCGAACGTCCAGATCGACTCGTCGACGCCCGCCGTCTTCACCACGCAGCCGTCGACGGCCAGGTTGCCCCGCAGGACCGCGAGACCGCCGTCCTTGGAGTAGGCGTGCTCGGCGGAGCGGATGCAGCCGCCCTCCGCGTCCACGTCCAGGGTGTCCCAGCGCTCCGACTGGGAGAAGGCCTCCGCCGAGCGCACGCAGCCGGGCGCCGCGTGCCACAGCTCCACCGCCTGCGGGGAGGGGGAGCCGCCGCGGACGTCCCAGGTCTTGAGCCAGTCCGCCAGGGACGGGCTGTGGACCGCGTGCACGTCCTCGTTCAGCAGACCCGCGCGGTGCAGTTCACCGAGGAGGGCCGGGATGCCGCCGGCCCGGTGCACGTCCTCCATGTAGTACGTGCGGTCCTTGGCGACGTTCGGGGCCACCTTCGCCAGGCACGGGACCCGGCGCGAGACCTGGTCGATCTCCGTCAGGCCGAACGGCACGCCCGCCTCCTCGGCGGCGGCGAGCAGGTGCAGGATCGTGTTGGTGGAGCCGCCCATGGCGATGTCGAGGGCCATGGCGTTCTCGAACGCGGCGAACGTGGCGATGGCGCGCGGCAGGGCCGTCTCGTCGTCCTGCTCGTAGTAGCGCCGGGTGAGGTCCATGACGGTGCGGGCCGCGTTCTCGTACAGCGACCGGCGGGCCGTGTGGGTGGCGAGCACCGAGCCGTTGCCGGGGAGGGAGAGGCCGATCGCCTCGGTCAGGCAGTTCATCGAGTTGGCGGTGAACATGCCGGAACAGGAGCCGCAGGTAGGACAGGCGTTCTCCTCGATGCGGAGGATGTCCTCGTCGGAGACCTTGTCGTTCACGGCGTCGGAGATCGCGTCGACCAGGTCGAGCGTACGGACCGTGCCGTCGACCAGGGTGGCGCGGCCGGACTCCATCGGGCCGCCGGAGACGAAGACCGTCGGGATGTTCAGGCGCAGGGCCGCCATCAGCATGCCCGGGGTGATCTTGTCGCAGTTGGAGATGCAGACCAGGGCGTCGGCGCAGTGGGCCTCCACCATGTACTCCACGCTGTCCGCGATCAGGTCGCGGGAGGGCAGGCTGTAGAGCATGCCGCCGTGGCCCATGGCGATGCCGTCGTCCACGGCGATGGTGTTGAACTCGCGCGGGATGCCGCCCGCCTCTTTGATCGCCTCGCTGACGATCCGGCCGACCGGCTGGAGGTGGGTGTGGCCGGGCACGAACTCGGTGAAGGAGTTGGCCACCGCGATGACCGGCTTGCGGCCGATGTCCGCGCCGGGTACACCGGAGGCCCGCATGAGGGCGCGGGCGCCCGCCATGTTGCGGCCGTGGGTGACTGTGCGGGACCTCAGCTCGGGCATCGTCGCTCGCTCCTTCGGTGATATCTCAGCTCACGTCGAGCGTACGCCGGTGCTCCAAGGGACGGACACGGGTGTCCGGAATATGGGACGCGTGTCTCGGCGCCGGGGGCTTGCGACGGCGTCAGGGGCGCGTCAGGTGCCCCTGCACCACCGGGGCCACCCGCGCCACGATCTGCTCCGGATCCGCCGACGCCAGCGGCTCCACCTTGATGACATAACGCAGCATCGCGACCCCGACGAGTTGCGCGGCCGCCAGTTCGGCGCGCAGCTCCGCGTCCGGGAGGTCCAGCTGGGCGGCGACGCGGCGCAGCAGCTGGGCGGCGACCAGGCGGCGGAAGACGGCGGCGGCCGCGTCGTTGTTCACGGCGGAGCGGACGATCGCGAGGAGGGGGGTCCGGGTCGCGGGGTTCTCCCAGATCCCGAGGAGGAACCGGGTCAGGCGCTCGCCCACGCCGTCGGGCGGGCCCTCGGCGAGCGCGTCCGGCGCGCTCAGTGCGGGCGCGAAGGCGACCTCGATGGCCGCCTCGAAGACCCGTTCCTTGGTGCCGAAGTAGTGGTGCACGAGGGCGGAGTCCACACCGGCGGCCTTGGCGATGCCGCGCACCGACGTCTTCTCGTAGCCGCGCTCGGAGAACTCCTCGCGGGCGGCGTCCAGGATGCGGTCGCGGGTGGCGGGGCCCGCCGCCGTCCGATCGCGGCTGGGCCGCCCCCTGCGGCGGGCGGGGCCCTCGCCGCTCGGCTCAGCCACGCGGCACCTTCATGGCCGAGGCCAGGTGCAGCCGGGTGAAGGCGAGGGCCTCGGCGAGGTCGGCCTCGCGCTCCGCGCTGGACATGGCGCGGCGGGTGTTGACCTCGATGACGACATGGCCGTCGAAGCCGGTGCGCGCGAGGTGCTCCAGGACCTCGGCACAGGGCTGGTCGCCGCGGCCGGGCACGAGGTGCTCGTCCTTGTTGGACCCGCTGCCGTCGGCCAGGTGCACGTGGCCCAGGCGTGAGCCCATGCGGTCGAGCATCTGGAGGGCGTCGGTGCGGGCGGTCGAGGTGTGGCTCAGGTCGATGGTGAAGTGCCGGTAGTCGTCGTCGGTGACGTCCCAGCCGGGGGCGTAGGCGAGCATCTCGCGGTCCCGGTAGCGCCACGGGTACATGTTCTCGACGGCGAACCGCACGTCCGTCTCCTGCGCCATGCGCCAGATTCCCTGCACGAAGTCCCGCGCGTACTGGCGCTGCCAGCGGAAGGGGGGATGGACGACGACGGTGCCGGCGCCCAGCTTCTCCGCGGCGGCGCGGGCGCGCTGGAGTTTGATCCACGGGTCGGTGGACCAGACGCGCTGGGTGATCAGCAGGCAGGGGGCGTGAACGGCGAGGACGGGGATCTGGTGGTAGTCGCTGAGCCGGCGCAGGGCCTCGATGTCCTGGCTGACCGGGTCGGTCCACACCATGACCTCGACCCCGTCGTACCCCAGGCGGGCGGCGATCTCGAAGGCCGTCGCCGTCGACTCCGGGTAGACGGAGGCCGTCGACAGTGCGACCTTCGCATCCGGGATGCGCACCACTGGATCTGCCACGGGGACAGCGTACGGGGCGCCGCGTTGACATGACGGGGCGGTCGGGGTGGGTGTGAAGAGCAGCACAGTGCCGCTGCGCTGGGCTTGGGGGGCGGGGGTTGGGGGGGCCGCCGGTTCCTCGCGCCGTTCCCCGCGCCCCTATCGGGGGCGCCTCAGGTCGACGGTTGGCTGCGGGCCCGTCGTGGTTGGTCGCGCCGTTCCCCGCGCCCCTGTCGGGGGCGCCTCGGGTGGGCGGTTGGCTGCGGGGCCGTGGTGCAAGACCGCGCGTCTGTCGGATGTCTGCGGGAGCGTCGTGGTGACTCGCGTGGTTCCCCGCGCCCTGACGGGGCGGGGCCTGTGGTCAGCCTGTCACCATGTGGTCCAGGCGGCGCAGGATCACGCCCTCCCTCAGTGCCCACGGGCAGACCTCCAGCGTCTCCACGCCGAACAGGTCCATCGCCCCCTCGGCGACCAGCGCCCCCGCGAGCAGTTGCCCGGCCCGGCCCTCGGAGACGCCGGGGAGGTCCGAGCGCTCCCGCTCGGTCATGCCGGCGAGCCGGGGCACCCAGGCCTCCAGGGACTCCCGCTTCAGCTCCCGCTGCACGTACAGCCCCTCGGCGGAGCGCGCCGCCCCCGCGAGACGGGCGAGCTGCTTGAACGTCTTGGACGTGGCGACCACATGGTCCGGCGCCCCGAACCGGCTGAACTCCCCGACCGTACGAGCGATCCGCGCCCGCACATGCCGCCGCAGCGACTTCACGTCGGCCGCGTCCGGCGGATCCCCGGGCAGCCACCCCGCGGTGAGCCGCCCCGCGCCCAGGGGCAGCGACACCGCCGCGTCGGGGTCCTCGTCGATGCCGTACGCGATCTCCAGCGAGCCGCCGCCGATGTCGAGGACGAGCAGCTTGCCCGCCGACCAGCCGAACCAGCGGCGCGCGGCGAGGAACGTCAGCCGCGCCTCCTCGGGGCCGGTCAGGACCTGGAGCTCCACGCCGGTGGCGTCCTGGACCCGGGCCAGCACGTCGTCCGCGTTGGTCGCCTCGCGGACCGCCGAGGTCGCGAACGGCAGCAGATCCTCGACACCCTTGTCCTCCGCCGCCTGGAGCGCGTCCAGGACGACGGCGATCAGTCTGTCGACCCCTTCGGGGCCGATGGCCCCACTGTCGTCGAGGAGTTCGGCGAGCCGCAGCTCCGCCTTGTGCGAGTGCGCGGGCAGGGGGCGCGCGCCGGGGTGGGCGTCCACCACCAGCAGATGCACCGTGTTCGAACCCACGTCGAGGACACCGAGTCTCATGTACGGAACGCTACTGCCCGCGCGTCGATGCTCGTTCCCCGATGTGCCCCAAGGCCACTTACCCTGGATGCGTGCCAAAGACGAAAAAGACGAAGGCCGACAAATCCTCCAAGGGGTCGAAGGCGGCCCCCGCGCCCGCGCCGCCGGGCGACGAGAAGGGGATCGACTTCGCGCGCGCGTGGGTGGAGTTTCCCGATCCGGCCGACGACGAGCAGGTCTTCCGGTGCGACCTGACCTGGCTGACCTCACGTTGGACCTGCATCTTCGGAAGCGGCTGCCAGGGGATCCAGGCGGGCCGCGCGGACGACGGGTGCTGCACGCTGGGGGCGCACTTCTCCGACGAGGACGACGAGAAGCGGGTGGCGGAGCATGTGGCACGGCTCACGCCGGAGATCTGGCAGAACCACGACGTGGGTCACGAGTCCGGCTGGGTCGGGAAGGACGACGAGGGCTCCCGCCAGACCCGCCCGTACCAGGGTTCGTGCATCTTCCAGAACCGGCCCGGATTCCCCGGCGGCGCCGGCTGCTCGCTGCACATCCTGGCCCTGCGCGAGGGCCGCGAGCCGCTGGAGACCAAGCCGGACGTGTGCTGGCAGCTGCCGGTGCGGCGGACGTACGAGTGGATCGACCGGCCGGACGACACCCGCGTGCTCCAGGTGTCCATCGGCGAGTACGACCGACGTGGCTGGGGCCCCGGCGGTCATGATCTGCACTGGTGGTGCACCTCGGCGACGTCGGCGCACGGCGCGGGCGACCCGGTGTACGTCTCGTACCGGGCCGAGCTGATCGAGCTGATGGGCAAGGCCGGGTACGACCGGCTGGTCCAGCTGTGCGAGCAGCGCCTGGCCTCGCACCTGCCCCTGGTGGCGCCGCACCCCGCGGACCCGGTCGACCCGGCGCTCTGAGGGCCGCCGGGAGCGTCTACTGGTAGACGAACGCGTTCGATCCGGTCGCACCGGTGCTGGGGGCCGGCGTCGTGGACGGCGAGGAGGAGGGCGGCGGGCTCGAGGAGGGCGTACCGCTCGGTGTCGGGCTGCCGGTGGGGTCCGGGCTGGTCGGGGGCGCGCTGGTCGTGGGCGGCCGGCTGGGCGCCGGGCTGGACGGGGCGGTGTGCACCGGGGTGGGGCTGGGCCGGGACTCCCCCGCCGTCCCGTATCCGTCGATCGAGACCACCATGCCCGCCGGAGCGACCCTCACGCGCGCGTGCCAGGGGCCGGACGGCTCGCGCAGATGGTCGACGTAGACCCGGATCGTGAGCGACTCGCCCGGCGCCAGTGTCCCCGAGGTCTTGCTCAGGTAGAGCCAGCCGGCACCGGTGGACGCGGACCAGCGCACGGGCGCGGTCCCGGACGCCCTGAGGGTCACGAGGGTCGTCGTGCCGTCGTTCGCGGCCGCCACCGTCAGCCGTCCCGCTTCGGGAGCCCCCGTCCTCACGCCGATGACCTCGACGGAGACATCGGGCTCGTGGCCGTCCTTGCCGAAGGAGTGGTCGGGTTTCGCGCGGGTGTTGCCCGTGTTCTCGTACCCGCCGCCCTGTTCGCCGCCGCCGAGGGTGCCGGCGTCGTGCGTCTCCCGGGCCGTGGTGGCCTGCGCGTCGGTGCCCTCACCGGCGGCCGGGCCGCGGTGGGCGGCCCACAGCGCGATCACGGGCGCCGCGATCACGGTGGCGACCACGGTGGTCGTCACGGCACGCGCGCGGAGCCGGTCGCGGCGGGCCGCGTGGTCCTTCGGGTCCATGGGGAAACCGCGCCGGTCGAAGCGCGGGGCGACGCCACGCGCGCGTGAGGCGTGCGTCATCGCGGTGTGCAGGGCCGCGCGGGGCGCGTCCAGGACGGGCAGCGCGGCGGGGGTGACGCTGGTGCCGGGCCAGGCGCCGGGCACGGCGCGCTCGGCGGTGCGGCGGCAGCGGGGGCAGTCGTCGACGTGGCGTACGAGCTCGCGGCGCAGGGTGGCGCTGAGGACCAGCCGCTCGTCCCCGGTGAGGCGGGCGATGCTCGGGCAGCTGCCGGTCTCCACGACGGCGAGCGCGGCGCGGGTGCGCTCCACCTCGCAGGCGGCGGAGGCGAGCAGTTCGCGGGCGGCGTCGGTGCCCATGCCGAGCACGGCGGCCACCTCGGACACGGCGAGCTGGTGCCGTACGGCGAGTTCGAGCGCCTCGCGCTGCTCGGGGCTGGTGCCGGCCGCCTCCGGCCAGGCGAGCCGCGCCAGCTCCCGGTGGCGCCGCTGGCCGGTCTCCTCGGACACGGGCGCGGGGTGCGGCTCGGCGGTCCGGCTCCCGGCGATCGCCGTGGCGGCCCTGCGGTCGGCGGCGTCCTTGTGCGCGCGGGAGGCGGCGCCCGGGCCCGCCGCGCGGCCGTCCCGTCCCCCGCCGTGACCGGACCGCCCGGCGGCGTGGCCGGCCTGTCTGCGCCGCCGTGCCTCGGCCAGGCGGCGCAGACAGGACCAGCGGGCGAGGGCGTACAGCCAGGCGCGGCGGTCGTCGGCGGTGTCGGGGCGGCGCGAGCCGCGGCGCTCGGCGAGGGCGAGGGCGTCGCCCAGGGCGGTGGTCGCCTCTTCGTGATCGCACAGCACGGACAGGCAGTAGGTGAACAGGCCGTCGAGATAGGCGTCGTAGCGAGCGGCGGGACGCTGGGAGAGGGGGTGGGGGTGCGCGCCGTGCGGCGGCCCGCCCCGTTGGTGCGTGTCTCTTCGCGCCTGATGTGCGCCGCTGGCGTGTGGGGAGATGTCCGGCCTGCTGCTCATCACCCGTGCGACCGTATGCGCCCGCGGGTGGCGCCTTCTGCCCCCTTGCGGACTTTTACTCCGTACGGGTGAAACGATCCCTCATAAGGAGGGGGGAACCTCGGATTCCGGACCCGCGCCGGTCCCGCCCCGGCCCCGCACCAGCCTCGGCCCGGCCCGCCCCGGCCCCGCCCCGGACGACGCCGGGGCCCGGGTGTCGGTGGGTACCGCTACGGTTTCGTCCATGGCTGCCCGTACGAAGACCACCAAGGACCGGCCGTCCTACCGGTGCACCGAGTGCGGCTGGCAGACGGCCAAGTGGCTCGGCCGCTGCCCCGAGTGCCAGGCCTGGGGGACGGTCGAGGAGTACGGCGCGCCCGCGGTGCGGACGACGGCGCCGGGCCGGGTGACCAGTTCCGCCCTGCCCATCGGCCAGGTCGACGGGCGGCAGGCGACCGCCCGTTCCACCGGGGTCGCCGAGCTGGACCGGGTCCTGGGCGGCGGGCTCGTGCCGGGTGCCGTGGTGCTGCTCGCCGGGGAGCCCGGCGTGGGCAAGTCCACGCTGCTGCTGGACGTCGCCGCCAAGGCGGCGAGCGACGAGCACCGCACGCTGTATGTGACGGGCGAGGAGTCGGCGAGCCAGGTCCGTCTGCGCGCGGACCGCATCGGGGCCATCGACGACCACCTCTACCTCGCGGCGGAGACGGATCTCGCGACCGTCCTCGGCCACTTGGACGCGGTGAAGCCCTCGCTGCTCGTCCTGGACTCCGTGCAGACCGTCGCCTCCGGCGAGATCGACGGCGCGCCCGGCGGCATGGCCCAGGTGCGCGAGGTCGCCGGGGCGCTGATCCGCGCCTCCAAGGACCGCGGCATGGCCACCCTCCTCGTGGGCCATGTCACCAAGGACGGCGCCATCGCGGGCCCGCGCCTGCTCGAACACCTGGTGGACGTCGTCCTGCACTTCGAGGGCGACCGGCACGCGCGCCTGCGTCTCGTACGCGGCGTCAAGAACCGCTACGGCGCCACGGACGAGGTCGGCTGCTTCGAGCTGCACGACGAGGGCATCACGGGTCTCGCGGATCCCAGCGGCCTGTTCCTGACCCGCCGCGACGAGCCGGTGCCCGGCACCTGCCTGACCGTCACCCTGGAGGGCCGCCGCCCCCTCGTGGCCGAGGTGCAGGCGCTGACGGTCGACTCGCAGATCCCCTCACCGCGGCGCACCACGTCCGGGCTGGAGACCTCGCGGGTCTCGATGATGCTCGCGGTGCTGGAGCAGCGCGGCCGGATCAGCGCCCTGGGCAAGCGGGACATCTACTCGGCGACGGTCGGCGGGGTGAAGCTGTCGGAGCCCGCCGCGGACCTCGCGGTGGCGCTGGCGCTGGCGAGTGCCGCCAGTGACACCCCGCTGCCGAAGAACCTGGTCGCCATCGGTGAGGTGGGGCTCGCGGGCGAGGTCAGACGCGTCACGGGGGTCCAGCGCCGGCTGGCCGAGGCCCATCGCCTGGGCTTCACGCACGCGCTGGTGCCGGGCGACCCGGGCAGGACCCCGCCGGGGATGAAGGTGCTGGAAGTGGCCGACATAGGGGACGCCCTGCGGGTCCTTCCGCGCTCGCGTCGCCGGGAGGCCCCACGGGAGGAGGAGGACCGCCGGTAGACTTTGCCCTGGTCTCGCCCGTCCGTACGAACCGAGTGTGCGGCACGGGGTGGCTGAAGTACCTGCGACCGGAGGAGTGCAGTGGCAGCCAACGACCGGGCGGCAGCTCCCGGAAAGTCCGGCGGGAGTTCCGGTGCCGATGGCCTGATGCGCGCGTCGCTGAGCGCCGTGGCGCCCGGCACGGCGCTGCGGGACGGCCTGGAGCGGGTGCTCAGGGGCAACACGGGCGGGCTCATCGTGCTCGGCTCGGACAAGAACGTCGAGACGATGTGCACGGGCGGCTTCGTCCTGGACGTCGAGTTCGCGGCGACCCGGCTGCGGGAGCTGTGCAAGCTGGACGGCGCGCTGGTGCTCTCCGCCGATCTGTCGAAGATCCTCCGGGCCGGTGTGCAGCTGGTGCCGGATCCGACCATCCCCACCGAGGAGACCGGGACCCGCCACCGCACGGCGGACCGGGTGAGCAAGCAGGTCGGCTTCCCCGTCGTGTCGGTCTCGCAGTCGATGCGCCTGATCGCGCTGTACGTCGACGGGCAGCGCCGGGTCCTGGAGGACTCGGCGGCGATCCTGTCCCGGGCCAACCAGGCGCTCGCCACCCTGGAGCGGTACAAGCTCCGCCTGGACGAGGTCGCCGGCACGTTGTCCGCGCTGGAGATCGAGGACCTGGTGACGGTCCGGGACGTGTGCGCGGTGTCGCAGCGCCTGGAGATGGTCCGGCGTATCGCCACCGAGATCGCCGAGTACGTGGTCGAGCTGGGCACGGACGGCCGGTTGCTCGCCCTCCAGCTCGACGAGCTGATCGCGGGTGTGGAGCCGGAGCGGGAGCTGGTGGTGCGCGACTACGTGCCCGAGCCGACGGCGAAGCGGTCCCGCACGGTGGAGGAGGCGCTGTCCGAGCTGGACGCGCTGTCGCACGCCGAGCTGCTGGAGATGCCCACGGTGGCGCGGGCCCTCGGCTACACGGGCTCGCCCGAGACCCTCGACTCCGCGGTCTCCCCGCGCGGGTTCCGGCTGCTGGCGAAGGTGCCGCGGCTGCCCGGGGCCATCATCGAGCGGCTGGTGGAGCACTTCGGGGGACTGCAGAAGCTGCTCGCGGCCAGCGTGGACGACCTCCAGACGGTGGACGGGGTCGGAGAGGCGCGGGCGCGGAGCGTGCGGGAGGGGCTGTCGCGGCTCGCGGAGTCCTCGATCCTGGAACGCTACGTGTAGCTCCGCCGGGAAGCCGGGGTCGTCGTGCCGTGCGGCACGTGCCGACCTGTGCGCGGTTCGCCGCGCCCCCCAGGGGGCGGGCTCGCGCGCGTCGTGATCCGCGGGTGTGTGGGCGATCTCGCGCAGTTCCCCGCGCCCCTCAATGCGCGCCCCGCGCCGAGGGGCGCGGGGAACTGCCCGACCGGCCACGGCGCTCCCGCAGCCGACGGCACGAACCCGCCCCGCCCCCGCAGGGACCCCTCAGTCCTTCGCCAGGACGAACGACGTCTGGGCCTTCGGGAAGCCCTTCGCCTGCGCCTCCACCAGGTACGTGCCGGGCGCGGCCGAACCAGGCGGCGGCGTCGCGCAGTTGGGCGCGCTCTTCTTGCGGTCCCACTTCACCGTGTACACGGTCTGGCCATGCGCCGGGACCCGGAACAGCTCGCTTCCCGGGCCGCTCGGACAGTCCGCCGAGGACCAGAGGTCGCCGTCGCTCCCCGTCTGCGTGATCGTCAACACCGCGCTCTTGGGCCCGAGATCGACCTTGCAGTCACCGGTGGACGTGTTCTCGGCGACCAACTCGAAGGACGGCGTCTGCCCCGGGGCGTAACTGTTGTGCACGCTCTTCAGCGTCAACTGCACCGCGCTGGGCGTGCAGTCGGGCACGGACGCCGCGGCGCCCGCCGGGAGCCGGTCACCCGAGGAGCCGCCGTCGCCCCCGCTCTGCCCGCCGTCCGACCCGCCGGCGGAGTCACCGGAACCGCCGGAGCCGTCACCGGAGCCCGCGGAGTCCCCCGCACCGGACGACCCCGCCCCGCCCCCGCCGCCCGAACCGTCCCGCCCGCCCGGGTGTTGGCTGATCGCCGGCCCGGAACCGGCGGGCCCCGGCGTGATCGAGGACGTGGGGTGCTTGCCGTCCGAGCCGTCCGCCTTGTTCTTGCCCCCGCCGCCGGAGGAGGTGACCACCCAGGCGACGAACAGCGCCAACAGGGCTGCCACAGACAGCAGTACGGCCCTCCGTCGCCAGTAGATGGAGGAGGGAAGCGGCCCGACCGGATTGCGCAGAGATCCCACGGCGCAAACTGTACGAGAGATCGGCCCCCCGACTGGCCCCACCCGCCGCCCTGGTCCCAACTTTTCCGGATCATCATCTCGCGGCGGGCACCCCGCGCACCCGGTCGACACGGTCCGTCCCGACCGCCCCGCGTCGCCCGTCCGCCGGGACGGCCACCGACACAAACCACGCGGATGGGGCCCGGTCCCCCACCCCGCCGCCCTTCCCATGGCAGGATCGAAGGCGTCATGACTGCACCCACCACCCCCGCCGCCCCCGCACCGACCGACGACACCACCGACGCCCCCGGCGGCCAGGCCGCCGACGAGGCCCTGCACCCACCGGTCATCGCCTGGTTCGACGAGCACGCCCGCGATCTTCCCTGGCGGCGCCCGGAGGCCGGCCCCTGGGGTGTGATGGTCAGCGAGTTCATGCTCCAGCAGACGCCGGTCAGCCGCGTCCTGCCCGTCTACGAACAGTGGCTCGCCCGCTGGCCGCGCCCCGCGGACCTGGCGAAGGAGCCTCCCGGCGAGGCCGTCCGCGCCTGGGGCCGCCTCGGCTACCCGCGCCGCGCCCTGCGCCTGCACGGTGCCGCCGTGGCCATAACGGAGCGGCACGGCGGCGACGTCCCCACCGCGCACGCGCAGCTGCTGGCCCTGCCCGGGATCGGGGAGTACACGGCCGCGGCCGTGGCCTCCTTCGCGTACGGCCAGCGCCACCCGGTCCTGGACACCAATGTGCGCCGGGTCCTCGCCCGCGCGGTCACCGGGGTGCAGTACCCGCCCAACGCCACCACCGCCGCCGAGCGCAAGCTCGCCCGTGAGCTTCTGCCCGAGGACGAGGGCACGGCCGCACGCTGGGCCGCCGCCTCCATGGAGCTGGGCGCGCTGGTGTGCACCGCGAAGAACGAGACGTGCCCGCGCTGCCCCATCGCCGGCCAGTGCGCCTGGCGGCTGGCGGGCAAGCCGGAGCACGAGGGGCCCGCGCGCAAGGGACAGACGTACGCGGGGACGGACCGCCAGGTGCGCGGCCGGCTGCTGTCGGTCCTGAGGGAGTCCGTGACCCCGGTGCCGCAGTCCGCCCTCGACCGGGTCTGGGACGAGCCGGTGCAGCGCGCCCGCGCCCTGGACGGCCTCGTCTCCGACGGTCTGGTGGAGCCACTGCCCGGCGGGCTCTACCGCCTGCCCCAGACCTGAGCGCCCCGGGCGACCCCCGCCCGGCCCGCCTCTCCGCACCGCCCGCGCACGCGCCCACGTGCCGCGCCGGGCGGTGCGGCACGTGGGCGACGCTCAGCCGCCTCTCAGCTCTGTCACAGCGGACGGCTCGCTCCCGCACATCGCTCGCCGCCCCCCGTCACAGAACTTCACGGCCACCCGGCCGACAAAAACCCCCAAATACACCCCAACTTCCGTTCTCCCCTCCCCCGTTCCACTCTCCGTTACACAACCGACGGACAGCCGAGGGCTCTCCGCAGGCTGCCCCGCACAACCCCGTGACAACCGGTCCGTAACTTCATATGCGTGCCACCGACCAAGCGGCACACCAAGGAATCGGACTGTGAAAGACCGGCACCCGGCTGTGGAACGCGGCCGCTGGAGCTCGGAAATCGGGGAATGGAGGCGGTTGGAATGGCGCAGGGAGAGGTGCTCGAGTTCGAGGAGTACGTCCGCACCCGGCAGGACGCGCTGCTGCGCAGCGCACGCCGGCTGGTTCCGGACCCGACCGACGCCCAGGACCTGCTGCAGACCGCCCTCGTTCGTACGTACGGCCGCTGGGAGGGCATCGCGGACAAGCGTCTCGCCGACGCCTACCTGCGCCGCGTCATGATCAACACGCGCACCGAGTGGTGGCGGGCCCGCCGTCTGGAGGAGGTCCCCACCGAGCAGCTCCCGGACGCCTCCGTCGACGACTCCACCGAGCAGCACGCCGACCGCGCTCTGCTGATGGACATCCTGAAGGTGCTCGCTCCGAAGCAGCGCAGTGTCGTGGTGCTGCGACACTGGGAGCAGATGTCCACCGAGGAGACGGCCGCCGCCCTGGGCATGTCGGCCGGGACGGTCAAGAGCACGCTGCACCGGGCCCTGGCCCGGCTCCGCGAGGAGCTGGAGGCACGGGACCTTGACGCACGCGCGCTGGAGCGTGAGGAGCGGGAGCGTTGCGCGGCCTAGGCACGGGGGCCATACGGTCCAGTGACGCCGTCAAGGCGGCGACCACGGCTACCGCCGCGGTCGCCGCCCTCGGGCTTTTCGTGTCCGCCTGCGCGACCGGCGGCACCGGCACCCGGGACGAGGGGCCGGCGGGCAGCGACCCGGTGGTCGCGAAGTCCGCGACGCCTTCGCCCTCGTCCTCCCCCGCCCCCCGGGACCTCTCGCGGCTGGACGTGGTGAAGATGGTCAAGGACGATCCCACGGTCGCGAAGTCGGTCAAGGAGGACCTGAAGCCCTGCGTGGCCGACGAGTACCCCGTCGACGTGTCCTTCGGCGACGTGACCGGCGGCGACTCGAACGACATCGTCGTGAACGTCATGACGTGTGGCGACGCGGTCGGCGTGGGCTCGTACGTGTACCAGCTGAGGGGCCACAGGTACCAGAATGTGTTCAAGGCCGAGGAGCCCCCTGTCTACGCCGAGATAGACCGCGGTGAGCTGGTGGTGACTCAGCAGATGTACGAGAAGGGCGACCCGGTGTCGTATCCCTCCAGCGAGGTGGTGATCACCTACCGCTGGGCGGCGAGCCGCTTCACCGAGGTGTCCCGTACGCGCAACGTGTACAGCAACGCGGTGGGCAACAGCGGTACCGGTGCCCCCGGCGGGAACTGAGAACGGGAACTGAGAGGACGGATGGCAGAACAGACCCACGTCCTGTTCGTCGAGGACGACGACGTCATCCGCGAGGCCACCCAGCTCGCCCTGGAGCGGGACGGTTTCGCGGTCACCGCCATGCCCGACGGACTGTCCGGACTGGAGGCGTTCCGCGCCCAGCGCCCGGACATCGCCCTGCTGGACGTGATGCTTCCGGGGCTCGACGGGGTCAGTCTGTGCCGCCGTATCCGCGACGAGTCGACGGTGCCGGTGATCATGGTCTCGGCGCGCGCCGACTCCATCGACGTCGTGCTCGGCCTGGAGGCGGGCGCGGACGACTACGTGACCAAGCCGTTCGACGGGGCCGTGCTGGTCGCCCGTATCCGCGCGGTGCTGCGCCGCTTCGGGCACGCCGGCGGGGCCGACCGGGGGACCGAGGGCACCTCGCCGATGGACGGCGGGGTCCTCACCTTCGGTGAACTGGAGGTCGACACCGAGGGCATGGAAGTACGGCGCTCCGGGCATCCGGTAGCACTCACGCCCACCGAGATGCGGCTGCTGCTGGAGTTCTCCTCCGCGCCGGGCACCGTGCTGTCCCGCGACAAGCTGCTGGAACGCGTGTGGGACTACGGCTGGGGCGGGGACACCCGCGTCGTCGACGTCCATGTGCAGCGGCTGCGCACCAAGATCGGCCAGGACCGGATCGAAACGGTCCGCGGCTTCGGATACAAGTTGAGGGCCTGAACGGAAGAATGCCGGGGATTCTCCGACGCCTGGTCCCGGACGACGCCATACGGACGGGCCTCAGATGGAAGCTCAGCGCGGCGATCGCCCTGGTCGGCGCACTCGTCGCGATAGCGCTGAGCCTGGTCGTGCACAACGCGGCGCGGGTGTCGATGCTCGACAACTCCCGCGATCTCGCCGACGAGCGCATCCAGGTGGCACAGCGGATGTACGAGTCCGGGCGCACCCAGAGTTTCGGGGTGAAGGTCGACGACCCGTCGATGCCCCGTGACCTGCTGGAGCGGGTCGCGGAGGGTCGGCGGGCCACCTATGTGTCCGAGGGCGCGCACGGTGTGCCGGACATCTGGGCCGCGGTGCCGCTCAAGGACGGGCGGGTGCTGTCGCTGCACACTCGTTTCACGGACCGCAGCGCCGACGTCATAAACGATCTCGACCAGGCGCTGGTCATCGGCTCGATCGCGGTCGTCCTCGGTGGCTCGGCTCTCGGCGTCCTCATCGGCGGGCAGTTGTCACGGCGCCTGCGCAAGGCCGCCGCGGCGGCCAACCGGGTCGCGGCGGGCGAGACCGGGGTGCGGGTGCGGGAGGCGATCGGTGGCGTCGTGCGCGACGAGACCGACGATCTGGCGCGGGCGGTGGACGCGATGGCGGGCGCCCTCCAGGAGCGTCTGGACGCGGAGCGCCGGGTGACGGCGGACATCGCGCACGAGTTGCGCACCCCGGTCACCGGGCTGCTCACGGCTGCCGAACTGCTGCCGCCCGGGCGCCCCACCGAACTGGTGCTTGACCGCGCGAAGGCCATGCGCACGCTGGTGGAGGACGTGCTGGAGGTGGCCCGGCTGGACGGTGCGTCCGAGCGGGCGGAGCTTCAGGACATCATGCTCGGCGAGTTCATCACCCGGCGAGTGGCGGCGAAGGATCCCGACGCCGAGGTCCGGGTGATCCACGAGTCGTGGGTGACGACGGATCCGCGCCGGCTGGAGCGGGTGCTGTTCAATCTGCTGGCGAACGCGGCACGGCACGGGAAGCCGCCGATCGAGGTGTCGGTGGAGGGCCGGGTCATCCGCGTGCGGGACCACGGGCCGGGGTTCCCGGAGAAGCTGCTCGCGGACGGGCCGCAGCGGTTCCGTACGGGGCGCTCGGACCGGTCGGGCGTCGGCCACGGGCTGGGGCTGACGATCGCGGCGGGGCAGGCGCGGGTGCTGGGGGCTCGGCTGACGTTCCGCAACATCCGGCCGCCGGGGGCGCCGGAGGAGATGGCGGCGGAGGGAGCGGTGGCCGTCCTGTGGCTACCGGAGCACGCCCCCACGAACACCGGCAGCTACCCCATGCTCCCCCTCTCCGGCTCCTGACCCCCCGCCCCAAAGGGGCGCGGGGAACGGCGCGACCAGCCACAACACACCCGCACCCAACAACGCACCCGCGGAACCCACCCCCCTCAGGGGCGCGGGGAACGGCGCAAACACCACGACACACCCGCACCCAACAACGCACCCGCGGAACCCACCCCCAAAGGGGCGCGGGGAACTGCGCAACCAACCACGGCGCCCCCGGCACCCGACCACGCACCCGCGCCGCACGGCAACGGCAACGGCGAAGGCCCCCGGGGCGGACAACGCCGGGGGCCTTCGGGCCGAGAGGGATGCGGATCAGACGGCCTCTGCAACCGTCTGCACCGCATCCGCGACGTCCCCGGTCGCATCCCCGGCCGGCTTCTCCGGTCCGGCCCCGCGCAGCGGGACCTCCTTCACGAACACCGCGGCGAGCAGCGCCCCCACGGCCACCACGGACCCCAGCAGGAACGCGGAGTGCGTACCCGCCGACACCGCGTACTGGTACGCCTCCCGCGCCGCCGCCGGCAGCTTCTGCAGGCTCTTCGCGTCCAGCTGCGGCGACTGCTCGGTCATCTTCGAGCCGAGCGCACCCGCGCGCTGCGTCATCACGTGCTGGACCCGGTTGTTGAACAGCGCACCCATGATCGCGACGCCGAAGGAGGAGCCGAGGGTCCGGGAGAGCGTGCTGGTCGAGGAGGCGACACCCATGTCCCGCATCTCGACGCTGTTCTGCGCGACCAGCATCGTGACCTGCATCAGGCAGCCCATGCCGGCGCCCAGGACGGCCATGTACGCGCCCGAGGTGAACCGGGTGGTGTCGACGTCCATCCGCGACAGCAGGTACAGGCCGGTGATCATCAGCACGCTGCCCACCAGCGGGAAGATCTTGTACCGGCCGCTGTTGGTGGTGACCCGCCCCGCGATCATCGACACGACGAGCATCGCGCCGAGCATCGGCAGGAGCAGCAGGCCGGAGTTGGTGGCGGACGCGCCTTGGACCGACTGCTGGTACAGCGGCAGGAACAGCACCGCGCCGAACATCACGAATCCGGTGATGAACCCGATGACCGACATCAGCGAGAAGTTGCGGCTGCGGAAGATGTGCAGCGGCACGACCGGCTCGGCCGCCTTGGTCTGCCAGAACACGAACCCGATGAGCGCGGCGACGCCGATCGCGATCAGCTCCATGATCCGCGCGGAGGTCCAGGCGTACTCCGAACCACCCCAGGTGGTGACCAGCACGATGGAGGTGATGCCCACGGTCAGCAGGCCGGCGCCGAGGTAGTCGATGCGGGTCTTGGCCTGCTTCTTCGGCAGGTGCAGCACCGCGCTGACGGCGGCCAGGGCGACCACGCCGAGCGGCAGGTTGATGTAGAACGCCCAGCGCCAGCCCCAGTGGTCGGTGATGGTGCCGCCGACCAGCGGGCCACCGATCATGGCGAGCGCCATGATGCCGGCCATCATGCCCTGGTACTTGCCGCGCTCACGCGGCGGGATCAGGTCGCCGATGATGGCCATGACGCCGACCATCAGACCACCGGCGCCCAGGCCCTGAATGGCACGGAACCCGATGAGCTGGCCCATGTTCTGCGCCATGCCGCTGAGCGCCGAGCCGACCAGGAAGATCACGATCGAGCTCAGGAAGGAGCCCTTGCGCCCGTACATGTCGCCGAACTTGCCCCACAGGGGGGTGGAGGCGGCGGTGGCGAGCGTGTACCCGGTCACGACCCACGACAGGTGCTCGAGTCCGCCGAGCTCGCCGACGATGGTCGGCATCGCGGTGCCCACGATCATGTTGTCGAGCATCGCGAGCAGCATCGCGATCATGAGCGCCAGCAGGACGACCCGCACGCTCCGTGGTTGTTTGCCGGTCTCCACCGGTGCCGCGTTGTCCGCCATCGTGTTCCCTTACTCCCCTGATGCCCACGGGCACCTCAGGCCGTCCGGCTACTTACTTGCCGCCCGGCTAGTTGATTACACTGAGGGAAGGTAGCCCGTAACTAGCCGGGCGTCAAGTAAGTTTTCCTGGAGCCTGCCCTTCAGCCGACAGGCAGGCCGGACGGGAACGCGAGGAGCACGAGAATGGGCGGCACCACCATGGACGGCACCAAGCGGCAGCGGCGCGGAGACACCCGCCAGCGCATCCAGGACGTGGCGCTCGAACTCTTCGCCGAGCAGGGGTACGAGAAGACCTCGCTGCGGGAGATCGCCGAGCACCTCGACGTCACCAAGGCCGCGCTCTACTACCACTTCAAGACCAAGGAAGAGATCCTGGTCAGCATCTTCGAGGACCTCTCCCGCCCGATCGACGAGCTGATCGAATGGGGCAGGCAGCAGCCGCACACCCTGCGCACCAAGCAGGAGGCGCTACGCCGCTACAGCCAAGCCCTGTCCGGCGCGGCGCCCTTCTTCCGCTTCATGCAGGAGAACCAGGCCACGATCCGGGACCTGAGCATCGGCGAGCAGTTCAAGGACCGCATGATGCGGATGCGCGAGATCGTCAGGGATCCGGACTCGTCCCTGACCGACCAGGTCCGGTGCATCAGCGCGCTGTTCACCCTGCACGCGGGAATGTTCGTCCTCCAGGATCTGGGCGCCGACCCCGAGGACACCCGCAAGGCGACCCTGGAGGTCGCCATCGACCTGGTGACCCAGGCGCATTCGGGAACATAGCCGCGGCTTCGCATCCGCGAAGTATTTTCCTTTTTCCTGGCGGAAGCCGGGCGGATATCCGGATCGCGTCCGGCAATTCCCCGCCCCTGCCCTTCGCTCCGTTTTGGTCGGAAAGGTCCCTTTCAGGGCGTGGAAAAGGGGCTGCCCCGGGACCGAAGTCCCGGGGCAGCCCCTTTCGTGAAACCCGGAGGTTACGCGTCCTTGCTCAGGTTCGGACCCGCGCCACCGGCCGCCTGCTCGATCGGCGGGACGTCCGGCAGTGCCGACTTCTCCTCGCCGCGGAAGGTGAAGGTCTGGGACTCGCCCTCGCCCTCGGTGTCCACGACCACGATGTGGCCCGGACGCAGCTCCCCGAAGAGGATCTTCTCGGACAGGGTGTCCTCGACCTCGCGCTGGATGGTGCGGCGCAGCGGCCGGGCACCCAGGACGGGGTCGTAGCCCTTCTTGGCCAGCAGCTCCTTGGCGGACTGGGCGAGCTCGATGCCCATGTCCCGGTCCTTGAGCCGCTCGTCCACCTTGCTGATCATCAGGTCGACGATCCGCAGGATGTCGGCCTGCGTGAGCTGCGGGAAGACGACCACGTCGTCCACGCGGTTGAGGAACTCGGGGCGGAAGTGCTGCTTCAGCTCGTCCGACACCTTGTTCTTCATGCGCTCGTAGTTGGTCTTCGTGTCGCCCGCGGCGGCGAAGCCCAGGTTGAAGCCCTTGGAGATGTCCCTGGTGCCGAGGTTGGTCGTCATGATGATGACCGTGTTCTTGAAGTCCACGACCCGGCCCTGGGAGTCGGTCAGCCGACCGTCCTCCAGGATCTGCAGCAACGAGTTGAAGATGTCCGGGTGGGCCTTCTCGACCTCGTCGAACAGGACGACCGAGAACGGCTTGCGGCGCACCTTCTCCGTCAGCTGGCCGCCCTCCTCGTAGCCCACGTAGCCGGGCGGCGAGCCGAAGAGCCGCGAGACCGTGTGCTTCTCGCTGAACTCCGACATGTCGAGGGAGATCAGCGCGTCCTCGTCGCCGAAGAGGAACTCGGCGAGCGCCTTGGACAGCTCCGTCTTACCGACACCGGACGGACCGGCGAAGATGAACGAGCCACCCGGACGCTTCGGGTCCTTCAGACCCGCTCGCGTACGGCGGATCGCCTTCGACAGCGCCTTGACGGCGTCCACCTGGCCGATGACGCGCTTGTGGAGCTCCTCCTCCATGCGCAGCAGCCGGCTGGACTCCTCCTCGGTGAGCTTGAAGACCGGGATGCCCGTGGCGGTGGCCAGCACCTCGGCGATCAGCTCGCCGTCGACCTCGGCGACGACGTCCATGTCGCCGGCCTTCCACTCCTTCTCCCGCTTGGTCTTCGCGGCGAGCAGCTGCTTCTCCTTGTCGCGGAGGGAAGCCGCCTTCTCGAAGTCCTGGGAGTCGATCGCGGACTCCTTGTCCCGGCGCACGCCCGCGATCTTCTCGTCGAACTCGCGCAGGTCCGGCGGAGCGGTCATCCGGCGGATGCGCATCCGGGAGCCGGCCTCGTCGATCAGGTCGATGGCCTTGTCCGGCAGGAAGCGGTCGGAGATGTAGCGGTCGGCCAGGGTGGCGGCCTGGACCAGGGCCTCGTCCGTGATGGAGACGCGGTGGTGCGCCTCGTAGCGGTCGCGCAGGCCCTTGAGGATCTCGATGGTGTGCGGCAGGGACGGCTCCGCGACCTGGATCGGCTGGAAGCGGCGCTCGAGCGCGGCGTCCTTCTCCAGGTGCTTGCGGTACTCGTCCAGCGTGGTGGCGCCGATGGTCTGGAGCTCACCGCGGGCCAGCATCGGCTTCAGGATCGAGGCCGCGTCGATGGCACCCTCGGCGGCACCCGCACCGACCAGCGTGTGCAGCTCGTCGATGAACAGGATGATGTCGCCGCGGGTGCGGATCTCCTTGAGCACCTTCTTCAGGCGCTCCTCGAAGTCACCGCGGTAGCGGGAACCGGCGACCAGGGCGCCCAGGTCGAGGGTGTAGAGGTGCTTGTCCTTGAGGGTCTCGGGCACCTCGCCCTTGACGATGGCCTGCGCCAGACCCTCCACGACCGCCGTCTTGCCGACGCCGGGCTCGCCGATGAGGACCGGGTTGTTCTTGGTGCGGCGGGACAGCACCTGCATGACCCGCTCGATCTCCTTCTCGCGCCCGATGACCGGGTCGAGCTTGGACTCGCGAGCGGCCTGGGTGAGGTTCCGGCCGAACTGGTCCAGGACGAGGGAGGTCGAGGGCGTGCCCTCGGCCGGGCCGCCGGCGGTGGCGGTCTCCTTGCCCTGGTATCCCGACAGCAGCTGGATGACCTGCTGCCGGACACGGTTGAGATCTGCTCCCAGCTTGACCAGGACCTGGGCGGCGACGCCCTCGCCCTCACGGATCAGGCCGAGCAGGATGTGCTCCGTGCCGATGTAGTTGTGGCCGAGCTGAAGAGCCTCGCGGAGCGACAGCTCCAGGACCTTCTTGGCACGGGGGGTGAAGGGGATGTGGCCGGAAGGGGCCTGCTGGCCCTGGCCGATGATCTCCTCCACCTGCTGGCGGACCGCCTCGAGCGAAATCCCGAGGCTCTCCAGGGCCTTAGCGGCGACACCCTCTCCCTCATGGATGAGACCCAGGAGGATGTGCTCGGTGCCGATGTAGTTGTGGTTGAGCATCCGGGCTTCTTCCTGAGCCAGGACGACAACCCGCCGCGCGCGGTCGGTGAACCTCTCGAACATCGTTAATCGCTCCTCAGAGCGGTCAGGCGGTGAGGGGACGCTCCCCTCACTGTCCTTCCGCAGCTTAGTCCCGCAAGCGGGGACCGCTCATTCCAACTGCCGACACCGTCCGGATCACCTCCGCTCTCGCGAAGACAGAGTTCCTGCCTCCCTTGACCCCGAACGCCGACACCTGCTCCAACTTGATGGTGCGAGACGATGTTCCCGCAGGCCAGGCAGATACCCCACTCACAGGTACGCCGACGGCGAACGCAAGAACGCCTTTCCCGCGCGGACGCCCCCTCCCACTAGGGATGTCTTACCCGCACGCACGGACACTCCATGCCGCGCGCACCGGATCCCTCCGCTACGGGCGAACATCCTTGCGCTGCCGGACGCCCCGCGCGCCCCCTCGCTCCGCACCACGGGTCACATCGACACCACCCAGCGTAACCCTGGACGGCCTCGGCCGGTTGCTTCTGGCATGGTCCACACGGTGCCGCTCCCCCGGGAGCCGCTCGACCCGGCGAGCGGCGCCACACGCCTTTGGTACGAGGAGGAGCTGGGCTGGGCGACACTGCCCGGTGAGCCGGTCCGGCTGGTGACCGGGGTCCGCTTCGACGTCCTGGAGGTCCCCTCGGACGCCGGCTTCGCCGCGCTGCGGCATCTGGGTCCCACCCGTGCGCCCGGAGCGGCCCCGGTGGCGCTGTGCGGGGCGAGGATGCTGCTCCTGGTGGCCGCGGGCAGCGCGGAGGAGCTGCCCGGGCTGCTGGCATGGCTGGAGTGGGGTTCGCTCGCCGTGGATCTCACGGCGACCGGGGCGGGCGGGCATGTGCGGGCTCCGCGGCCGCCCCGGAGGTCTCCCGCGCCGGCCCCGGCTTCCCCCGTGGCCGTCGCGGATCCCCCCGTGGCTCACCCCTCGGGGCGTTCCGGCACCCCGGCCCGCCGGCTCCCCCTGGGCCGGTCCGGCACGCAGGGGGACGCCGTGTGGCTGCGACCCCCCGCACCGGGATGCGAGGCCGAGCTCTGGCTGCCGACACTGTCGGCGGTGCGGGGCGAGGGAGACGCCCCCGATCTGGTGAGGCTGGTCGACACGGTGGCGGCACAGTGCCACCGGGTCAGGTTGCGGCGCTCGTGCGCTCAGCCGTTCGCCTTCTCGTAGGCCTCGCGAATGGTCGCCGGAACACGGCCGCGGTCGTTGACCTCGTAGCCGTTCTCCTTCGCCCAGGCGCGGATCTGCGCGGTGTCCTGGGCGCCACCGGAGGCCGCGGCACGCGCCTTGCCCCGTGCGCCCGACGCGCGACCGCCGGTGCGACGGCCGCCCTTCACGTAGGGCTCGAGAAGGCCGCGAAGCTTGTCCGCGTTGGTGGTCGTGAGATCGATCTCGTACGTCTTGCCGTCCAGCGCGAACGTGACGGTCTCGTCGGCCTCGCCACCATCGAGGTCGTCGACAAGAAGGACCTGAACCTTCTGTGCCACCGGATTTCCTTTCATCGATATCTTCAGGGCCCGAGGGTCAGCGGCTCGCGCCGCACGTTTCACGTCCCCTGTTATATGCAGTACTGCAGTACGTCGGAAAGCAAACCGCTTTTGCGGGAAAAACACAAACCCCTGAGGGGAGAGGCACGACCGCCCCGGAGTCCGGAAAGATACGCGTTTCGGACATAGGGAACCTGGGCAAGCTCCCTCCGCTTGAAGCGCGACTGAATAGTCCGAGCCGATCTCAGGCGATCGGTGACCGTTCACAGATGCAGAAGCATCCGACTGTTGCCCAAGGTGTTCGGTTTCACCCGTTCGAGACCCAGGAACTCCGCCACGCCCTCGTCATAGGAACGCATCAGCTCCGCGTAGACATCGGTGTCCACGGGCGTCTCACCGATCTCCACGAAGCCGTGCTTCCCGAAGAAGTCCACTTCGAAGGTCAGACAGAAAACGCGTCGAACACCGAGCCACCGGGCGGTCTGGAGCAACTTCTGGAGCAGGTGGCGCCCGACGCCGAGCCCCCTGGCCCCGTCGGCCACCGCGAGAGTGCGGACTTCCGCCAGGTCCTCCCACATGACGTGCAGAGCGCCGCAGCCCACGACCTCGCCGTTGTCGTCGCGTTCCGCCACCCAGAACTCCTGGATGTCCTCGTAAAGCGTCACCGTCGCTTTGTCGAGCAGGATGCCGCGTCGGACGTACGCGTCAAGGAGGCGGCGCACCGCCGGGACATCGCTCGTCCTGGCCCGTCGTACGGTGATGGCTTTCGTGCGGCCTTCGGGGCTCTGTGCTGCCATGAGCGGACGTTATCGCTCGGCGCCGTCCTCGGTGGAGGCGGGGTTCTTCGGGCCCGGCGCCTCGGAAGTGGCGGATTCGAGGGATTCCGCGTCCTTCGCCGCGGGTGTTTCGGTGCGCGCGGGGTCCGCCGGGACACTCTCCGGGCCCTGCACGATGCGCATGGCGTCGCTGAGCGCCTGCCGCTGCTGCTCGCTCATCATGCCGAAGAAGGCGACGAGTGCGGCGGCGGCGTTGTCGCTCTGCGACCAGGCGTCGTGCATCAGGGCGGCCGCGTAGGCGGCACGGGTGGAGACCGCCTCATATCGATAGGCCCGCCCTTCCGCCTCCCGGCGGACCCAGCCCTTCTGATGGAGATTGTCCAAAACGGTCATCACCGTGGTGTAGGCGATGGACCGCTCCTGCTGAAGGTCTTCCAGGACTTCTCGGACGGTCGCCGGGCGGTTCCACTTCCACACCCGCGTCATGACCGCGTCTTCGAGTTCTCCCAGGGGGCGAGGCACGTTCCGCATAATAGTGCCGAACGGGAAGGTGCGCCTCAAGCGATACCAAAAGGGGCGTACGACTCGGGTGGAGCGTGAGTCGTACGCCCGGACGGCGCCGAGGGTCAGGCGCCGGCGTCCGAGGCGGCCGCGCCCGCGCTCTCGGCGCGCGCGAGGGCCGCGTCGACCGCCGCGTCCTCCTTGGCCTTGTTGGCGCCGCCCTGGGTCTTCACGATCACCCGGATGAGCCCGATGAAGAAGACGGCCATGACGGCCGGGGGAACGAGCGCGGAGACGTAGTCCATGCGTTCAGGGTAGCCATGGCCTGTCCGGTGCGTCCGGGTCGGGGGGACTTGAGCGCGCCCCCGATCGCGGCACGGCCCTCAGCCGACGGCCAGCTCCCGCTGCGCGTGCGGGGGGCCGGGCTTGCGCTTGGGCGGGAAGACCTCGCCGGGGGTCGGGATGGGGCGCGCGGGGCGCGGGGTTCCCGGCTCGCCTGCCGGGGCGGGCTTCTCCGGTTTCCGGGCGGGCTTCTCGGCGGGCTTGCGGCCCGGCTTCTCGTCCGTCTCCTCCGTGGCCGCGAGACCGCCGGGCAGCGCCGTCAGCCGGGCCCTGGAGGCGGGGATGACCGCCCTGCGCGGGCCGGCGGGGGTGGGGTGCGCCTCGCGTGCGGCGAGGGTCCCGCAGCGGTCGAGGAGGGCCGCGGCGGCGGGGGCGCCGCGCAGGGCGCGCAGCGCCGCGAGGTCGTCCGGGACCGGGCGGTAGCCGGCCCGCAGGGCGTCCTCCAGGAGGGCCAGGTAGCCGCTGAGGGAGCCGGGGAGGGCGGCTCGGTAGCGCGCGAGGTCCGCCAGCAGGAAGGCCCGTAGGCGGGCACCCTCGCGTACCGCCTCGTCGACGGACTCTGCGAGGCGGAGGCAGTCCTGGACGTCCTCGGCGGAAGCGGTGCGAGGCTGGAGGGCGAGGGCGAGGGCACGGCGGAGCACACACAGCTCCTCCGCGCCGAACGCCAGGCCGCCGCGGGATCCGTATGGCGTGGGCATGCGGTGACGCTACGCGCTAATCGGACAAAACCGGCACATAGTGCGTCGTGTCGCCCCCGCGTTCCCTCAGCTGGCCGCGCCCCGGCGACCGCCGGGGCGCGGAGCCGGCCGTCACCTGGGCGGGCGCCAAACGCGAGGCCGCCCAGGTGACGCCGGGCCGCTCAGAGACGGGCCGCGTTGCGCTCGTAGACCAGGCGCAGGCCGATCAGCGTCAGCCAGGGCTCGTGCTCGTCGATCACCGCGGCCTCGCCCAGGACCATCGGCGCCAGGCCCCCGGTCGCGATCACCGTGACCTCGTCCGGGTCGTCCGCCAGCTCGCGGGCCATACGGCTCACCACCCCGTCGACCTGCCCCGCGAAGCCGTACACGATGCCCGCCTGCATCGCCTCGACGGTGTTCTTGCCGATCACCGAACGCGGCCGGGCGAGCTCGATCTTGCGGAGCTGGGCGCCTCGCACGCCGAGCGCCTCCACGGAGATCTCGATGCCGGGCGCGATGACCCCGCCCGCGTACTCGCCCCGCGCGGAGACCGCGTCGAACGTCGTCGCCGTGCCGAAGTCCACGACGATCGCGGGGCCGCCGTACAGCTCGACCGCCGCCACCGCGTTGATGATGCGGTCGGCGCCGACCTCCTTCGGGTTGTCCATCAGGATCGGGACGCCCGTCTTGATGCCGGGTTCGACCAGGACCGCGGGGACGTCGCCGTAGTAGCGGCGGGTGACCTCGCGCAGCTCGTGCAGCACGGACGGCACGGTCGAGCAGATCGCGATGCCGTCGATGCCGTCGCCCAGTTCGTCGCCCAGGAGGGGGTGCATGCCCATCAGGCCCTGGAGGAGCACCGCCAGTTCGTCCGCCGTGCGGCGCGCGTCCGTGGAGATCCGCCAGTGTTCGACGATGTCCTCGCCGTCGAACAGACCCAGCACCGTATGCGTGTTGCCCACGTCGATGGTCAGCAGCATGGCTCTACCTACTCCGCAGCTCGCAGGTCGAGGCCGATGTCCAGGATCGGCGCGGAGTGCGTCAGCGCCCCGACCGCCAGGAAGTCGACGCCCGTGGCCGCGTACGCCTCGGCGTTCTCCAGGGTCAGCCCGCCCGACGCCTCCAGCAGCGCGCGGCCCGCGACCAGGGCCACGGCCTCCTCGCACTCGCCCGGGGTGAAGTTGTCCAGGAGGATCAGGTCGGCGCCCGCGTCCACGGCCTCGCGCAGCTGGTGCAGCGTGTCGACCTCGGTCTCCACCGGCACCTCCGGGAACATCTCGCGCACCGCGGCGAACGCCTGCCGCACACCGCCGGCCGCCACGACGTGGTTGTCCTTGACCAGCGCCGCGTCCGACAGGGACATGCGGTGGTTGACGCCGCCGCCGCAGCGGACCGCGAACTTCTCCAGGGACCGCAGTCCGGGCGTGGTCTTGCGGGTGTCGCGCACCTGCGCCTTGGTGCCCTCCAGGGCGTCCGCCCACGCGCGCGTGGCGCTCGCGATGCCGGACAGCCGGCACAGGAGGTTCAGCGCGCTGCGCTCGGCGGTGAGCAGGTCCCGGGCGCGGGTGGTGACGGTCAGCAGCTTCTGGCCCGACTCCACCCGGTCGCCGTCGTCCACGTGGCGCTCGACCTCGAACTCGTCCGCGCAGACGACCGAGATGACCGCCTCGGCGACCCTGAGACCGGCCACCACGCCAGCCTGGCGGGCGGTGAAGTCGCCGGTGGCCACCGCGTCCTCGGGGATCGTCGCGACCGTCGTCACGTCCTCGCCGCCCGCCAGGTCCTCCTGGACGGCGACGTTCGCGATGTCCTCGACCTCCAGCGGATCGAGTCCGGCGTCGGCCAGGATCTGGGCGAGCGCGGGGTCGAGGCCGCACTCCATGTACTCCTCGTCGCCGTCCGCGCCGCAGGCGCAGCCGTCGCCGCAGCCGGCGGCGGGGACGAGGGGAAGGTCGTGGGTGCTCACTGCTGTCACTGCTCCTGGAGAGGACGGTTCGTCGGGGTCTCCCCGGCTCGGGCGGCGCCCGGGGACTCGGGGAGGGTCGGGGGGAAGTCTGCTGTGCCGGTGGTGTGCACGGCCAGCGTCCGGTCCGGATTCAGCCGTACGACGACGTGGCGCCGCCAGCGTGTGTCGTCCCGGTCGGCGTGGTCCTCGCGCCAGTGGCAGCCGCGGGTCTCGGCGCGCAGCAGGGCGGCGGCGACCAGGACCCGGGCGACGCACAGCAGGTTCGTGGACTCCCAGGAGTCGACGCCGGGCTCGGAGGTCTTGCCGTTCTCGGTGAGGGCGTCGCGCGCCTCGCCGTGCAGCCGGTGCAGGCGGTCCGCGGCCTCCTGGAGCGAGCGCTCGGACCTGATCACGCCGGCGCCGTCCGTCATGATCCGCTGGATCGCGAAGCGGGCCTCGGGGGCGAGCAGCGGATGCGTGGGCTGCTCCGGGTACGGGACGGGCTCGGGCACGCGCGCGTGCAGGCGGCCCTCCGCGTGGCCGCGCGCGATGTCGGCCGCGATGCGCTCGGCGTAGACCAGGCCCTCCAGGAGGGAGTTGGACGCGAGCCGGTTCGCGCCCTGGACGCCCGTGCAGGCGACCTCGCCGCACGCGTACAGGCCCGGCACGGTCGTGCGGCCGTGCGAGTCGGTGCGCACGCCGCCGGAGGCGTAGTGCGCGGCGGGTGCGACCGGGACGGGCTCGGTCACCGGGTCGATGCCGTGGGACCGGCAGGCGGCGAGGATCGTCGGGAATCGCTGCTCCCACATCCGCGCGCCGAAGTGGCGGGCGTCCAGGAACATGTGCTCGGCGCCCTGCTCCCGCATCCGGCGCATGATGCCCTTGGCGACGATGTCCCGGGGGGCCAGTTCGGCCAGTTCGTGCTGCCCGACCATGAAGCGCACCCCGTCCGCGTCCACGAGGTGGGCGCCCTCGCCGCGCACCGCCTCGGAGACCAGCGGCTGCTGGCCCTCCGCGTCGGCGCCGAGGAACAGCACGGTCGGGTGGAACTGCACGAACTCCAGGTCGCTGACCTCCGCGCCCGCGCGCAGGGCGAGCGCCACGCCGTCGCCCGTGGACACCGACGGGTTGGTGGTCGCCGAGAACACCTGGCCCATGCCGCCGGTCGCGAGGACCACGGCGGGGGCGTGCACGGCGCCCACCCCGTCGTGCTGGCCCTCTCCCATGACGTGCAGGGTCACGCCCGCGGTACGGCCCTCGGCGTCCGTCAGCAGATCCAGGACCAGCGCGTTCTCGATCGTGCGCAGCCCGTGCGCGCGCACGGCCTCCACGAGCGCGCGGGAGATCTCCGCGCCGGTCGCGTCGCCGCCCGCGTGCGCGATGCGGCGCCGGTGGTGGCCGCCCTCGCGGGTGAGCTGGATGCCGCCCTCGTCGTCGGTGTCGAAGTGGGCGCCGGTCGAGATGAGCCGGCGTACGGCGTCCGGTCCCTCGGTGACCAGGATGCGCACGGCTTCCTCGTCGCACAGGCCCGCGCCCGCCACCAGGGTGTCGTCCAGGTGCTGTTCGGGGGTGTCGCCCTCGCCGAGGGCCGCCGCGACGCCGCCCTGGGCCCAGCGCGTGGAGCCGTCGTCCAGGCGTGCCTTGGTGACGACGACCGTCGTCAGTCCCGCGGCCTGGCAGCGCAGGGCAGCGGTGAGACCGGCCACGCCCGAGCCGACGACCACGACGTCCGCGGTCAGGGCCCAGCCCGGTCGGGGGGCGTGCAGTCGTATGCCTGTGCCGGTCACGAGGCGGCTCCCTGAGGTGCGTGGGGTGTGTGGTCGTCCTCGCCGAAGGACTCGTCCTCGCCGAAGGACAGGGGGATGTTGTCGATCAGCCGGGTGCCGCCGACCCGTGCGGCGACGGCGAGGACCGCCTCCCCGGTGAACTCGTCGGCGATCTCGGTGAAGTCCGACGGGTCGACCAGGGCCAGGTAGTCCAGGACCAGCGGCGGATCCAGGCGGCCCGCCTCGTCGAGGACCAGGCGGGCGGTGGCGCGGACGGCGTCGGGGCCGCAGGGCGCGGCCTTGGCGACCGCGTTCGCGTCGGCCGCGGCGCGGGACTCCCCCAGCGCGCTCAGGGCCTCCGCGCGCGCGTGCGTGGAGGGCACTTCGCGGGCACGCGCGCGCAGGGCCTCCTGGGCGGCGTGCCGGTCACGGCCCGCGAACAGGGCGCGGGACAGGGCGAGCGCGGTGTGCCGCTCGTCGGGTGCCAGATACCGGTTGCGGCTGGAGAGGGCGAGGCCGTCGTGCTCGCGCACGGTGGGCACGCCCACGATCTCCACGCCGAAGTTCAGATCGCGCGCCATCCGGCGGATCAGGGCGAGCTGCTGGGCGTCCTTCTGCCCGTACAGCGCCGTGTCGGGGCGGGTGAGGTGCAGCAGCTTGGCCACGACGGTGAGCATGCCGTCGAAGTGACCGGGGCGGGAGGACCCTTCGAGCCGCTCCCCCATGGGGCCCGCGGAGATCCGCACCTGGGGCTCGCCGCCGGGGTAGACCTCCTCGACCGAGGGGGCGAAGACCACGTCCGCGCCGGCCTCCTCGGCGATCCCCAGGTCGGCGTCCAGGGTGCGCGGGTAGCGGTCGAGGTCCTCGCCCGCGCCGAACTGCAGCGGGTTCACGAAGACCGTCACGACCACCTCGCCGTCCGCGCCGACGAGCTCGCGGGCGGAGCGGACCAGGGTGGCGTGGCCCTCATGCAGGGCGCCCATGGTCATCACGACGGCACGGCGGCCGGTCCGCGCGCGTGCGTGCAGCTCCTCGGCGGTGCGCAGCAGGGTGATGGTCATCGGGTGTCCCCTTCGGTGCCGTCCCCGTGGGCGAGTACCCCGAGGAGGTCCTGCGCCAGTTCCGGCTTGAGCAGTCCGTGCGCCAGGGCCCGGTCGGCGGTCGCGCGGGCCATCGCCAGGTAGCCGGCGACGGCCCCGGGGGCGTGCCGGCGCAGCTCGGCCACATGGGCGGCGACGGTGCCCGCGTCGCCGCGCGCCACGGGGCCGGTCAGGGCGGCGTCACCGGAGCGCAGGGCGTTGTCCAGGGCGGCGCCCAGGAGCGGTCCGAGCATGCGGTCGGGGGCCGTCACGCCCGCCTCACGCAGCAGCTCCATGGACTGGGCGACCAGGGTGACCAGGTGGTTGGCGCCGAGCGCGAGGGCCGCGTGGTACAGCGGGCGCATGTCCTCGGCGATCCACTCGGGCTCACCGCCCATCTCGATCACGAGCGCCTCGGCGGCCAGCCGCAGCTCGTCGGGCGCGGTGACCCCGAAGGAGCACCCGGCCAGCCGCTGGACGTCCACCGGGGTGCCCGTGAAGGTCATCGCGGGGTGCAGCGCGAGCGGCAGGGCACCGGCGCGGAGCGCGGGGTCGAGCACCTTCGCGCCGTACCGGCCGGAGGTGTGCGCGAGCAGCTGCCCGGGCCGCACGGCCCCGGTCTCGGCGAGGCCCTCCACCAGGCCGGGCAGCGCGTCGTCGGGCACGGTCAGCAGCACCAGGTCGGCCCGCTCAAGTACCTCGGCGGGCGTGACGACCGGCGCGTCGGGAAGCATCTGCGCCGCGCGCCGCCGGGACGTCTCGGAGACCCCGGACACGGCGACCGGGCGGTGTCCGGCGAGTTGGAGGGACGCGGCGAGCGCGGGTCCGACCCGGCCCGCGCCCACCACGCCCACGGTCAGCCGCGCGGGGCGGTCCTTGGGGTCTGGCTGCTGGAATGTACTCACTCGACGGTGGCCTTCCCGTTCCAGTCCGCTCTCGGTACCGGACGATTTCTCGTCATGTTAACGCTATCGGTTCCCGGGCCGGCCGGCCGTCCACAGGCCGTGGATGTGCCTGCACCGCGCGGGGCGGCCCCGGGGCGGGAGGATGGCGGGACGCGCGAGCGCGCGGCGGGAACCGAGGGGAAGGCCGAGGGGCACATGGCGCGGACGACGCGGCACAGCGAGGCGCACGCACGGCGGACCGAGGAGCCGGCGCCGACCCCGGACGAGGTGCGGCGGCTGCTGCGGGAGCGCCGTGCCACGGCCGTCCGCGGCGCCGAGCGCGCGCTGACCCGCCGGGCCTGCCTGGGGACGCTGCGGGAGCGGCTGGCCCTGCTGGACGAAGCGGCGGACGTCCACGACCTGGACGAGGGCTCGGACATGTACGGCGACGGGGTCGTCGAGGCGCTGGAGGACAAGGTCGCGGGGCTGCTCGGCAAGGAGGCCGCGGCCTTCTTCCCGACGGGCACCATGGCTCAGCAGATCGCCCTGCGCTGCTGGGCGGGCCGGACGGGCAACCCGGCGGTGGCCCTGCACTCCCTGGCCCACCCCGAGGTGCACGAACGCAACGCGTTCAGCGAGATCAGCGGGCTGCGTCCGGTGCGCCTGACGAGCGAGCCCCGGTTGCCGACCGCCGAGGAGGTCCACGACTTCGAGGAGCCCTTCGGCACGCTGATGCTGGAACTCCCCCTCAGGGACGCCGGTTTCGTCCTGCCCACCTTCGAGGAGCTGACCGAGGTGGTGGCGGCCGCGCGCGAACGGGACGCGGTGGTCCACTTCGACGGTGCGCGCCTGTGGGAGTCCACGGTGCGCCTCGGTCGCCCGCTGGACGAGATCGCGGCCCTCGCCGACAGCGTCTACGTGTCGTTCTACAAGTCCCTCGCCGGATACGGCGGAGCGGCGGTCGCGGGCCCCCGGACGCTGGTGGAGGAGGCGAGGACCTGGCGGCACCGCTACGGCGGCACCGTCTTCCAGCAGTTCCCGACGGCGCTTTCGGCCCTCGTCGGCCTGGAGCGCGAGCTGCCCCGGCTGCCGGAGTACGTGCGCCACGCGCGCGAGGTCGCCCTCGCGCTGCGCGAGGCGTTCACCGGGACCGGGGTGCCGTGGGTGCGCGTCCATCCGGCGGAGCCGCACACCCACGAGTTCCAGCTCTGGCTGCCCTACCCCGCCGACGTTCTCGCGGAGGCCGCCGTCCGCCAGGCCGAGGAGACCGGCACCCTGCTGTTCGCCGACGCCTGGGACCGCGGCGGCCCGGACCTTGCCTACACGGAGGTCTCCGTGGGAGCCGCCGGGCTGGACTGGACCCCGGCGGACGTGAAGGCGGCGGTGGCGCGGTTCACCACGTACCTCCCGCCCTCAGCGGTCTGAGACCCGCGCGCCCGCGTCCGCGCGCCGGCTCAACCGTGTCCGCCCGCGCGGACGAGACCCGTCTCGTACGCGAGGACGACCACCTGGACCCGGTCCCTGAGCGCGAGTTTCGTCAGGATGCGGCCCACGTGGGTCTTCACGGTCGCCTCGGACAGCACCAGCCGCGCCGCGATCTCCCCGTTGGACAACCCCTGCGCGACCAGCACCATCACCTCGCGCTCCCGCTCGGTGAGCCGGGCCAGCTCCTTGTGGCGGGGCTCCGCGGTGCCGCTCGGCAGCATCGGCGCGAACCTGTCGAGGAGGCGGCGCGTGGTGGACGGCGCGACCACGGCGTCGCCGCTGTGCACGGAGCGGATGGCGGTCAGCAGCTCGCCGGGCGGCACGTCCTTGAGCATGAAGCCGGAGGCGCCCGCCTTGAGCCCCGAGAACGCGTACTCGTCCAGGTCGAAGGTGGTCAGGATCAGCACCTTCGGGGGGTTGGGCTCCGAGCAGACCCGGCGCGTGGTCTCCACGCCGTCCAGCTTGGGCATCCGGACGTCCATGAGGACCACGTCGACCTCGGTGGCCCGCAGCACCTGGAGGGCCTCGACCCCGTCTCCGGCCTCCGCCACGACCTCCATGTCCGGCTGGGCGGCGAGCACCATCCGGAACCCGGTGCGCAGCAGCACCTGGTCGTCGACGAGCATCACGCGGATCGGCATGGCGGGGGTCCTTCGGTCGGGGTGGCGCGGTCGGGGGTGTCGCGGTGGGGGGCGGTGGGGTGACGCCGGTTCAGGGGGCGGGTTTCAGCGGGAGCAGGGCGCTGATGCGGAAGCCTCCCCCAGGGCGCGGTCCCGCGTCCAGGGTGCCGCCGACCATGCCGACGCGCTCCCGCATGCCGATCAGTCCGTGTCCTTGGCCGTCGGCGCCGCCCTCCTCGTACAGCTCGTGCGGGGCGCCCTTGCCGTCGTCCTCCACCAGCAGCCCGAGCCCGTCGTCGAAGTAGACCAGGCGCACGCTCGCGCCCGCGTTGGGCCCGCCGTGCTTGCGGGTGTTGGTGAGCGCCTCCTGGACGATGCGGTACGCGGTCAGCTCCACCCCGCTCGGCAGCGGACGCGGGGTGCCCTCCACCTTGAAGTCGACGGGCAGCCCCGCGCTGCGGCACTGCTCCACGAGGTCGTCGATCTGGTCGACGTCGGGCTGCGGCACGTACTCCCCCGCCTCCACATGCTCACCGGTGCGCAGCACACCGAGCAGGCGGCGCATCTCGGCGAGCGCCTGGCGACCGGTCCCGGAGATCGTCTCCAGGGCCTTCTTCGCCTGGTCGGGGGCGGCGTCCAGGACGTACGCGGCGCCGTCCGCCTGCACCACCATCACCGAGACGTTGTGGGCGACGACGTCGTGCAGTTCGCGGGCGATACGGGCGCGCTCGGCGGCCACCGCGACCTTGGACTGCGCCTCGCGCTCCTTCTCCAGGCGCGCGGCGCGCTCCTCCAGCTGGGCGAAGTAGGCCCGGCGGGTGCGCAACGCGTCGCCGAGGACCCAGGCGAGCGCGAAGGGCACGGTCTGGAAGATGGCCAGCGCGACACTGCTGAGGATGCTCGCCCGCCCCTCGGACCAGCGGATCTCGGAGAGGGTCCCGGCGGTCAGACCGACGGCCAGGGCGGCGCGGGAGGCCCAGCGGGCGCCGTCCGAGGCGACCGTGTAGATGATCACCAGCATGCCGAAGTCGGCGACCATGGGCTGCTGGTCGAGGATCAGCTGCGCGGGACCCATGGCACCGGCCAGGACCAGCATCTTCTCGGGCATACGGCGGCGCAGCGCCACCACCAGGGACAGGACGGCGGAGATCGCGAGACCCGCCCTGAGCGAACCGTGGTAGCTCGTCGCCCCTCGGAGATTGATCACACTCACGCAGGACAGCCCGAACAGGACGACGGCCCAGAAGCCGTCGACCCACGTGGGGTGTCTGCGGAAGAAGTCGTAGAGGCGCTGCACGTGACCCAGCGTAGGGAAAGGTGGGGTGGCCACGGGTCAACCGGTGGGGCGATCCCGTGCCCGGACACGTACTCCGCAAGGTGGATGCCCGGTGATACCGGACGGTAGGTACGCGCCCGAAAGAGGCGCGGGGAACCGCGCGACCGGCCACGACGGCGCCGCGGACGTACGACGGGCGCGGGAGGCCGCGATGCCGGGCCGCGCCCGGGCGGGCCTTCCGGAAGGGCCCCTTAGCCTGGGGGCATGGTCGAGCAGGGCATGTGGCGGGGATGGCGGGTGGCCATCGACGAGGCCCTGTACGGGGAGTCGGGGTTCTACCGCCGACCCGAGGGGCCGGCGGGGCACTTCCGCACCTCCGTCCATGCCTCGCCGCTCTTCGCCACCGCCGTGGCCAGGCTGCTGTGCCGGGTCGACGACGCGCTCGGGCGGCCCGACGAGCTGGCGTTCGTGGACATGGCGGCCGGCCGCGGGGAACTGGTCACCGGCGTTCTCGACGCCCTGCCGCCCGAGGTCGCAGCACGGACACGGGCCTGCGCCGTGGAGATCGCCGCCCGGCCCGACGGCCTCGACCCCCGGATCGACTGGCGGTCCGAGCCCCCGACGGGCGTCGAGGGGCTGCTGTTCGCCAACGAGTGGCTGGACAACGTGCCGCTCGACGTGGCCGAGGCGGACGCGGACGGGGTGCCCCGGCTGGTCCTCGTACGACCCGACGGCACCGAACGCCTGGGCGAGCCGGTGACCGGCGCGGACGCGGCCTGGCTGGCCCGCTGGTGGCGGCTGCCCGGCGAGGGCTTCCGCGCCGAGATCGGCCGGCCCAGGGACACCGCCTGGGCCGCCGCCGTCGCCTCCCTGACCCGGGGGCTCGCCGTCGCCGTCGACTACACCCACCACGCGGGCGCCCGGCCGCCCTTCGGGACGCTCACCGGCTTTCGCGCGGGCCGGGAGACGGCGCCCGTGCCCGACGGCTCGTGCGACCTCACCGCACACGTGGCACTGGACGCGTGCGCCCTGCCCGGTGCGCGGCCGCTGACCCAGCGCGCGGCGCTCCACGCGCTCGGGGTCACCGGCGCGCGGCCCCCGCTGACGCTCGCCTCCACGCACCCGGTCGCCTATGTGCACGCCCTCGCCGAGGCCGGGGCCGCCGCCGAGCTGACCGCGCCCGGGGGCCTGGGCGACTTCGGCTGGCTGCTCCAGCCCGTCGGGATCCCGGACGCACCGCTCGGCGGGCTACTTGTCGATGTCGCCGACCACGAAGAACATTGAGCCCAGGATGGCCACCATGTCCGCGACCAGGGTGCCCGGCAGCAGCTCCGTCAGCACCTGGATGTTGTTGTACGACGCGGAGCGCAGCTTGAGGCGGTACGGGGTCTTCTCCCCCTTGCTGACCAGGTAGTAGCCGTTGATGCCGAGCGGGTTCTCGGTCCAGGCGTAGGTGTGGCCCTCGGGCGCCTTGAGCACCTTGGGCAGGCGCTGGTTGACGGGCCCCGGCGGCAGCTGGGCGAGCCGGTCCAGGCAGGCGTCGGCGAGGTCGAGCGCGACGTGCGTCTGCTCCAGCAGGCACTCGAAGCGGGCCAGGCAGTCGCCCTCGTGCCGGGTGACCACCCTGAGGGTGTCCTGGAGCTGCGGGTAGGCCAGGTACGGCTCGTCGCGGCGCAGGTCGAAGTCCACGCCGGAGGCCCGGGCGATCGGCCCGCTGACCCCGTAGGCGTGGACGGCCTCCGCCGCCAGGGTGCCCACGCCGCGGGTGCGTCCGCGGAAGATCTCGTTGCCGAGCACCAGGTCGTCGAACCGGTCCATGCGGGAGCGCACGTCGCGGACCGCCGTGCGCGCCCGTGCCGTCCAGCCCGCCGGCAGGTCCTCCTTGAGGCCGCCCACGCGGTTGAACATGTAGTGCATGCGGCCGCCGGAGATCTCCTCCATCACGTTCTGGAGCTCCTCGCGCTCCTGGAAGGCGTAGAAGACCGGGGTGATGCCGCCCAGTTCCAGCGGGTAGGAGCCGAGGAACATCAGGTGGTTCAGGACCCGGTTCAGCTCCGCGAGGAGCGTGCGCATCCACACCGCGCGCTCGGGGACCTCCATGCCGAGCATCCGCTCCACGGCGAGGACCACGCCCAGCTCGTTGGAGAAGGCGGAGAGCCAGTCGTGGCGGTTGGCGAGCATGATGATCTGGCGGTAGTCGCGGGCCTCGAAGAGCTTCTCCGCGCCCCGGTGCATGTAGCCGATCACCGGCTCCGCGTGCACGATGCGTTCGCCGTCCAGGACGAGGCGCAGACGGAGCACTCCGTGGGTGGAGGGGTGCTGGGGGCCGATGTTGAGCACCATGTCGGTGCGGTCCGCTGCGCCGCCGATGCCGACCGTGGTCTCCGACGTTGGGGTCATGGGGACAGTCTGGCGCACGGGGAGCCCGCGGTCCCCCCGGCCCCCTGGGGCGGGGCGGGGTCAGGAGGCCGCCGTGCGGAGGTTCTGGACGTCTATCTGCTCGGTCTCGTCGTGGGCCGTCAGGTCGATGACCTGGCCCGCGCCGTGCTCCTTCGGGAGCGCGGGCTTGAAGCCGGACTCGGACTCCGCCTTGTGCATCGCGAGGGCCTCCTGGCCGACGACGTCGGCGAGGTCCTCGTTCTGCACGGACTCCATGGCCTCGCTCGTCCGCTGCGCGCCGAAGAAGTCGAAACCGCCCTGCACCGAGGTGCGTCGCCGCGGCGGCTCCTCGGGTACGACGGCCACGGCGGTCGGCACCGCGAAGTGCCCGCTGGGGCGCGCCGGCTTGGCGGGGGACTGCTGGGACCGCTCCGGCTCCGCCGTCGCCGTCGGCTCGGGAGCCTCAGGAGCCCCACCCGCCTCGGTGGCCTCGGGAGCCTCGGCGGTCTCGGATTCGTCGGCGGTCTCGGCGGTGCGGGGCCGGCCGCCGCCTCCGTCACCGGGGTCGTCGCTGCCGGGCGGGGTGTCCGAGAAGGACTCGGCCTCCTCGTCCAGGGCGGCCTCCTCGTCCTCGGCGGCCTGGAGCATGCGCGCCAGCGCGGAACCGGCCCGCAGGTAGAGCGCGGCACCCTCCGGCGAGAACGCGCGCGGCCCGCCCGGGCCGCCGTCCGTGTCCTGCTCGTCCGCCCCGGACTTCTCGAACCTCTCGGACTTCTCGGACGCGGCCTCCACGGCCTCCGGCGCCGTGTGCGCGCCCGCCCTGTCCGCCTCCGCCGCCGGCAGCGCCCTCGCGGCCGGCACCGTCTCGACGGAGAGCAGCCGCCGGCCTTCCAGAGCGCTCGCCCGCTCCGTCTCGGCCGTGGCGTACCGGCGCAGCAGGGCGGCGTGCTCGTTGCGCAGCTTCGCGAGTTCCGTGCGCTTGGCCCGAAGCTTGTGCTCCAGCTTGGTCCGCAGCTCGCGCGACTCCTCCAGATCGCCCTCCAGCTCGGCGACCCGCTCCTCGTACTGCCACTCGTCGCTCACCCGCGCGCGCGTGAGGTCGGCCACCTGTTTGCCCGCGGCCACGTCCCAGCTGCGCATGACGAAGGCGCCCACAGCCGTCGTCACCGCGGCGGCCGCGGCCAGCACACGGAGCCCCGTCGGCTCCGTGAACAGCCAGGGCCCCGCGGCGCAGACGACCGAGACGCCGGCTATCACCGACGGCGGCAACAGCCTGTGCAAGGGCGGAGAATGGCGGTGGCGTCCACGTGGCATGGCCAGAAACTTACCGCGCGTAGGCGAATCATGGTGGCCCACCCGGTAAAAACACGGCCACCACGGATTCTTCACAGCAGTGCGGGGGCCCGGCCGCTCAGCGGTCGCTGAGCCGCGTGCTCATCCACTGGAGCGCCGCCGGGATCTCCCGCCGCCAGGTGTTGAAGTTGTGGCCACCGCTGTCGAGGATGATCGACGAGATCCGGGTCCGGTTCTTGGCCTGGACCTCGTCTATGAACTTGAGCGTCGACTTGTAGTTGTGCTCGCCCACCTTGCTGCTGGTGACGAGCAGTGAGGTGTCGGGCGCCGGCAGGTTCTTGAGGCACCAGAAGAGGTCGGAACGGTTCTGCAGATCCTTGTTCCCACGGAACAGATCGCCCGTGGTCGGGTCGATCGGTGCCTTGTAGTACGGCGAGAGGCCCGCTCCGGCGGCGTACACCTCCGGGTGGTGCATCGCGAGCTTCAACGCGCAGTAGCCGCCCGTCGAGTCGCCTATGATCCCCCAGCTGCCCGGCTTCCTGCCCGCCCGGTAGTGCGACAGGACCGCCTCGGGGAGGTCCTTGGCGAAGAACGACTCGGACTGCGGACCGCGCGGCACGTCCACGCACTCCGTGTCACGCGGCGGGGCCACGGTCGGGCGCAGCATCACCAGGATCATCGGCTGCGCCTTGCCTTCCTTGGCCAGGTCGTGTGCCGTCTGGGGGAACTTCAGCCCCTTGTAGAGCGCCTCCGCCGTGCCCGGGTAGCCGGTGAGCACGACGGCCGCCGGGAAGGTCCGCGTGCGGTACTGCGGCTGGAAGTACTCGGGCGGAAGGTAGACGTAGGCCTGCGAGGTGAGGTGGGAGGCGCCGCCCGTGATGTCCACCTTCTGGATCTGGCCGCCGAGCTCCTTGCGCGACCCGCCCGAGACGGACACCGGCTGCGTGCCGAGCACCTGGAGGGGACCGCCGGTCGCACCCCCGGCGCCGTGGTCGATGACCAGGCCCTGCTCGTTCTCCTGGCCGAACAGGTCCGCCCAGCTGGCGTAGAACCCGAAGGCCTGGTTGGAGGCCAGCCCGACCGACGCGAAGAGCGCGAGCTGAGTGGCGAACAGCAGACCGACCCGGCCGCTGACGGGCAGCCAGCCGCGGCGTGCCAGGCGCGGCCAGATCCAGACCGTACCGACGAACAGAAGCACGGCAAACGTGACCGCCAGCACCAGCACCTTGTTGCTCGTGAGACCCATGAGCTCTTCCCGACTGCGCTTTCCGCCCCGGACCCGCCCCACGCTTTCGCGCGGACTTGCCCCGGACTTTCCTTCGGTTTTGAACCGGCTTTGTGATGGGGAGTGAACCTCTCTCCCCAAGACACCGTCCTAGAGGGCGCAATGTCGCCGGATGCCCGAATGGCGCCGGACTCAAGGTCTCTCGCAGAACTACGGGATGCGATGTCTGTCAGGATAGATGGGGAAAAGCCGGCTCAGGTTCCGGAGCGATCAGCGGTACGCCGCATACTCCGCGGCCCCCGCCCGGAGTCCGTCCCCGCGCTGATCGCCGGGGCGTGCACGCTCGTGGGCTTCCTGGACATCGCGGCGGGTGTCTTCCCGCGGTTCAGGAACAGCCGCATGCACCAGGTGGCCGAGGTCCTTCCGGGCTCACTCGGCCCGTTCGCCGCGGCCCTGTCGCTGAGCGTGGGCATTCTACTGCTGCTGCTCGCGCACGGACTGCGGCGGCGCAAGCGCCGTGCCTGGCGCGCGGCGGTGGTCCTGCTGCCGGCGGGTGCCGTCGCGGAGTTCGTCTACCGCCACTCGGTGATCGGCGTGCTGATCGCCGTGCTGCTGCTGGTGCCGCTGGTGATCCACCGCGACGAGTTCGCGGCCCTGCCCGATCCGCGCAGCCGCTGGCGGGCGCTCGCCAACTTCATCCTCATGGGCGCCGGTTCCCTGGGCCTGGGCCTGGTCATCGTCAGCGTCCACACCCGCCGCATGGTCGGCGACCCGAGCCTGTCGGACCGTATCGAGCACGTCCTGTACGGCCTGCTCGGGTTCGAGGGCCCGGTCGACTACACCGGCAACGCCTCCTGGACGGTGGGCTTCTCGCTCGGCGCGCTCGGCCTGCTGACCTCGGTCACCACGATCTACCTCGCCTTCCGGCCCGAGCACCCGGCCGCCCGGCTCACCGAGGAGGACGAGGTGCAGCTGCGCGCGCTGCTGGCCAAGCACGGCGCCCGCGACTCCCTCGGCCACTTCGCGCTGCGCCGCGACAAGGCGGTCGTCTTCTCGCCCAGCGGCAAGGCCGCGGTCACCTACCGCGTCGTGTCGGGCGTGATGCTGGCCAGCGGCGACCCCATCGGCGACGTGGAGGCGTGGCCCGGCGCCATCGAGCGCTTCATGGACGAGGCCAAGGCCCACTCCTGGACCCCGGCGGTCATGGGCTGCTCGGAGACGGGCGGTGAGGTGTGGACCCGGGAGACCGGCCTGGACGCCCTCGAACTGGGCGACGAGGCGGTGGTGGATGTCGCGGATTTCTCCCTGTCCGGGCGTGCGATGCGGAACGTGCGCCAGATGGTGAAGCGCATCGAACGCGCGGGTTACGAAACCCGGGTGCGGCGCATCCGTGACCTCAGCGACGGTGAACTCGACCGCATACGACGCGCCGCGGAGGACTGGCGCGGCACCGACACCGAGCGCGGCTTCTCGATGGCCCTGGGACGCATCGGTGACGCGGCCGACGGCGACTGCCTGATCGCGACGGCCCACAAGGCCGACGCGGAGACGGGCTCGTACGGGGACCTGAAGGCCGTGCTGCACTTCGTGCCGTGGGGCACGGACGGAGCCTCCCTGGACCTCATGCGCCGCGACCGCTCGGCGGACCCGGGCATGAACGAACTGCTCATCGTGGCCGCGCTCCAGGCCGCCCCCAAGCTGGGCATCGCCCGCGTCTCGCTGAACTTCGCGATGTTCCGCTCTGCGCTGGCCCGCGGCGAGAAGATCGGCGCGGGGCCCGTGCTGCGGGCCTGGCGCGGGCTGCTGGTCTTCCTCTCCCGGTGGTTCCAGATCGAGTCGCTGTACAAGTTCAACGCGAAGTTCCAGCCGCGCTGGGAGCCGCGCTTCGTGGTCTACGCCTCCTCCCGCGACCTGCCGCGGATCGGCATCGCGGCGATGCAGGCGGAGGGCTTCGTGACCCTGGCCCTGCCCCGCCTGCTGCGCCGCTCGTCGTCGCCCCGCCCCTGCGCCCACGGCGTCTCGAAGACCAGCCCGGCCTGACCCGCCACTCCGCGTCCGGGGCCCCGACCATCCGTCCGGGGCCCCGGCACCCGGCGGGTGGGGCGGTCCCGCGGGGGCGGTCCGCCGAGGCGGCCGGCGGCGGGGCCTACGCTGAACGTATGAGCACCAAAACCGGGCGGGGCCACGTGGCAGGGCTTCCGACATGGGACCGCTGTGCGGTCATGGGGGTGGTCAACGTCACCCCCGACTCCTTCTCCGACGGCGGACGCTGGTTCGACACCACCGCGGCCGTCAAGCACGGCCTGGACCTGGTCGCCGAGGGCGCGGACCTGGTCGACGTCGGCGGCGAGTCGACCCGCCCCGGTGCCACCCGCGTGGACGAGGCCGAGGAACTGCGGCGCGTCGTCCCGGTCGTCCGCGGCCTCGCCGCCGAGGGCGTCGCGGTGTCCGTGGACACCGTGCGCGCCCGGGTCGCCGAACAGGCCCTCGCCGCCGGCGCCGCCCTCGTCAACGACGTGAGCGGCGGCCTCGCCGACCCCGACATGATCCCGACCGTCGCCGCCTCCGGGGCCCCCTTCGTCGTCATGCACTGGCGCGGCTTCCTGGAGGGGGGCAACGTCAGGGGTGTGTACGAGGACGTCGTCGCCGAGGTGGCGGACGAGCTGCACGCGCGCGTGGAGGCCGTGCTGGAGGGCGGTGTCGCCGCCGACCGGATCGTGGTGGACCCCGGTCTCGGCTTCTCCAAGGAGGCCGAGCACGATCTGGCGCTGCTCGCCCAGCTCGACCGGCTGCGCACGCTCGGGCACCCGCTCCTGGTGGCGGCCTCCCGCAAACGGTTCCTGGGCCGGGTCCTGGCCGGTGCCGACGGCGCGCCGCCCCCCGCGCGCGAGCGGGACGCCGCCACGGCCGCCGTCTCCGCCCTCGCCGCGCAGGCCGGCGCCTGGGCGGTGCGCGTGCACGAGGTCCGGGCCACGGCCGACGCCGTACGCGTCGCACGCGCCATCGAAGGAGCCAGGTGAGCACCGCCCACACCGACGTCGAAGAGGTCGAGCGGGCCAACACCGCCTTCTACGAGGCGATGGAGCGGGGAGACTTCGACGAGGTGTCCGCGCTCTGGCTCACGCCCGCCGACCTGGGCGTGGACGAGGAGTACCACGACCCGGCGGACACCGGTGTGATCTCCTGCGTGCACCCGGGCTGGCCGGTACTGACCGGACGCGGCGAGGTGCTGCGGTCGTACGCGCTGATCATGGCGAACACCGACTACATCCAGTTCTTCCTGACCGACGTCCATGTCTCCGTCACCGGCGACACCGCCCTGGTGACCTGCACCGAGAACATCCTCAGCGGGGGCCCGGCGCCCGAGGACGGCGCCGAGCTCGGCCCGCTGGTCGGTCAGCTGGTGGTCGCCACGAACGTGTTCCGGCGCACACCCGGCGGCTGGAAACTCTGGTCGCACCACGCCTCACCCGTGCTGACGGAGTCCGGCGAGGAGGAAGAGGACGAATCCCCCGGACGAGGGGGTGGTCAGCCGCCCGGGATTGGGTAGGCGGCGGGTACGTGGTCGGAATCACCTACTCCCGGGTACGGACGGCGGGCCATTCGGCAGGCCGCCCGGTACCCCGGGGAAAACGGTCGGTGGGACTGCCTGGACGGCGCGGGGTCGCGTGCCCCCGCGCACGGGTGCTGTCAGTGCTCGCAGGTAGATTCGTCGAGACCGGTGTTCCGACCGCACCCGGTGAGGACCTGCCGCTACCGACGATTGCAGGAGTGATTCGCGTGGATCGTGTCGCGCTGCGCGGCCTGAGGGCCCGTGGGCACCACGGCGTGTTCCCCAAGGAACGCGAGGAGGGCCAGACCTTCGTCGTGGATCTCGTCCTGAGCCTGGACACCCGGGCGGCCGCGGCCGGCGACGACCTCTCGAAGACCGTGCACTACGGCATCGTCGCGGAGGAGGTGGCGGCGTTGATCGAGGGCGAGCCCGTCGACCTGATCGAGACGCTCGCCGAACGCATCGCGTTCTCCTGCCTGGGGCATGCCCCCGTCCTGGAGGTCGAGGTCTGCGTCCACAAGCCGGACGCACCGATCACGGTCCCCTTCGACGACGTGACCGTCACCATCACCCGGAGCCGAGTATGACCGCATTCTTCACCGGGGGTCAGAGCGACCCGACCGTCCAGCCGGTGCCGACGTCCGTGGTGGAGCGCGTGGACGCCGCCGACACCACCCTGCAGAACCCCAAACTGGCGGTGATCTCCCTGGGTGCCAACCTGGGCAACCGCCTGGAGACCCTCCAGGGCGCCATCGACGCGTTCGAGGACACCCCGGGCATGCGGGTCAAGGGCGTCTCGCCCGTGTACGAGACGGAGCCGTGGGGCGTGGAGCCGGGCAGCCAGCCCGCGTACTTCAACGCGGTGATCGTCGTGAAGACGACCCTGCCGCCCTCCTCCCTGCTGGAGCGCGCCCAGGCCGTCGAGGAGGCCTTCCACCGGGTGCGTGACGAGCGGTGGGCGGCCCGCACCCTGGACGTGGACATCGTCGCGTACGCCGAGATCGTCTCCGACGACCCCGTCCTCACCCTGCCCCACCCCCGGGCCCATGAGCGGGCCTTCGTGCTCGCCCCCTGGCACGACCTCGACCAGGAGGCCCGACTGCCCGGCCATGGCCCGGTGGCCGAACTGCTCGCCGCCGTCACCCGGGAAGGCGTCACCCCGCGCGCGGACCTGGAACTCCGGCTGCCCGAGTAGTCGTTAAGGTCTACCGAGCGAGCAGGGCTGTGGGCTGACGAAGGGGCATCGTGAAAGAGCTGCGCATCAGGACGCTGGCAGCGGTGTTCGTCGTGGCGGGGGTGCTGTCCTGGTCGGGGGCCCGGTTGTGGAGCTCGGTGGGCACCCTGCCGAGCGTCCCGCTGGCCGCGCCCATCGTCCTGGCGCTGATCGCCGTGGTCCTGCTGGCCACGGCGCTGTCGCTGCGGGCGCGGTTCAAGGCTCAGCGGGAGCGGCGGACCGGCGCGAAGGGCGTCGACCCGCTGATGGCGGCCCGAGCGGTCGTCTTCGGCCAGGCGAGCGCCCTGGTGGCGTCGCTGGTGGCGGGGATGTACGGCGGGACGGGCGTCTTCCTCCTCCAGTCCCTGGACGTTCCGGCCATCCGTGACCAGGCCATCTACGCCGGGTTCTCGACGGTGGCCGGCATCGCCGTCATAGCGGCGGCGTTCTTCCTGGAGCGGGTGTGCAAGCTCCCGGACGACGAGGACGACACCTCCGCCCCGGCCTAGGGCCCGCAACAGGCCCTGGAGCCGGGTCCCCCCGGGGCCCGCGCCCGGCGGCGCTACCTCGCCATGATCAGGCTCATCGCCTCGTTCCGCGTGGCGGCGTCCCGCAGCTGCCCCCGCACCGCCGACGTGATCGTCTTCGCCCCGGGCTTGCGGATCCCCCGCATCGACATGCACATGTGCTCGCACTCGACCACCACGATCACCCCGCGCGGCTCCAGGATCTCCATCAGCGAGTCGGCGATCTGCGTGGTCAGCCGCTCCTGCACCTGCGGCCGGCGGGCGAAGACGTCCACGAGCCTGGCCAGCTTGGACAGTCCCGTGATCTTCCCGCTGGTGGACGGGATGTAGCCGACATGCGCGACCCCGCGGAACGGCACGAGGTGGTGCTCGCAGGTGGAGAACACCTCGATGTCCTTCACCAGCACCATCTCGTCGTGACCGAGGTCGAACGTCGTCGTGAGGACGTCCTCGGGCTGCTGCCACAGACCCGCGAATATCTCCCGATAGGCGCGGGCGACCCGGCCGGGGGTCTCGCGCAGCCCCTCGCGGTCGGGGTCCTCCCCGATCGCCAGGAGCAGTTCCCGTACGGCGTTCTCCGCGCGCTTCTCGTCGAACTCGCCGATCTCTCCGTCGCCGTCCAGCGTCACCGGGTCGGTCATCTGGGTGCCTCGTTCCTGCTTGTGCGACGCGGCGGATGACACGCGCCGGATGCGGGTCCACGCATGGCCGCGCCCCCCAGGCTAGAACCCTGGGGGGCGCGGCTGGAAGCCCGGGGCCCTCGGGCCCCTGCGCGAAAGCGCCGGTCAGCTGTCCCGGTGGTCCTCCGGAGCGGACTCCGTGGGCAGGGACTCCGTGGCGTTGGCGATCGCGGCCGTCGCGCCGTTCGCCCCGTTCGTCAGCGCGAGCTCCTTCGGGGAGAGCACTGGCGGGCGGGTGGACGGCGTGCGGCGCGAGGAGCCGGTCCACGCGGGCCGCGGCGGACGCTTGACGATCGGCGCGAAGACCTCGGCGATCTCCTCCTTGCCCAGGGTCTCCTTCTCCAGGAGGGCCAGGACGAGGTTGTCGAGGACGTCGCGGTTCTCGACCAGGATCTCCCAGGCCTCGTTGTGCGCGTTCTCGATGAGCTTCTTGACCTCTTCGTCGACGAGCGCCGCGACCTCTTCCGAGTAGTCGCGCTGGTGCGCCATCTCGCGTCCGAGGAACGGCTCGGTGTTGTCGCCACCGAACTTGATCGCTCCCAGCCGCTCGGTCATGCCGTACTGCGTGACCATCGCGCGGGCCGTGGACGTGGCCTTCTCGATGTCGTTCGCGGCACCCGTGGTGGGGTCGTGGAAGACGAGCTCCTCGGCCGCGCGGCCGCCCAGCATGTAGGCCAGCTGGTCCAGCATCTCGTTGCGGGTCGTGGAGTACTTGTCCTCGTCCGGCAGCACCATCGTGTACCCGAGGGCCCGGCCGCGGGACAGGATCGTGATCTTGTGGACCGGGTCGGAGTTCGGCGAGGCCGCCGCGACCAGGGCGTGACCGCCCTCGTGGTACGCGGTGATCTTCTTCTCCTTGTCCGACATGATCCGGGTCCGCTTCTGCGGGCCCGCGACCACACGGTCGATCGCCTCGTCGAGCATCAGGTTGTCGATGAGCTTGCGGTCGCTGCGCGCCGTCAGGAGCGCCGCCTCGTTCAGCACGTTCGACAGGTCCGCGCCGGTGAAGCCGGGGGTGCGGCGGGCGACGGCCGACAGGTCGACGTCCGGGGCGACCGGCTTGCCCTTCTGGTGGACCTTGAGGATCTCGAGACGGCCCTGCATGTCCGGGCGGTCCACCGCGATCTGGCGGTCGAAGCGGCCGGGGCGCAGCAGGGCGGGGTCGAGGATGTCGGGCCGGTTCGTGGCGGCGATGAGGATCACGCCGCCCTTCACGTCGAAGCCGTCCATCTCGACCAGCAGCTGGTTCAGCGTCTGCTCGCGCTCGTCGTGACCGCCGCCGAGGCCGGCGCCGCGGTGGCGGCCGACCGCGTCGATCTCGTCGACGAAGACGATCGCCGGGGCGTTCGCCTTGGCCTGCTCGAACAGGTCGCGGACCCGGGAGGCACCGACACCGACGAACATCTCGACGAAGTCGGAGCCCGAGATCGAGTAGAAGGGCACGCCGGCCTCGCCCGCCACGGCGCGCGCGAGGAGGGTCTTGCCCGTTCCGGGGGGCCCGTACAGGAGCACGCCCTTGGGGATCTTGGCGCCGACGGCCTGGAACTTGGCCGGCTCCTGGAGGAACTCCTTGATCTCCTGGAGCTCCTCGACCGCCTCGTCGGCGCCCGCGACGTCCGTGAACGTCGTCTTGGGAGTGTCCTTGGTGATGAGCTTGGCCTTGGACTTCCCGAAGTTCATGACCCGGGAGCCGCCGCCCTGCATCTGGTTCATCAGGAACAGGAACACGACCACGATCAGGACGAACGGCAGCAGCGAGAGCAGGATCGAGACGAAGGGATTCTGCTTGGACGGCGAGACCGTGTAGCCGTCCGGGATCTGCTTGCTCTGGTACTTGTCCTGCAACGTCTTGGCGATGGTCACGCCCTGGTTGCCGATGTAGCTCGCCTGGATCTTGGAGCTGCCATCGACCTTGACACCGTTCTTGAGCGAGACCTTGAGGATCTGCTCGTCACCGGTGGTCAGCTTGGCCGACTGCGCCTTGTTCTCGTTGATCGCTGCGACGACCTTGCCGGTGTCAACCGTCTTGTAGCCGCCGGACGACCCGACGACCTGCATCAACACGACCACGGCAAGGACGGCCAGCACGATCCACATGACCGGCCCACGGAAGTATCGCTTCACGTCCATCCATACGGAGCGGTGTCGCCCCGTCCCTCCTGCCATAGTGAGTTTGATAAAGACAGTTCTTCTGACGGTACCCCAGGATGGTCACCCGAAGCCGCAGGGGACTCCCGGCATACCGTTCACGCATGCTCCAACGGCGGGAGACCCGGAAGGGTTCCCGCTCGTCTCGAACGGACCGTGCCCCGCGGGTACGGCCGCCGCCCGGACGGCCGTACCCCGTGGCGTCAGCCGCCGTAGACGTGAGGCGCGAGCGTACCGACGAACGGGAGGTTGCGGTACTTCTCGGCGTAGTCGAGGCCGTAGCCGACCACGAACTCGTTCGGGATGTCGAAGCCGACCCACTCCACGTCGATGGCGACCTTGGCGGCGTCGGGCTTGCGCAGCAGCGTGCACACCTTCAGGGAGGCGGGCTCGCGGGAGCCGAGGTTGGAGATCAGCCACGACAGGGTCAGGCCCGAGTCGATGATGTCCTCGACGATCAGGACGTGCCGGCCCTTGATGTCGGCGTCGAGGTCCTTGAGGATCCGCACGACGCCGGAGGACTGGGTGCCCGCTCCGTAGGAGGACACGGCCATCCAGTCCATGGTGAGCGGGGTGGACAGCGCCCTGGCGAGGTCGGCCATGACCATGACCGCGCCCTTGAGCACGCCGACGATCAGCAGGTCCTTGCCCGCGTACTCAGCGTCGATCTTCGCGGCGAGCTCCGCGAGCTTCGCGTCGATCTCTTCTTTGGTGATGAGCACCTGCTGGAGGTCGGCACCCATGTCTTTCGCGTCCACCCGCATCACTTTCGGTCGTCCCGCACTTGTCGCGCACTCGCCGCCGAGGTGCGGTGGCCGCCGTCGCCGGCGGCCGCCTGTTCCCGGAGAGGTCCGCACACGCCCGCAGTGTTGCGACTGCGGCCCGTACGGCCCAAGCGCGCTCTCCCTTTCGGCCGCGGCGCGCCTGTCGAGGCCCGCGCGCGTGGCCGACCGGTCCTGCCCCGAGGGGCGGCCGGGCGCCCCCTGGGGGGCGCGTTTTCAGCCTTGCCGGATCACCAGTCTGCCACCCTGCCGCTGAGCGACCACCTTGCCCGGGAGATTGATGGCCCCCTGGCCGCGCCAGCCGGTGATCAGACGGTCGATCTCCTCGATGTGGCGGGCGAAGAGGGAGCCCGCCGGGGCGCCGGCCTCGATGGCGGCGCGGCGCAGGATCCGGCGGCGCACGGCGGGCGGCAGCGCGTAGAGCTTGGCGCATTCCAGCAGGCCGGTGGCGTCGCGCACGGCGGACTCCGCCTGGCTCGCCCAGGCGTCGAGGGCGTCGGCGTCGTCGCGGGAGAGCTGCGCCGTGCGGGCGAGGGCTTCCACGACTCCCTTGCCGAGCGCCTTCTCCAGGGCGGGCAGGCCCTCGTGGCGCAGGCGGGAGCGGGTGTAGGAGGGGTCGGTGTTGTGCGGGTCGTCCCAGACGGGCAGGGACTGGGCCATGCAGGCCTTGCGGGCGGTCTGGCGGTCGATGTGCAGGAACGGGCGGCGGTAGCGGCCGTCGGCCCCCGAGACCGCGGCCATCCCGGACAGCGACCTGATGCCGGAGCCGCGGGCGAGACCCAGCAGGACGGTTTCAGCTTGGTCGTCCCGGGTGTGTCCGAGGAGGATCGCGGTGGCGCCGTGGCGGGCGGCGGCGGCGTCCAGGGCGGCGTAGCGCGCGTCGCGGGCGGCCGCTTCGGGGCCGCCGTCGCGGCCGACGGTCACGGCGACGGACTCGACCGGCGACAGGCCCAGTTCACGCAGGCGCAGGACGACTTCCTCGGCGCGCAGCCCGGAACCCGGCTGCAGGCCGTGGTCGATGGTGACGCCGCCGGCCCTGACGCCGATCTTGGGGGCTTCGAAGGCGAGGGCGGAGGCCAGCGCCATGGAGTCGGCGCCGCCGGAGCACGCCACGAGGACGAGTGGCGCGGCCGGTGCGGGCGGCTCGGCCGCTCGCTGGTGCGGGGCCTGGCGGCCGGTGCGCCACTCGCCGGGCGGCTCGGTGCGCTGCCCGGCGAGCTGTTCCGCCGGACGCTGTTCGGTGCGCTGCTGCGCGGTGTGCTCGATGAGGATGTCGTGAAGGACGCGGCGGACCGCCAGGCGTATCGCCGCGACCGCAGGATGGGGACCCATGTCCGGTTCCCTTCTGAAGTTGTCGGGGGGGTGAACCCGAAGCTGGTCACTCAGAGTGTGTCGATGGTGACAGAAACGGGCCGTTCCCCGAGCATTGCACGCCTACGCATGGCTCACGGTCCCTCGGACGGGTGATTGGCGAGGCGTTCACCTGCCGACGGCCGGATTCGTTTGACTACGCTCGCGTGGATCCGGCTCTCACGAGTCCGCCTTGCGGTGCACCCGTGCGATCCACTCCGCGGGCTTGGCGATCTCCGACTTCGTCGGAAGTGTGTTCGGTGACGTCCACACGCGGTTGAAGCCGTCCATGCCGACCTGTTCGACGACCGCCCGTACGAACCGCTCGCCGTCGCGGTACTGACGCAGCTTGGCGTCCAGTCCCAGGAGTTTGCGCAGGGCGAGGTCGAGCCGGGACGCACCCTTCGCGCGGCGCTGCTGGAACTTCTCGCGGATCTCGGCGACGGAGGGGACGACGTCCGGCCCGACACCGTCCATCACGAAGTCGGCGTGGCCCTCCAGCAGGGACATGACCGCCGTCAGCCGGCCGAGGATCTCCCGCTGGGCGGGTGTCTGCACCAGCTCCACGAGGGATCGCCCGTCCTCCTCGCCCTCCTCCGACTCCGGGCGGCCGCCCGCGAACGACTGGGCGGCCTCCCGGACGCGTTCCAGGACCGTCATGGGGTCCACCTCGGTCTCGCCGAGGAACGACTGGATCTCACCCTCCAGGTGATCGCGCAGCCAGGGCACCGCGGTGAACTGGGTGCGGTGGGTCTCCTCGTGCAGGCAGACCCAGAGGCGGAAGTCGTGAGGGCGCACGTCGAGTTCGCGCTCCACGTGCACGATGTTGGGCGCGACCAGCAGGAGGCGCCCACCGCCGTTCTGCCCGGCGGGCAGGTCGCGGGTGGGCGGGGCGAAGGTCTCGTACTGGCCGAGGACGCGGGAGGACAGGAACGACAGGAGCATGCCCAGTTCCACCCCGGTGACCTTGCCGCCGACGGCCCCGAGGACGGCTCCGCCGGTGGTGCTCCCCCGCCGTTCCTGCATCTTGTCGAGGAGCGGCCTGAGGATCTCGCGGAAGCCGGCCACGTTCGCGCGGACCCAGCCGGGGCGGTCCACGACGAGGACCGGGGTGTCGTGGGTGCTCTCGTCACCCATGCGGGTGAAGCCGCGGACGTGCTCCTCGGAGGCCTTCGCGTGGCGGCGCAGCTCCGCCACGACGGCTCGTGCCTCGTCGCGGGTCACCTCGGGTCCCGGCCGCGCGAGTCGGGTCGCGGTCGCCACCGCGAGATTCCAGTCGACCATCTCGGCACCACCGATGCTCGTCATGTGTCAACCGTACGTGCTGATGTGCGGACGCGGTGCCCCTCCGGGGGGAGCGGGTCAGGCGCGGGCACCTGTGGCTCGTCACGCAGTTCCCCGCGCCCCCGGGGCCGGAGCCGGCCTCCTCCCGTCAGGTGCGGGCACGCCGTGGCTCGGCGCGCAGGTCCCCGCGCCCCCAGCAAGGACCCACCCTCGCCGGCAGGTGCGGGTCCCCCGGCGCCTGTCGCGCGGTGCCCCTCCGGGGGGGAGCGGGTCAGGTGCGGGTCCGCCGTGGCTCAGCGCGCAGTTCCCCGCGCCCCTGGACGGTAGCCCGCCTCCCTCCGGCAGGTGCGGGCACGCCGTGGCTCGGCGCGCAGTTCCCCGCGCCACCAGGCAGGTGCAGGTCCGATGAAGCGGTCCTCAGCGGCAGCCGCAGCCCGCCAGGGCCGCGGCTGTGCGGTCCAGGGCCGCTCTGGCCCCCTGCTGGTCCGGCGAGCCGTCCGTCAGGAAGGCGAAGGCCAGCAGGCGGCCGTCGGCGTCCACCACCGTCCCCGCAAGGGTGTTGACGCCGGTCAGGGTGCCCGTCTTGGCGCGGACGAGCCCCACGCCCGCGTAGTCGGCCGCGTCCGCGTAGCGGTCGCTGAGCGTGCCCGTGAAGCCCGCCACCGGCAGCCCGGTCAGGACCGGACGGAGTTCGGGGTGCGCGCGGGAGCCCGCGGTCGCCAGCAGCCGGGTCAGCAGGTCGGCGGTGAGCCTGTCGTCCCGGTTCAGACCGCTGCCGTCGTGGAACGCCGCCCCGGCGAGCGGGAGTCCGAGCTTGTCCAGCTGGGCGCGGATCGCCGCGGCGCCGCCGTCGAAGCTCGGCTGCCCTCCCAGGGCCAGGGCGGTCTGGCGGGCGAGGGCCTCGGCGATGTCGTTGTCGCTGTTGGTCAGCATCCGCTCGACCACCTCCGACAGGGGCGGCGACTGGACGGAGGCCAACGTGGCGGCGCGCGCGCTCGCCTTGGCGGCCGGGACCGCGGCGGCGGCCGTGCCGCCCGTGGTGGTGACGCCCCGCGCGCGCAGCAGCGTGCCGAAGGCCCGGGCGGCGTCCCCCGCCGGGTCCGTGCCCCGCTCGGCCGGTCCGCTGGAGGAGCCGTCCCGGCGGCCCTCGTCGACCGCCAGCGCGGTGACCGGTGCGAGGTTCTCGTTGGCCCCGATCGGGTGCAGCGCCGGCCCGGTGAAGAGGGAGGCGTCGTAGGAGAGGGTCACCGAGGCCGTGTGGCGCTTCTTCAGGGCCGCCGCGGTGCGGTCCGCGAGCGTGCGCAGGCTCGCCCAGCCGTCGGCCTTCGCGCGGGCCGTCAGGGTCGGGTCGCCGCCGCCGACGAGCACCAGCTTGCCGGTCCCGGGCTCCAGCGCGGTGCGGGTGGTGAAGCGGTGGTCCGCGCCGGCCGCGGAGAGCGCGGCGACGGCCGTGGCGATCTTCGTCGTGGAAGCGGGGGTCAGCGCGCCGGAGACGTCCCTGCCGTACAGGCGCCGCCCCGTGGCCACGTCCACGACGGCGGCGGAGCGCCGGGGGCCGAGCGCGCCGTCGCTCAGGAACCTGCCGAGCACGGTCGACAGCTCCGGCCCGAGCGGCGCGGACTTCGCTGTGTTCGCGGCACCGTCGCCGATCCCGGCGAGCACCGGGACGGCGCTCGGCGCGGCCACCGGCGTCCGGGCCGCCGTACCGGAATCACCCGCGTGATCTGCGCCACCCTCGCCGCCCCACGCCGCGGCCCGCTCCCGCTCGGCCGTACGCTGACCCGCGGAGTCCCAGGGACCGGCGGCGGTCACGGCCCCCGCCGCGAGCGCGAGGCCGGCGACGGTCGCGACGGCCGCGAGCTGGGGGGTGGTGAGCCCCCCGGAGCGCGGGCGCACGGCGCGCGCGACCCGCGCGACGTGCGGTTTCACCACCCCGCCGAGCCGTGCCACGCGCGGTGCGGCGGTCTCGGTGTCCCGCCGCGCACCCGGGCGCACGGACCGGGCCAGATGCTTCAGGCGCGGCTCCACGGCTCGCGCGAGTCGCGCCAGACGCGGCCCCGCGGCCCGCCAGGCCCTCGGCTCCGGCATGACCACCAGCCCCTTTCGCGATCACACAGCTGCGTGAGGGACACTTAATCACCAGAACTATGTGCTGATCATGGAGGAGCCACCGGTGGAGTTCGACGTCACGATCGAGATCCCGAAGGGTTCGCGGAACAAGTACGAGGTGGACCACGAGACCGGTCGGATCCGCCTCGACCGTCGACTCTTCACCTCGACCGCCTACCCGACCGACTACGGATTCGTCGAGAACACCCTCGGCGAGGACGGTGACCCGCTGGACGCGCTGGTCATCCTGGACGAGCCGACGTTCCCGGGCTGCCTGATCAAGTGCCGCGCCATCGGCATGTTCCGCATGACGGACGAGGCCGGCGGCGACGACAAGCTGCTGTGCGTCCCGGCGACCGACCCGCGTGTGGAGCACCTGCGTGACATCCACCACGTGTCGGAGTTCGACCGCCTGGAGATCCAGCACTTCTTCGAGGTCTACAAGGACCTGGAGCCCGGCAAGTCCGTCGAGGGCGCCAACTGGGTGGGCCGTGTGGAGGCCGAGCAGGAGATCGAGCGCTCCTACAAGCGGTTCGAGGAGGAGGGCGGTCACTGACCGTCGTAGCCTTGCGGGCCGCGTGACCCTGGTGGGGTTGCGCGGCCCGTTCTCGTACCGGTGCGCATACTGAGGCGTACGGGAGGTAGGCGAGAGACGTACACGCAGGCGAGACGAGGCGGGAGCAGGTGGCGGAGGCGGACGCGGAGGGCCGCGAGACGGGGTCGGCGGACGCGGAGGAGGACGACCGCAAGCCGCCGTCGGACGAGGCGAGGAGCGCGTTCGCGCCCGAGGGCCGGGACGAGGAGGAGAGCGTCTCGGGCCCGGACGCGGAGTCCGTCTCGTCGCTGACGTCCGAGCTCACGATTCCCACGGTCCTGCCGTCCTCGTCCGCGTCGTCGCCGTCGTTCGTCGCGGACGGGTCCACGACGTCCGAGTTCGCCGTGCCCGAGGGGCTCGCCCTGCCCCCGGTGGTGGGCGGCGAGCCGGAGACGACCTCCGACTTCGTCCTCCCGGAGGGCTTCCAGGCGCCGCAGTCCGCCGGAGCGGACGCGGAGGGGTCGGCGTTCAGCTTTCCCAGCACCTATCTCGCGGGACAGGCCCCGACCGCGTTCACCCCGCCCGCGGGGTTCCCCGCGGTCCGGCTGACCAAGGAGGCGCCCTGGCAGGACCGGATGCGCACCATGCTGCGCATGCCGGTGGCCGAGCGGCCCGCTCCCGAGCCGGTGCAGCGGACCGGCGAGAACAACCCGGCCGTGCCGCGTGTGCTCGACCTGACCCTCCGTATCGGCGAGCTGCTGCTCGCGGGCGGCGAGGGCGCCGAGGACGTGGAGGCGGCGATGTTCGCGGTCTGCCGGTCCTACGGACTGGACCGCTGCGAGCCCACCGCCACCTTCACCCTGCTGTCGGTCTCCTACCAGCCCTCCCTGGTCGACGACCCGGTCACCGCGTCACGGACCGTGCGGCGCCGCGGCACGGACTACACGCGTCTGGCGGCCGTGTTCGCGCTGCTGGCCGATCTCAGCGACCCGGAGACGACGATCTCCCTGGAGGAGGCCTACCGGCGGCTCGCCGAGATCCGCCGTAACCGCCACCCCTACCCCGGCTGGGCGCTGACCGGGGCCAGCGGGCTGCTCGCCGGCGCGGCCTCCGTGCTGGTCGGCGGCGATCTGCTCGTGTTCGTCGCGGCCGCGATCGGCGCGATGCTCGGCGACCGCCTGGCCTGGCTGTGCGCGGGGCGCGGACTGCCGGAGTTCTACCAGTTCACGATGGCCGCGATGCCCCCGGCCGCGATCGGCGTCGCGCTGACGGTCGGGGGGGTGAACGTGAACGCGTCCGCGGTGGTCACCGGTGGACTGTTCGCCCTGCTGCCGGGGCGGGCCCTGGTGGCGGGCGTGCAGGACGGCCTGACCGGCTTCTACATCACCGCCGCGGCCCGCCTGCTGGAGGTCATGTACTTCTTCGTCGGCATCGTCATCGGGGTCCTGGTGATCCTGTACTTCGGCGTGAAGCTGGGCGCCCCGCTCAACCCCGACGCGGCGCTGAGCGCCACCTCGCGGCCCGTCGTGCAGATCATCGCGTCGATGCTGCTGTCGCTGACCTTCGCCGTGCTGCTCCAGCAGGAGCGGTCCACGGTGCTGTGGGTGACCCTCAACGGGGGCGTCGCCTGGGTCATCTACGGCGCCATGGTCTACCCGGGCCACCTCTCGCCGGTCGCCTCCACGGCCGTGGCGGCGGGGCTGGTGGGTCTGTTCGGGCAGTTGCTGTCGCGCTACCGGTTCGCGTCCGCGCTGCCCTACACCACGGCCGCGATCGGGCCGCTGCTGCCCGGTTCCGCGACGTACTTCGGGCTGCTGGCGATGGCCCAGAACGACGTCGACAAGGGCCTGGTGTCCCTGGCCAAGGCCGCCTCGCTCGCCATGGCCATCGCGATCGGCGTGAACCTGGGAGCCGAGATCTCGCGACTGTTCGTGCGCGTGGGCTCCGCCGGGGTCCGGCGCGCGGCCAAGCGGACCCGCGGCTTCTGAGGCGCGGGGCGCGGGGCTCTACCTCTGGCCGTGGGGGGGCTGCTCGCCCTGCCGGGGGTCGTGATGGGCGTCCGGGTCCTGGTGCTGGTGCTGGTCCCAGTACTGGTCCTGCCCGGCGCCGTACGGCTGCTGCTGCGGGTAGCCCTGGTACTCGCCGTAGTGGCCCTGGTGCTGGTACTCGTCGTAAGGGCCCTGGTGCTGGTCGTGGCCGCCCTGGTTCCGGTACGGGTTCGGGTACGGGTCCCCGCCGTAGGGCTGCTGGGCGGCGCCCGGCCGAGGGGCGTGGCCCTGCTCGCCGTACGACGGCGCGGGGTGGCCGTGGTTCTGGTTCCCGTTCCCGTACCCGCCGTGGTCCTGGGTCACGGGGCGCAGCCGCGTGGTCGCGTCGTCCATGACCGGCGGGTTCTGGAAGCCGGACCGTCCCTGCGAGTAGGCGGCGTCCTGCGGGAAGGAGGGCCGCGGCTCGGCCGCCGGGGCCTGCGCGGGGTTCTTCCGGGCCTTGGAGCGCGCGCGCAGGAACTCGATGGCGATGGGGACGACCGACACGAGGACGACCAGGATGAGGATCGCCTCGATGTTGCTCTTCACGAAGGCGATGTTGCCGAGCCAGGAGCCGAGCAGGGTCACGCCCGCGCCCCACAGGACGCCGCCGATGACGTTGAACACGACGAAGGAGCGGTACTTCATCCCGCTGACGCCGGCGATGATCGGCGTGAAGGTGCGCACGATGGGCACGAACCGGGCCAGGACCAGGGACTTCGGACCGTACTTCTCGAAGAACTCGTGCGCCTTGACCACGTTCTCCTGCTTGAACAGGCGCGAGTCCGGGCGGTTGAACAGCGAGGGGCCGACCTTCTTGCCGAACATGTATCCCGCCTGGTCGCCGAGGATCGCGGCGAGGCAGATCAGGGCTATGGCGGCCCACAGGGGGAAGTCGAGCTGGTGGGACGTGATCAGCAGGCCGCAGGTGAACAGCAGCGAGTCACCCGGCAGGAAGAAGCCGATCAGCAGGCCGGACTCGGCGAACACCACCAGGAGCAGGCCCCAGATTCCGAAGGTGTCCAGCAGGTTGTTCGGATCCAGCCAGCTCGGTCCGAGGGCAAGCGTCGTCACGGTTCCGGGCTCCTGATGGGTCGGGGAAGTGCGGCGTCCTGAGAGCTGCCGCCAGACGATGGCCTGACAAAGCTATCAACGCTCGGTGTCCCCTCCGGGTTCCAGCGATGACCCCGGGGCCCACGGTGCGGTGGGTGCCCCTCGCCGCCGCCCTCAGGCCGTGTGCCGCGCCGCGTTCGCCGCGATCGCCTCGTGGAGATGCGCGGCGAGGCCCGGTCGCATGGCCTCGTAGTACGCCGTGAAGCGCTCGTCGGACACGTACATGTCGCCCAGGCACCGGTGCAGCTCGTACGAGCACGTGTAGAACCACCGGCAGATGTGCCGGCGGTGCTCCTCGGCCAGATCCATCGCCGCCTGCCCGGTCGGCGGCTCACCGGCGGCCATCAGGGCGGCGTAGCGCTCCCCCCAGGCGTCGGTCTCGGCCTGCGCGCGCTTCCAGTCGTCCTTGGTGTAGCGGGCGGTCCGGCGCCGGGACTCCGCATACTCCCCGGTGTCGCCCCAGCGCCGGCGCACCTCCTGCGCGTACTGCTCCGGATCGTTGTCCCCGAACACCTCGAACCTCTCCTCGGGTGTGAGGTCGATGCCCATCTCGCGTGCCTCCATCGCGTGCTCCACGGCCGCCGCCATCTTCCGCAGCCTCTCGATCCGGGCGGTCAGCAGCTCGTGCTGCCGGCGCAGCTGCGCGCGCGGGTCCGCGTCCGGGTCGTCGAGCAGGGCGGCCACTTCCTCGAGCGGGAAGCCGAGCTCCCGGTAGAACAGGATCTGCTGCAGCCGGTCCAGATCGGCGTCGTCGTAGCGCCGGTGGCCCGCGTGGCTGCGCTCACCCGGGGTGAGCAGGCCGATCTCGTCGTAGTGGTGCAGCGTGCGCACCGTGACCCCGGCGAAGTCGGCGACCTGTCCCACGGAATAGCTCACTTCCGCTCCTTACTTCTTTCTCGGTACGCGCTCCACGGTGCGTCCTCACCCCGCGTGAGGTGCAAGCGCGGTCCCGGGGCCTTCTCCCGCGTCTCGCGGGACACCGCGCCGATGTCCGCGCGCCAGGGGCGTTACGCCGGTTGTGTCCCCTTATGGTGGGCCAGTGGCCCAGGACACCGCGCAGCAGGCACCCGCCTCCCCGGCGACCCCCGCGCGCGATCTGCTGCCCTTGGTGGCTCCCGCGCTCGCCGTCGGCGTCGGCGCCAGTCTGCTCTACCTGGCGGTGAGCGGGCTCGCCACGCAGCTCCAGCACGTGCTGTGGGGCGCCCTTCCCGACGCCCTGGGCATCGGCCCCTACACGGCGCCGTGGATGCTCGTCGTGCTCACCGCGACGGGCGCCCTGGTCGGTCTGGTCGTCTGGAAGGCCCCGGGGCACGCCGGACCCGACCCGGCGACCGTCGGGCTGTCCGTGACGACCCCGCTGGCGCCCCGCGTCCTGCCGGGCCTGCTGGTGGCGGCGATGCTGATGCTGGCGGGCGGCCCGAGCCTGGGCCCGGAGAACCCGGTCCTCGTGTCGAACGCCGCCCTGGCCTTCTGGCTGGGCCGCAGGCTGGCACCCCGGCTGCCGGAGAACCTGTGGGTGTCGCTCGCGGAGTCGGCGACCATCGGCGCCCTGTTCGGCACGCCGGTCGCGGCGGCGCTGCTGCTCTCCGAGGCGCTGGCGGGCAGGCCGGTCAAGGGGCTGCTGTGGGACAACGTGTTCGCGCCGCTGATCGCCGCCGCGGCGGGCGCGCTGACCACCACCCTGCTGGGGCGGCCGAGCTTCGACCTGAACCTGCCCCCCTTCGGGCGCCCCGGCTGGCAGGACGTGGTGAGCGCGATGGCGATCGCCTCCGCGGCCGCGCTGCTCGCGATGGCCGCCGTGTACGCCCTCCCCTATGCCCACGCCGCCTTCGCCCGCCTGCGGCACCCCGTTCTGGCGCTGTCGGTCGGCGGCCTGCTCCTGGGGCTGCTGGGGATCATGGGCGGCCGGCTGACCTTGTTCAAGGGGCTCGACGAGGTGGCGGAGCTGGCGCGGAACCCGGAGGGCTGGTCGGCCGCGCAGTTCGCGGACATGGCGGTGGTGAAACTCGTGGCCCTGCTGGTCGCGGCGTCCTGCGGATTCCGGGGCGGCCGGATCTTCCCCTCCGTGTTCGTCGGCGCCGCGCTCGGGCTGTGCGCGCACGCCGCCTACCCCAGCGTGCACCCGGCGCTGGGAGTGGCCGCCGGGGTGCTGGGCGTGCTCCTCGCGGTGACCCGGGCCGGCTGGCTCAGCCTGTTCACGGCGGCCCTGCTGGCCCCCTCGCCCCAGATCCTGGCCCTGCTCTGCATCGCGTCCCTGCCCGCCTGGCTCCTGGTCACGGGACGGCCCCAGATGCAGCTGAGGCAGGACGGGACGCCGGTTCAGTGAGCCGGTGGCCCCGCCGAGCCGCCCACCACCGACGCGAGGAGACGAGACACCATGCCGCTCCACACCGGCTCGCAGAAGCCCGACGAGCGCCCCATGTCGATGAACCCCTTCTTCGGGGAGGCGAACCCGGTCGTGGAGATGACCGAGGCGCCGCCCAAGCACCGGCTCCCGGCGGGACCGATGCCGCCGTCGGTCGCCTACCAGCTGGTCCACGACGAGCTGATGCTGGACGGGAACTCACGGCTCAACCTCGCCACCTTCGTCACCACGTGGATGGAGGAGCAGGCCACCCGGCTGATGGGGGAGTGCTGCGACAAGAACATGATCGACAAGGACGAGTACCCGCGCACCGCGGAGCTGGAGCGCCGCTGCGTGGCCATGCTCGCCACCCTGTGGAACGCCCCGGACCCGGAGAACACCGTGGGCTGCTCTACCACCGGTTCGAGTGAGGCGTGCATGCTCGCCGGGATGGCGTTGAAGCGCCGCTGGGCCCTGCGCAACGCGGACCGCTACCCCTCCAGCCAGGCCCGCCCCAACCTGGTCATGGGCGTGAACGTGCAGGTCTGCTGGGAGAAGTTCTGCAACTTCTGGGAGGTCGAGGCGCGCCAGGTACCCATGGAGGGCGACCGGTTCCACCTGGATCCGCAGGCGGCCGCCGAGCTGTGCGACGAGAACACCATCGGCGTGATCGGCATCCTCGGCTCCACCTTCGACGGGTCCTACGAGCCGATCGCCGACCTGTGCACCGCCCTGGACGCGCTCCAGGAGCGCACGGGCCTGGACGTCCCCGTCCACGTGGACGGCGCGTCCGGGGGCATGATCGCGCCCTTCCTCGACAAGGACCTGGTGTGGGACTTCCGGCTGCCCCGGGTCGCGTCGATCAACACCTCGGGGCACAAGTACGGCCTGGTCTACCCCGGGGTGGGATGGGCGCTGTGGCGGGACAAGCAGGCACTGCCCGACGAACTCGTCTTCCGCGTCAACTACCTGGGCGGCGAGATGCCGACCTTCGCGCTCAACTTCTCCCGGCCCGGCGCCCAGGTCGTCGCCCAGTACTACACGTTTCTGCGGCTGGGCCATGACGGCTACCGGGCGGTCCAGCAGACCACGCGGAACGTGGCGCGGGGGCTCGCTGCGAAGGTGGAGGAGATGGGCGACTTCCGGCTCCTCACCCGCGGCGACGAGCTGCCCGTCTTCGCGTTCACCACCGCGGACCACGTCGAGAAGTACGACGTCTTCGACGTCTCGCGGCGGCTGCGCGAGTTCGGCTGGCTGGTGCCCGCGTACACCTTCCCGCCCAACCGCGAGGACCTGGCCGTGCTGCGGGTGGTGTGCCGCAACGGCTTCTCGGCGGACCTGGCCGAACTGTTCCTGGAGGACCTGTGCCGCGCGCTGCCGCTGCTGCGGCGCCAACCGCATCCGCTGACCCGTGACAAGCAGAAGGCGACGAGCTTCCACCACTGAGTCCCGTACGGGCGCCCCTGGACGCCGGTCCCGGTGTCGCCCCGCTGCCGGCGGGGCGACTCCGTGTCGGGCGGACGTGCGGCCCGCCGCCCGGTCAGCCCTGGGAAGCGCCTCGCTCCGCGGCGACCAGTTCGAAGGCCGTCCTTCCGTCCAGGGACTCCCGGATGATGTCCGCGTGGCCCGCGTGCCGGGCCGTCTCGCGGATCAGATGGAGCATCACCCAGCGCATCGAGACCCGCTCGTCCGGCGGGAACCAGGGGGCGTCCGGCAGGGCGAAGGTGTCGTCGAGGCTCGGCACCGCGCGGATGAACGCCTCCGTCTCGTCGGCCACCTTCCGCCAGTGGTCGAGCTGGGACTGGACGGTCTCGTCGCCCATGAGCGCGAAGCACTCGTGCCAGTTCGCCTCGTTCCGCTCGATCGCGGGCGGTTCGCCCTTGGCCCGCGCGATCCAGCTCTGCTCGACCTCGGCGGCGTGCTTGAGCAGCCCGCCCAGGGAGAGTTCGCTGGCGCTCGGGCGGGAGACCGCCTGTTCCTCCGTCAGCCCGAGCAGCGCCCGCCGGATGCCGCCGCGCTGCTCCTCGAGGAAGGAGAGCAGCGCCCCGCGCTCGTCGCCCTCGGCCTCGGCTCGCACATGAGTGACCATGACCGTCCGCCTTTCGTCGTCCCCGACGGGTCCGTCCCCGCCTGACACCGACGTTAGGAGCCATTGAGGACAGCTCGTGTCCTCAATGGGGAATGTCGAGGGACGAAGCGGCCCAGGGCGCCGGAGGGATCAAGCGCGGGAGGGATCAGGCGTCGGGGGGATCAGCGGGAGGAGTCGTCGCGGCCGTGCCGGATCGAGACCCACTTCATGGTGGTGAAGGCGTCCACGGTCGACTCGCCGCCCACCCGGCCGACCCCCGAGAGCTTCTGGTCGCCGAGGCGGAGCAGCGGCTCCTCGTGGGCGGTGCCGTCGTTCACGTGGACCGTGCCGGAGTCGATCCGCCGGGCGAAGTCGACGCCCCGCCCGACGTCGCCGGTGTGCACGGCGCCCCTGGCACGGTGCGGGGTGCCGTTGACGAGCCGTACGGCCTCCTCCTCCGTGTCGAACGGGACGAGGAGGGCGACCGGCCCGAAGACGTCCCGCCGCAGGAGGGCCGAGTCGGCGGGAAGGCCGGTCAGGACGGAGGGGCCGACGAGATTGCCCGTGGTCGTGCCCCGGACCAGGGCCGTCGCGCCCTCGGCCAGTGCCTGCTCCACGACGGCCGAGACCTCCTCCGCCTGGGAGGAGTTGACCAGCGGGCCGATGTCGGTCCCGGGGTCGCGCGGGTCGCCGACCTTGAGGGACCTGACCCTGGTGACGAACTTCGCGGTGAACTCCGCCTCCAGCGAGCGGTGCACCAGGATGCGGCCCGCACTCGCGCGGACCTGCCCGTGGTCCAGGAAGCGGCTCAGGACGGCGGCCTCGACGGCATGGTCGACGTCGGCGTCGTCCAGGACCACGAGGGAGCCGGGGCCGCCCGTCTCCAGGACGCAGCGCTTGGAGTGCGCGGCGCAGACGGTGGCGACGTGCCGGCCGGTCTCGTCGGAGCCGGTGAAGGAGATCACGGACGGGACGGGATGCTCGATGAAGGCGTCGCCTATCTCGGCTATGTCGGTGATGACGACGTTCAGCAGGCCGCCCGGCAGGCCCGCCTCCTCGAAGATCCTGGCGACCAGGGAGCCCCCCGTGACCGGGGCGTTCTGGTGCGGCTTGAGGACGACGCCGTTGCCCAGGGCCAGCGCCGGGGCGACGGACGCGATCGCCAGCAGGAACGGGAGGGTGAACGGGCTGACCACCCCGACGACCCCCACGGGCAGCCGGTAGAGGCGGTCCTCGGCGCCGTCGGCGGACGACGGCAGGGGCCTGCCCTCGGGGTCCGGCACCATCCGAAGCGACTCGCGCAGGAACTCCTCGGCCAGCCTCAGCTCGAAGGCGGCCCGCGGGCGGGTGCCGCCCAGTTCGGCGGTGATCGCGTCGGTGATCTCGGCCTCGCGACCCTCGATCACCTCGAGGGCCTTCGCGAACACCGCGCGCCGCTCGTCGGGGCCGGTCGCGGCCCATTCCCGCTGGGCCCCCTGAGCCGCCCGGTACGCCTCGTCCACCTCACCGGACGTGGCTATCGTGATCGCCGCCAGCTTCTCCCCGTCGTACGGGTCGAAGTCGATGATGTCCCAGGAGCCGGTGCCGGTGCGCCACTCACCGCCGATGTACTGCCGAGCCAGATCGGTGAACCAGGACGACATGCGCACCTTCCATCCTTGCAGCCGATCACGTCACATCACGGTCTGATCACACGTCATCGTACGTGTGTTTAAGGAGAGTTGGAGGACATCGGTCGATACCGGCGACGCGGGACGGGCGCCAGGTGCCCAGGATGCGGGTGCGCGCGGCGTGGCACCTGGCCCGTCAGGAGAGCTGGAGCAGCCCTCGCAGCAGATCACGGCTCTCGTCCGGGCCGAGGCTGTCGTGCTGCAACTCCTTCATCGCGGACTCGTACTGGGTGACGTCCTCCCGCTTGTCCAGATACAGCGCGCTGGTGAGCTGCTCCATGTAGACCACGTCGGACAGGTCCGACTCCGAGAAGCTCAGGATGGTGAAGGCGCCGCTCTCGCCGGAGTGCCCGCCGTAGCTGAACGGCATGACCTGGAGCCGCACGTTGGGGCGCTCGGAGACCTCGATCAGGTGCTGGAGCTGACCGCGCATCACCTCGCGGTCGCCGTAGGCGCGCCGCAGGGCCGCCTCGTCCAGGACGACCTGGAACTCGGGGGCGTTGTCCGAGAAGAGGTACTTCTGCCGCTCCAGCCGCAGCGCGACGCGCCGCTCGACGTCCGCGGCGCCCGCTCCCCTCATGCCCCGGGCGACGACCGTGCGCGCGTACGCCTCGGTCTGCAACAGCCCGTGCACGAACTGGACTTCGTACGACTTGATCAGATGCGCCGCGCCCTCGAGCCCCACGTAGGTGGGGAACCAGTTGGGCAGGACGTCCGAGTAGCTGTGCCACCACCCGGCGACGTTCGCCTCCTTGGCCAGGGAGAGCAGCGACGTTCGTTCGGCCTCGTCGGTGATCCCGTACAGGGTCAACAGGTCATCGACATCACGTGTCTTGAAGCTCACCCGTCCCAACTCCATGCGGCTGATCTTCGACTCGGAGGCGCGGATCGAGTAGCCGGCCTGCTCTCTGGTGATGCCCCTCGACTCGCGCAGGCGCCTGAGATGGGATCCCAGCAGAATGCGCCGCACCACCGATCCGCTCGAGTCTCCAGCGCTCACGTTCGTCAGCCTCCCCGACTGTCCTTCCAGGCAGCGCAGTCTGCCACTAAATCACTTCGAGCAGTACTCGTGCGGTTACAGAAACGGAAAGCGGCCACGGGGGCCGGACTTGGCGTAAGAAAGTTGCGGAAGAAACAAGCAGAAAGCGGTAGGGGAGCGTCAATTCCGGCGCGTGCACGTGCATCTGCCCTTGCATCTGCCTGGCTCATCCGAAACCATGGTCCCGCGCCACCGCTGCATGCCCACGACCGCGAACACCCGGGAGTGCCTCGCATGGGGACGAATGGATCGACCATGGTCGAGCCCTTACGGCAGGGACTTCCGCCGCTCGACCCCACCGCCGTGTCCGGGGCCGCGTCCTGCGCTCTGCCCTCCCACCTCGAAGCGGTGCGTGAGGCACGCCAGTTCACCCGCGCGACACTGGGCGGCTGGGACGTGGGCGAGCGTTTCGACGACGTCTGCCTCGTGGTCTCCGAACTGGTCACCAACGCACTGCGCCACGCGCTGCCCTCCGCCCTGGGCGGGCGCGCGGGCGAGCAGGAGACGCCCGTGCGGCTGCACCTGCTGCGCTGGACCTCACGCCTGGTGTGCGCCGTGCGCGACCCCAGCCATGACGGACCGGTCGCGGGTGACTCGGAGGACTACTCGGCGGAGTCCGGCCGGGGGCTGTTCCTGGTCGACTCCTTCGCCGACGGCTGGGGCTGGCACCCGCTGGCCGGCGCGCTCGACGGCAAGGTGGTCTGGGCGCTGTTCCGGCTGCCGGCCCCGCGGGCGGTCACGGAGTGATACCCCGGGGTGATTTCCATCGTCCTGGATCTACGCGCGTCGCCCCCGAACCGCGGGGGCGACGCGGACTCCGCCGTCCAGGGCGCGAGCTGTTCCGGGCGATCCCTAGACGATCAGGTGGTCGAACTCGCCGTCCTTGATGCCGAGCAGCATCGCCTCGATCTCCGCCCGGGTGTAGACCAGGGCGGGCCCTTCGGGGAAGCGCGAGTTGCGGACCGCGACCTCTCCCCCGGGCAGGCGCGCGAACTCCACGCACGAGCCCTGTGAGTTGCTGTGCCGGCTCTTCTGCCAGGCCGCTCCGCTCAGCCCTGTCGCGGCCATGCCGTTGTGGACGTCGTCCATGTCGTACACGTCGTGGTCCACAGATCGCTCCCCGATGGTGCAGTGGCTGGTGTGCCGATGCGGCCTGTGCGGCCGGCGTCGCCGACGGTGCCGGCGCGGCCCCCGATGCGGTGGTCAACTTCCCCGGATCATAGCTCCGTTCACATGCAGATGCATGAGCAAATGCACGTGCACGGCGCGTGCTCCCGCGGCTACAGCCACGGCTGCGACCACACGGCCCCCCGGCCGCGATCCCGCGTCCGGCCAGGGGCCGATCAGCGCCCTGACCAGGGACATGACCGCAGACATGGGCAGGGACACGGCCGGGCGTCCGGCCCCACAGGGACAGACGTGTACCGCCGCCTTCCTGTTCCCGTGCCGACCGCCCGAACCGCTCGGGCGGCCCGCACGTGAAACATCTCACCGACGCGCACAAACGGCCCTGGTAGCTTGCAGCGACCGCCCCGCATCCTCATCAGCAACCCCGGGAGGCTTCAGTGACAAGGACCCAGGTCGCGCGCCGGCGAGCGCGCACCGCTCTGGCCGCCGCGGGGCTCACGACCGCGCTCGCGACCGCGCTGACCGGCTGCGGCGGATCCGCGGGGGGCGGTTCGGACACACCGGACACCTCCGCCTCCTCGGGCTCCTCCGCCTCCGCGGGGGACGCCGGCGGCGGCACCGGCACGGCGGGAAGCAAGGCCGGGAAGCTGGAGGGCAGCTGGCTGGCCACGTCCGAGGGCAGGTACGTGGCCCTGGTGATCACCGGGAAGCAGGCCGGACTGTTCTCGTCCGACGGCACCGTCTGCAACGGGACCGCGGGCGACGAGGCGGGCATGCGGATGATCCACCTCGACTGCAGGGGCGGCGGCGGGGCCGGCAGGAAGCGCGGCACGGGCATGGTCGACTCCGTGAACGCCACCAGCATGAAGGTGACCTGGCAGGGCGGCGGCGGCCTCGGCGCGGAGACCTACCGCAAGGCCGAGGGCGGCCAGATGCCCAGCGGGCTCCCGACGGCGGGCCTGGGCTCCTAGCCGAGGACGCGGCGCTCGGCCGAGGACGCGGCGGCTGGACTCCTGAGCCGGGGGCACGGGTGCGGGGCGCTGGACCACGGGACCCCAAGTCCCCGGCGCGCAGAGCGTACCGGGGGGCGCACGACACGTCGCGGGGCGCCTGCGTGATGATCCATGCACATCGTCTCGACGGATCGCCCCAGAGGACCCCATGCGCTCGCTTCACGTCCCCCTCGCCGCCGCCGCTCTCGTCGCGGCCCTCGCCCTGACCGCCTGCGACGACGGCGCCGGGGGTGACGGCACCGGTGGTGGCGGCACGACGGGCGGCGCGAAGGCCGCCACCTGCCACCTCGCCGTCAAGGTCGGCCCCGGCAACGCCGCCACGACGGCCGGCGACACCGGCAACGTCCCGGTGACCCTCACCAACCGCGACAGCCACGCCTGCTCCTTCGAGGGCTACCCGGACGTCGAGCTGAGCGACGGGAAGTCCAGCCGGTCGGTCGCCGACCTCAAGGGCGCCAACCCGCAGAAGGTCACCCTGCAGAAGGACGAGACGGCGACCTTCACCCTCACGTACGTGCGCGGGGACGGCGGTTCGCTCAGCGCCGCGATGAGGACCGTGAAGATCGGCGTCCCGGGTGCGGGCTCCGCGCAGAGCTACCCGTGGTCGTACGGCGATGTGGCGCTGAAGACCCCGAGCGAGCCGGACGCCTCGGTGAGCCCCGTCCAGGTCGCGGGCGACTGACCCGCCCCCGGCCGGGCGCGCGGAACCGGCTCCCGGTTCAGGGGAGCCGGGGCCGTCCCGCGACCTGCGCCCGGTCCGCCGCGGCGGCACCCTGTTCCCATCCGTCCACGTCGCCGACCGCACGCATCCGGGTGGTGACCGTGTGCGGGAACATGCTCTCCGTACGGTCCGCGACAGCGACGTCCCGGGCCGCGAGCACCGGCAGCAGATCCGCCTCGCCCGACCCCTCTCCGCTCTGCGCGACCTGCGCCTGGGCGGCGGCCCTGAGCCGGTCGCCGACGCGGTGGGCGTACGCGGCGAGGAACGACTGCTTGAAGGTCTTCGTGCGCTTCCTGCCCCCCTTGCGCTGCGCCGCCTCCGCCTTCGTCAGGGCGGTGGTGGCCTGCACGAGGAGCGAGGTGTGGAGGAGTTCGACGGCCTCCAGGTCGGCCTCGAACCCGATGACCGTGGAGAAGCCCAGCGACTCGTGCCACACGGACCGGCACCGGTTCGCGGACGCCACCGCGTCCAGGAGCACCGCCTTGGCCGTCTCGTAGGGCGGGTCGACTCCTATCCGGCAGGCGCCGGGCACGTCCCGCGCATGGGTACGGGCGGCGAGCAGCGCCTCGTCGATGCTGTGCCTGGCCATCAGCTCCTGGGCCTTGGCGCTGAGCGCCTCCGCCTCCTCGGGGTACCCGGTCGCCTCCGCCTTGGCGAGCAGGGCCCGGATGCGGGTCAGCATGCGGGACTCCGGCTCGCGCGAGGCGGCGGGGCCCTCCGGCGCGTCCAGGGGTTCGAGGGCCGGCAGCCGCAGGAGCAGGCGGTACAGCTCGAGGACGGCCGTGGCGTACGAGAAGCGGTCGGGGACGTGCGGGGGGCGCGGGTCGAGTTCCGCGAGCTGGGCGGCCCAGCGCGGGCCGGCGGTCGGTCGGTCCCCCGCCTCGCGGACGATCAGCGCGGACACGAGCCGCACATGCGGGTCGTCCAGTTCCCGGCGCACGACGCGTACGACGTCGGCGGGCTGCCAGCCGCGCCGCCACATGGCTGCGACGAACTGCTCCCCGCGTCGGGCGACTTCGGCGTCGGCCCCGGCATCGGCGGCCAGCAGCGAGGCTCCGGTGTCCAGCGCCGTGTCGGTCTCGTCGTAGAGGGCGGCCCCGAAGGCGCGGTCCACCGTGCTCGTCGTACTCACGCCTCCGATCGTGACATGCGGAACCCCGGACACCCGCACGTCAACCAAGGGTTGACGCTTCCCGGGTGTCAACCTATGGTTGACGGCATGACGGAGAACCCCATCGCCGCGAGTCTGCGTCTCGACGACCTCATCGCGGCCGTCAAGAAGGTCCACACCGGCGCACTCGACCAACTCCAGGACGCGGTGCTCGCCGGGGAGCACCTCGGCGACGTGGCCGACCACCTGATCGGCCACTTCGTGGACCAGGCGCGGCGGTCGGGCGCCTCCTGGACCGACATCGGCAGGAGCATGGGCGTCACCAGGCAGGCGGCCCAGAAGCGGTTCGTGCCCAAGGAGTCCGCCGACCTCGACCCCGGCCAGGGGTTCACCCGCTACACCCCGCGCGCCCGCGCCGTGGTCATGGCCGCGCACCACGCGGCGAAGACCGGCGGCAGCGCCGAGACCGTCCCCGCCCACCTCGTACTGGGGCTGCTCACCGAACCGGAGGCGCTCGCGGCCAGGGCGATCGTCGCCCAGGGCGTCCCACTGGACGCCGTGCGCGAGAGCGCGACCGCGGTCCTCCCGCCGCGCGCCGAGAACCCCCCGGAACTCGTCCCCTACGCGCCGACCGCGAAGAAGGCCCTCGAACTCACCTTCCGGGAGGCGCTGCGCCTGGGCCACCAGCACATCGGCACCGAGCACATCCTCCTCGCGCTCGTCGAGCTGGAGAACGGCCGGGGCCCGCTGACCGGGGTGGGCCTCGACAAGGCGGCGACCGAGGAGCGGGTCCTCGAGGAACTCGCCGCGATCCACGCGTCGCTCCAGGGCGGGCCCGGCACGGAGAAGCAGTGACCCCGACGGACCGACCCGGCGGACTGACCCGCAGGTCACGGGCGTTGTCAGACCCCCCTGCCACAATCACGAAATGACCGGGCGCTGGGCTCTCGCTCCGGCCGAGGACGGCGGCGTGGACGTCGCCGCCCTCGGCCCGGACGGGCTGCTCGCGGGGCCCGTGATCAGGGAGAGGGATCTCGGCGAAGCCGTGCGGACACGGCCCGAGGTCACCCGGTGGGTGTGGCGGTCCACCGCCGACGTCCAGCCGCGCCTGCTCGCCACGGGGGTGCGAGTGGAGCGGTGCTACGACGTCGAGGCCGCCGAGATCCTTCTCCTCGGCCATGAGGGCCGCCTCGGCGAGCCCCGGTCGGCCGCCGCGGCGCTGGCCCGGCTGCGCGGCGGCCCCGTGCCGCCCGACCCGCCGGCCCGCTCCGCGGATCCCGGCTCCCAGTCCTCCCTGTTCGAACCGAGCCCCGTCCAGGTCCCCCTCCACGACCTCGTCGAGGTGTACGCGGACCAGCAGCGCCGGCACGAGGCGGCCGCGCACCCGGACCGGATGCGCCTGCTCACCGCGGCCGAGTCGGCGGGCATGCTGGTGGCCGCCGAGATGAACCGCGCGGGCCTGCCGTGGAGCGCGGACGTCCACCGCGAGCTGCTGCGTGACCTGCTCGGCGAGCGGTACCCGGGCGGCGGTGAGCCACGGCGCCTGGCCGAGCTGGCCGAGGAGGTGTCGGCCGCCTTCGGCCGCCGGGTGCGCCCCGACCTGCCCGCGGATGTCGTCAAGGCCTTCGCGCAGGTGGGCATCCGGGTGCGGTCCACCCGCCGCTGGGAGATCGAGTCCGTCGACCACCCCGCCGTGCGGCCCCTGCTGGAGTACAAGAGGCTGTACCGCATCTGGGTCGCCCACGGCTGGTCCTGGCTCCAGGACTGGGTGCGCGAGGGCCGCTTCCGGCCCGAGTACCTGCCGGGCGGCACCGTCACCGGGCGCTGGGTCACCAACGGCGGAGGCGCCCTGCAGATACCCAGGATCATCCGGCGCGCGGTGGTCGCCGACCCCGGTTGGCGGCTGGTGGTGGCCGACGCCGCCCAGATGGAACCCCGCGTCCTCGCGGCGATCTCACGCGACCCGGCGTTCATGGAGGTCGCCGGGCGCGAGGCCGACCTCTACCAGTCGGTGTCCGACCGGGCCTTCTCCGGCGACCGCGCCCAGGCCAAACTCGCCGTACTGGGCGCGATCTACGGCCAGACCTCGGGTGACGGCCTGAAGAACCTCGCCGCGCTGCGCCGCCGCTTCCCCCGCGCCGTCGCGTACGTGGACGACGCCGCCCGGGCGGGCGAGGAGGGCCGGCTGGTGCGCACCTGGCTCGGCCGCACATCGCCGCCCGCCGCCGGCACGTCCGACGACGCGACCGAGGAAGCGGGCCTCCCGCAGGGCGCCCAGGACGACGCACCCCGCGACGGCGGCCTTCCGGACACCAGCGGGGAGCCCTCGCCGTGGATGCCGGGATACGCCTCCACCAACTCCCGCGCCCGGGGCCGCTTCGCGCGCAACTTCGTCGTCCAGGGCAGCGCCGCCGACTGGGCCCTGCTGCTGCTCGCCGGGCTGCGCCGCGCCTGCGCGGGCCTGGCCGCGGAGCTGGTCTTCTTCCAGCACGACGAGGTGATCGTGCACTGCCCCGCCGAGGAGGCGGACACGGTGGTCGCGGCCATCGAGGAGGCCTCCGCGCTGGCGATGCGGCTGACGTTCGGCGAGTCACCGGTGCGGATTCCGTTCACGACAGCCGTGGTGGAGTGCTACGCGGACGCCAAGTGAGACGGCCCGGGTCCGGTGCCGCCCCGACGCAACGGCGGCCGTCATGGCGGAGCCACGGCGACGGGCGACCAGCGGCGCGGCTGAGGTGCTCCGGGCCCGGCGCGAGGCAGCCCGAAAGGACGCCGTCGGGCTTCGCGAGCCCGAAGTGAGCCGTACGCGGGACTCCCGAGCCGCACCAGAGCTACGCGATGCCGTGCCGCACCAGGAACCAGGCGCCGCGGCACTGGACGACGCCCAAGGGCTGTCCCGTGATCCCCGGCGGATCAGCGCGCGGCGTCGGATGCGGTGCATCGCAAGGCGGAGGGTCGTCCGCATACTGGATGTATGCGGGTGATCCGACAACGCGGCGAGGTGCCGTAGCTGTCGTCGCGCGCCCGCCGGGGATTGCGGGACAGCCCTTAGATGACGGGGGGACGGCCGAGTCGGGTGAGGCGCCAGACCGTGCGCCAGCGCATGGGGCGACGTGGGCCGCCCGAGGTGCGCAGCCCTTCCGTGAACCCGCCGAACCAGGCCTTGAGCCCACCCACCGAGCGGGTCCGCAGGAGGGTGACGGCGATCCACACCCCGAGGTGGACGGGGATCAGGGGCAGCGGCAGACGGCGCCGCACCAGCCAGACCCGGTTCCGCGCCGTCACCCGGTAGTAGATGGCGTGCCGCGCGGGCGAGGTCTTCGGGTGCTGGAGCAGCAGTTCGGGCGCGTACAGCACGGTCCAGCCGGCGTCGACGGCCCGCCAGGCCAGATCCGTCTCCTCGTGCGCGAAGAAGAACTCCGCGGGCCAGTCGCCGGTCTGGGCCAGCATGGCCATGGACAGCGCGTGCCCGCCGCCCAGGAACCCGGTCACCGGGCCCCCGCGCATCGGGTCGGCGGATCCGACCCGGGGCACATGCCGGCGCTGGGTCTCACCGTGCTCGTCCGCGATGCGGAACCCGACGATGCCGAGGGCCGGGTCGGCGGCGTACAGGTCCCGGACCCGGCGCAGCACGTCGGCGTCGACGAGGAGCCCGTCGTCGTCCAGTTCGACCACGACGTCCACGTCGGCGAACTCACGCAGCCGGGCCAGCGCCACATTGCGGCCGCCCGGGCAGCCGAGGTTCTCCTCGACCTCCAGGCAGGTCACCTCGCCGGGCAGCCCCAGGCGCTCGGCGAACTCCGGCAGGGGGCAGCCGTTGCCGACGATCACGATGCGGGAGGGGGCGAGGTCCTGCTTGGCGACGGACAGCAGCAGGGCGTCCACCTCGGCGGGACGGTTGCCCATGGTCACGACGGCGACCGCGACGCGGGGTCCCGGATCCCCCTTCGTCTGCGACACGACAACACCCACCCCATCCGGCCTCGACTGTGCTGGCGATGCTAGCCGTTCACTAAGAGGACGCCTGGTGGCCGCTGGTTCTCTCCGCACCGGAGGATTTTCGCGACACCTCCCCCCATCTCCCCCCCACGAGCGCGGCGGGCGCGGGACCGGGGCCGCGACGGGCCGTCCGGTACCCTGGCCACGATCGCGCGCAGTGCACACAAGCACAGGAAACACGAGAAAGGGGGCGGAGGATCGGTGCCGGAAGGGCGCCGTGATTCCCACCGCCGATGCCGTCCATCCCCCGGGTTGGTTCACCCAAGGAAATCTCCAGCCCGAGCAACCCTCATGTGAAGGAACTCGCCGCCCTCCGCCGCAGGCGGTACCGGCAGAGCTCCGGAGTGACCCTGGTCGAGGGGTATGAGGAACTGGACCTCGCGCTGCGCGCCGGCGTCCGCCCCCGTGAGCTGTACTTCTGCCCCGCCCTGACCGGCGACGCCGACCCGCGCGAGGTCGCCGCCCGTGCGGCCGAGCGCGGCGCCGACCTGTTCAGCCTCAGCCGGCAGGCCTTCGACAAGGCCGCCTACCGCGAGGGCCCGGACGGCTGGCTCGCCGTCGTACCGGACATCGAGACCGACCTCTCCCGCATCGAGGTCGACGCCCACTCCCTCTTCGTCATCTGCGAGAGCGTCGAGAAGCCGGGCAACCTGGGCTCGGTGCTGCGCACCGCCGACGCGGCCGGGGTGACCGCCGTGATCTCCGCCAACCCCGTGACCGACTGGGGCAACCCGAATGTGATCCGGGCCAGCAAGGGCACCGTGTTCGCCGTGCCGATCGCCTCGGCCGACTCCGGAGACCTCATGCGCTGGCTGGACGAGCACGGGGTGAACGTCGTCGCCACCACCCCCGACACCGACGTCCTGATGGCGGACGTCGACATGACCGGGCCGACGGCGATCCTGATGGGCAGCGAGAAGTACGGCCTGTCGGACCAGTGGCTCACGGGCCGTCACACCACGGCGAAGATCCCGATGTTCGGCAAGGTGGACTCCCTCAACATCGCGGTGTCGGCCGCCCTCTTCACCTACGAGGCCGTACGCCAGCGCATGGCCGCCCGCCGGCACTGAGAACCGCGTGCCGCGCGACCGGGCCGGCATCCGCACCGGCGAGGGCGCTACCCGTCGAGTTCGGTGAAGAGGGTCAGCTGAAGGGCGCCCGGCGCCTCCAGCCGTGAGTTCAGGGAGTTCCACGGCGTGCGGGTGGGCTCGGTGACCACCTCGGCCCCGGCGGCGGCGAGCCTCGCCGTGGCGGCCGCGGAGTCGTCCACCTGGAAGGCGACCCGTACCTGCCCGGCCACGCGCCGCCCGACCTCGACGTCGTCGATGAAGGCGGCGTGCTGGGGATCGGCCAGCTCCAAGGTGGCACGCCCGGCCTCCAGGATGGTGACCCGCCCGTCGGGAGAGGAGAACGCGCCGCGTTCGGGCAGCCCGAGGACGTCGCGGTAGAAGTGCAGCGCCGCGTCGTAGTCGGCCGCCGTGACCACCAGCCGGAGTTCACGAACCACGGGCACATCGGACATGTCGGCCCCCCAGAGATCTTGACCAGTGTCGTCTGAACGCCCCGCCATGCCCACCGATTCCCCCGTCGGGCGAGCCGGTTGACGGAACGGAAGCCCCTCGGCGCGTCAGTGCCTGTGGCGATCGCAGCGGTCGTGGCGCCCGTCGTGGCCGTCGCGGTCGTGCTTGTGGTGCTTGCGATCCTCAGAGCGCTTGATCGTGGTGGTGTCGGTGGCCGTGTGGGTGGTCGTGTCACCGCCTCCGGTGACGGTAGCGATGTTGGTGACCCGTGCACGGGCGTCGCAGGAGACGTCGACCTTCAGGGTGATGGGCGGGTAGCTGTGCCCGGCGGGCAGGACGTCGTCGCGCGTACAGGTACGGGTGGCCAGAGCGCAGCGCCATCCCTTGCCGGTGATCCTGTCGGCCCGAAGTCCTGCGGGGAGGATGTCGCGGACGGTGACCCTGGTGCCATGGGTGGGGCCGGCCGCGGCGGCATTGCCCACGGTGACGACGTAGACGCCGTCCTCACCTCGGGTGAAGGTCCCCGTGTGCCTCTTGGCGATGGTCAGGGAAGGGTGGGCGACCGGCACGACCGTGAAGGAGAGGCCGGTGCCGGCGGTGCCGCCAGGGCCAGGGTCGGCGGTGGCGGTGCCGCGGGGTTCGGTGAGGCCGGCGGCGGTGAAGGTGTGGCCGACCGGAGCCGTCCCGTCATCGACGTGGGCGCGCTGGGCCGTGGCGGTCGAGGCCGTGGCCACGACGATCGCCATGACGGCCAGCCTGGCCGTCATGGCCGCCCACGTCGTCCGAGCCCGCCCTCTCCCGTAAGTGAACAGCGACATGTCCGCTTCCCAACCGTCGACAACAAACAGTGAACACTCATCGTGACATTCAGATCACTGAGGGTCGATAAGCGAAGCGGGTGGGCGCGTGGTGCGCCGAGGTCGGAGTCCCGGCGAGGAGGGCGCCCGTGGGAAGGGGGCATGACGATCGGTCGGCCGCGGAAACGGGGCTCGATGGTGGTCACCGGCGGCGCCGGAGGAACGTGGCGAGCGGAAGGCACAGACCGGCGAGGACGAGGACCGAGAGCCCGGCGATCACCAGGGTGGGCACGTGTCCTTGCCGGGCGGCGGGCGCGGCGACGGTTCCGGCGCTACCGGTCGTCGTCGGGAAGGTGACGGTGGCGCGCCTGGTGCGCTCGACCAGGCCGCTTCTGAGGGTGAGCGCCACGCTCCAGGGGCCGTTCGGCAGCCGTGCGTCCAGCGGGACGACCGCCTCGGCGAGGTCGCCCGGTGCCAGGGTGGTGCCCGTCCTGGCCGGGAACGGTCCGGTGCGCAGTCCGGCCGGCCCGTCGGAGAGGGAGAGTGCCCCGCTGATGTCCAGTGCGCGGCGCCCCGTGTTGCGGATCCGGGCACGGAGCTCTCCCCGCCCGTCGCGGGCCCGGGCGGTGTAGAGCCGCTCGATCCTGAAGTCCGAGGGTGGCTCACCCCCGGGACCCACGTCGATGTACATGCGGACGCCCACCCGGCTCAGCATGGCCAGATTGTGCGAGTGGTCCGTGCCGGTGCCCGTCTGCGCCCAGACGACTCCGTACCGCTCCCCGGCGGAGGCGTCCCTGGGCACGCGGATGGTGGTGCGCACCTGTGCCCTTTCGGAGGCCGCCAACTCGAGGTCCGCCGTGGCGGGTGACGTCCAGCCGGTCAGCTCGTTGGGGGTGCGCTGCGGCGCGAAGGTGAACCTGCCCTTGGCGATGGTGGCCGCCGCGGCGTAGACGTCGACGTGCATCGGTGTGGACGACTCGTTGGTGACCTCCACCCGCCGCTCGATGGTCGAGCCGGGCGCGAGGTGGTCGACGATGTAGGCCTGTGCCCTGGGATCGGCACGGCGGCTTTCCGGAGCGTCGAGCAGCCTGATGCCGATGGCCCTGCCCGTGGGCGGGTGGGACGACGCCCCGGGCGCCCCGTGCCCCTCCGCCGGCATCACCGCGGCCGCCTGCACGAAGGCCAGCACCGACAGCAGAACCCCGTACCGGCGCGCACTCTTCATCACGTCAGGCAACTGACTGGGTCAGCGTTCCGGTGTAGTTCCCGCTGACGGCGCTGGGGGGCACGCTGACGGAGACGGTCGGGTTCCAGGTCGCGGTGTTGTCGCCGACACCGCTGCTCCCGGTGACCACCACCTGAGGGGAGTTGCTCAGCGTCACGGGCGTTCCGGTGGCGGTGATGGTGCCGGTCGTGGTGATCGACCCGGGGTCGTAGGCGGCGTCGGTGGCGGGGATCGTGGAAGGACCGTTCGTGAAGTCCGTCTCCGCCGCGGTGACCGACCAGGAGGCCGAGGCGAGGGCGCGGTCGTCGGTGACGGTCACGGGACCGAGCGCGCCACTGATCGTGGTGCCGGGCGCTCCCGAGCCGAGGACGGCACTGACCGGTGCCGAAAGGGTCAACGCGCCGGACGTGACGGTGTACGTGACCGTGGTGGCGGGGTCGTCCGCCGCGCCGGCGAGGCCCGACGGGACCAGGACGAGAGCGGCGGCTGCGGCCGCGACAGACAGGCTTCGTGCGCGCACGGAAACTCCCGAAGTAGCCGCGCCCACCAGGGAACATGCTGGCCGGCAGCGGACAAGCTGGGTTGGCGTGAGGCAGACAATCGGGTGCGGGCCGTCCACACAAGCCGACGCGCGCCGCACTCCGCCATACGAATGACCACATTCCAGCGGGGGTTGAGCCCAGCCTTGCCTCGCCGCCCCCTCGGACCGCCAGACCCCTGGGCCCGCAGTGCGAGGCAGTCCGGACGAGCTGCCCGTGGCACTACAGTGCCAACCACCGCCGCCCGCTGGCCGAGTTCGTCGACCGCATGCAGCGCCTGGCTCGCCCGGCGGTGTGTTCGGTGCGGAGTTCATGACGCCCGTCGAGAGAGGGACCCATGAAGCACGAGTACGAGGCGAAGTTCCTGGCCGTCGATGCTGCTGGCCTCCAGGCCGAACTGATCGCCCTCGGCGCCGTCCAGGCGTTCCCCCGCACGCTCCTCACCCGCAAGATCTTCGAGAACGACTCCCTGGACAGCGGAGCCTGGATCCGCCTGCGTGACGAGGGCACCCGCTCGACGCTCACGCTCAAGCAGGTCACCGACGCCACGGCGATCAACGGCACCAAGGAGATCGAGACCGAGGTCACCGACCTGGACGCGATGGCCGACATCCTGCGCCGGGTCGGCCTCACCGAGGTGCGCTACCAGGAGAACTACCGCGAGGAGTGGCGCCTGGGCGAGGTCGCCTTCGACTTCGACACCTGGCCCGGCCTTCCGACCTTCCTGGAGATCGAGGGACCGGACGAGGCGTCGGTGCGGCACGCCGCCGCGCTGCTGGACCTCGACTACTCCGAGGCCCGGTTCGGCAGCGTCGACGAGATCTACAAGAGTGAGTCCGGCCGCGACATCCTCGCCGAACCCACCCTCCTGTTCTCCACCAGCGCGAAGCAGGAGGACGCTTCACCTGCGACCCAGGCCCTTTGATCACGGAGGCGAACGCACAGGGGTCCACAAGCCGACTAAGTTCCCGCCTGCCGAAGGACGCCCTGCCGCGCGTGGGTGAGGCCTTAAGGCGTGGTGGCCGGAGCGCCTGGTGCGGCGGCAGCGGCGGCCTGCGCCAGGATGCGGGCTGTCCGGTGGCCCGCATCCTGGACCCGAGGGGAGACGGCGGGTACGCAGAAGCCTGCGGCGGGGTCGTACTCGGTCATCACGACGCCGGCGTGGTCGGTGTCGAGCGTGTCGAGCCGGGCCGGGTGGCCGGCACGGTGGAGGGCGGCCAGGAACTCGGTCGCGTGGCCGACGGGGATGAGGGTGTCGGCGCTGCCGTGAACGAGGCCGATGGGCACGGCGGGGCGGTCCGGCGCGTTGCCGATGCTGGTCAGCGGCGGGGTGCCGGTCGAGCGGGACGGCACGTCGTAACGGCCGGCGATGCCGACGACAGCCGACGGATGGCCGCCGTCGGGAACCTCGGACGTCAGCGCGAGGGCGACGGCGGCACCGGCGCCGGCCGACCAGCCCGCCAGCACCAGGCCACTGGTCTCCAGGAGAGCGGCGTGTTCGCGGACATAACGGAGGGAGCCGAGCAGGTCGCCGCGGCCGCGGTCACTCGCGTCGGGGCGCCAGTCGGGGACCACGACGGTCACGCCGAGGGCGGCCGCGGCGTCGGCGAGCGGAGCCATGACGTGCTTCTCGTCGCGGCCGCTGCCGTGCCACAGCAGCACGGTGGGACGCGGACCGGGCAGGCTCGGCCGGTAGACGTCGAGCGTCCGTGGGTCGGCGCCGCCGCTCAGGTAGGGCACGTCGCGGCTGACTGTGATGTGCAAGGAGGGGCTCCTCGGGCCGTTAGGGATGGCGGACATGAGGGAGTGTGACAGCCGTCTGGACGACGGGGGAACGGGCGAAGGCGACGGAGACCGCCGCCAGCCGGTCGGTCTCCTGCGCGAGATCGGTGTCGTCACTCCGCTGGAACTCCTGCGGCCGGCCGACGTCTGCAGTTGATGTCACATGGATGCCAGGAGGCGGGCCCGTCCGCCGTCGCCCCGGACCGCGGCACGCTGCTGGAGGGCACGCTGCGGGCACGGCATCGGCACCCTCAGGCGGTCGTCCGGGCAGCGGGAGGGACGGCCGGGTCCGACGCGGACCCAGGTGCGGTCCGTGCCCGCAGGATTCCCTCGACGCCGTCCAGGAACGTCTCGGAGATGAGCTGCGGATCGAAGAGGCAGCCTGCCGCCATCGCACCGTCCCTGAGCATGACGAACTGTCGGCCGGCGGCGTCGGCGGGCGCGTGGCTCGTCTGCGCCAGCAGGTCGGTGACGGTGTCCAGGAACCACCGCCGGTGAGCGAGCACCGCCAGGTGGACGGGGTGGGCGGGGTCGGGGTACTCGGCCGCCGCGTTGAGGAACGCGCATCCCCGGAACCCGGGGTGCCGGATGCCTTCGACGATGGACCGACCGACATCCCGGACCCGGTCGGCCGCCGCCCGCCCGCTCGCGCGGGCCGCGGCGTCCACCTGCCCGCGGATCGCCCGGTCGGCCTGGGCCAGGTAGGCGAGGATGAGGTCTTCCTTGCCGGAGAAAGTTCGTGAGACGTTGGACGAGACGGGGGTCCACTGCGCGGTACGCAAGCATCTCGGGAACCGCCTGCACCCCGCGACCGGCGTCCTGTGCGAGTACTTCCTCTGCGAGTACCTGGCCGGCGAAGCTACGAACAGCGACACAGCGGAGAACGTCGACGTGATGTGGGTGCCCAGAAGCGCGGTGCCTCGCTTCATCTCCGTCGATACGATCTTCCCAGCCATCCTGGCCGCCCTGGAGGAGCAGACGTGACGCAGCAGACCACGGACGAGCGGCCGGGCATCGCCGCCGCCATCGTCGTTCACGAAGGCCGTGTTCTCATGGTCCGCCGCCGGGTGAGTGAGGGACAGCTCTCCTGGCAGTTCCCTGCCGGCGAGGTCGAGGCCGGCGAGGAGCGTGAGTCCGCCGCAGTACGGGAGACCCAGGAGGAGACAGGGCTGACCGTGGAGGCGGTCAAACTGCTCGGTGAGCGCGTCCACCCCAAGACGGGCCGCCTCATGTCGTACACCGCTTGCCAGGTGCTGGGCGGTACAGCTCACGTCGCCGACGCTGAGGAGCTGGCCGAGCTTGCCTGGGTCGCCCCCGGCGACATCCCTGAGTACGTGCCGTACGGGTTGTCCGAACCGGTACAGGAGTACCTGGACGACGCCCTGTCTTCGTAGACAAGCCTCAACCATGGTCGGGAAGTACGAGAGGTTGCCCAGACTTCACCTGGGTCAGTCTTGTCGCCCCATCAAGCCTGACGCTCTTGAGGGTTCCCTGCCTCCATCAGACCGGGGCAGCTCTGAACGATCTGCTCCGCCATTCGCTGCGCAGGCTCCAGCCGGGGGTCCTGCGGGTGAGCGTTCGGGCCAAGGATCTTCGAGCACACGAAGAGCGTCATCAGCTTGCCGTCCCGGCTCGCGAAATCTGCGCGCCGCTCCCGCAGCACGCGCTCTGCAAGAGCCGGGACGACAAGCGAACTCACCCACAGCGACGCGGAATCCAACCCGAGAGGCGCGTTCCCCCAGTCCTCCCAATCGAAGAGGGAGAACGTCGGCGCGCTCATGTTGGCCCAGTTCAGGTCCGCATGGGCCGGCACACACTGCTCAACGGTGGTGTCGAAGGAGCAGGGAAACGCAGTGTGGATGGTCTCGGCGACGAGGGCCTGCGTGATGGTCTCGGAGTCCGGTGAGGCCACGCGGCTCGTCCGCTGTGCGGCGAGAGCGTCCAGCGAGGAACTGAACGCGCGCCATCATCCGTCCGGGAGTTCGGGGTCTTCGCTCAGCACGGCGGTACCGATGGGGTGACCGGGGAGGAGCTCCGTCTCGTCGGCACGCCACATGACCGGCTCGTCCGCGTCCTGCCACACCAGGCCCGCTCGCCACTTGGGCTGCACGACGCCTACGAGGCGAGCAGCGCGTTCGGTGCCGTTCCATCCCTGTTCGCTGATCTTGTCCACGAGTCGGCGCTCGATACGCACCCAGGTGTCTCGATCAGTTCGTGCACCCACGGAACGACGCTTGCGCACCACTGCGTCCCGGTCGAGCCGTGTCTGGAGTGATCGCTCGACCTGATCAAGATTCCTGTCGACCGGCTGCACTCGCAGATCGACCGCATTACCGGCGGGCTCCGTGAGCGTCATAGCCCGACCGCAGCAGCGCAGGGCGGCCTATAAAGCGCCAGCGATAAATCGAACAAGCAGCGCGCATCCTCCAGCCGGCTGCCGCCCAGCAGTCTCTGGAGCGAGGGAGCCCGCTGCCGCAACGGGTGGCGCCCGGCTATCGCTCGCGCCGGAGGCGTGGTCTCCACAAGCAGGTCTCTGAGCAGCTCCGCTCACGCACACAAAGTCACGCACCCCAGCCAATTGCCGGGTCGGGCCCCGAGCAACAAAAAACCCCAGGTCGGAATGAATCCGGCCTGGGGTTTCGGCTGAGCCGCCTTCGGGATTCGAACCCGAGACCTACGCATTACGAGTGCGTTGCTCTGGCCATCTGAGCTAAGGCGGCGCGCTGATCGCACTATGGTGCGACCAGCAACGTCGGTAAGTCTACACAGTTTCCGGGGGTGCTCCGACCACGCCCCCGTGGAGCGGCTCGCGAGCCTATGAGCAGCGCTTTCCCTTCGCCGGGGGTGTCCCGCGCAGCAGGTAGGTGTCGATGGCCGTGTCGATGCACTTGCTGCCTCGACCGAACGCCGTGTGGCCGTCGCCGTCGTAGGTCAGGAGTCGGCCCGAGGAGAGCTGGGAGGCCAGGGAACGCGCCCAGGGGTAGGGGGTGGCCGGGTCGCGGGTCGTGCCGACCACCACGATCGGGGCGGCGCCGTTCGCCGCGATGCGGTGGGCGTGACCCGTCGCCCGCACCGGCCAGTACGCGCAGCTCAGCGCGGACCATGCCAGGCCCTTCCCGAACACCGGGGACAGCTTCTCGAACGCCGGCAGCGCCCTCTTCACCTCCTCCGGGGTCGAGAACGACGGGGGGAGGTCCACGCAGTTCACGGCGGCGTTCGCGAACATCAGGTTGGAGTACTTACCGCTCGCGTCGCGCTCGTAGTAGCTGTCCGACAGGGCCAGCAGTCCGGCGCCGTCGCGCTTGCTCATGGCCAGGGTCAGCGCCTGCCGGAGTCGGGGCCAGGCCGTCTGGTCGTACATCGCGGCGATCACCCCGGTCGTGGCCAGTGCCTCGCCGAGCCTGCGGCCCTTGGGGTCGCCGGTCGCGAGGGGGGACCTGTCCAGTTTCCTGAAGAACGCCTTGAGGTTGACGCCCACCTTCGCGGGCGAGGTGCCGCGGCCGCCGAGGGGGCAGCCCGTCTGCCGGACGCAGTCCCTCGCGAAGGACTGGAACGCCGTCTCGAAGCCGGCCGTCTGCCCCTCGTTGAGGCTCAGGGCGGACAGCGACGGGTCCATGGCGCCGTCCAGCACCAGACGACCCACCCGTCGCGGGAAGAGGTCCGCGTAGGTCGCCCCGAGGAACGTGCCGTACGACGCCCCCACGTAGGTCAGCTTCCGGTCGCCCAGTACCGCCCGCAGGATGTCCATGTCGCGGGCCGCCTCGACCGTGGAGACATGGCGCAGCAGGTTCGCGGAGTGCTGGCCGCAGCCCTCCGCGAAGTGCCGGTACGCGTCGACCAGTCGGTCCGTCTCCCGCTGGTCGTCGGGCGTGACGTCCGTCTGCGTGAACGAGTCCATCCGGGGCCCGTCCAGGCATTCGACCGGCTCGCTGCGGGCCACTCCGCGCGGGTCCACGGCGACCATGTCGTAGCGGGCGCGCAGCTCGGCCGGGTAGCCGGTCCCGGCGTACTTCTCCAGGTAGTCGACCGCCGAACCGCCCGGTCCTCCCGGGTTCACCAGCAGCGAGCCCAGCCTCTTGCCCGGGCTCGTGGCCTTCTTGCGGGCCACGGCGAGCGAGACGTCTCCCGCGCCCGGATCGGCGTAGTCGCGGGGTGCCTTCATCGTCGCGCACTCGAAGCCGGTGACCTGGCAGCCGTGCCAGGTCAGCCTCTGCGCGTAGTAGGAGGCCGGCACGCGCTGCGCGGCGGACCCCGGCAGCGCCATCGCGGCCGATGTCGCCGAACTTCCCGCCGAGCAGGCCGAGACGAGCAACGCGGCGGCGGCCAGCAGCGCGCCGCCCGTCCGCGTCATGGTCCGAGGGCGGAGTGGGGAGGGCAGGGGGCGGGACGGTCCGCTGAGGCGCCTGATGTGCATCTTGCGAGCGTAACCCTGGGCGACCGCACGATCACGAAAGGTGGCGCGGGCGCCTCGTACGAGTGACAGCGTCAATCCGCCGCCTGTTGTACCCGGCGGTGGGCGAGCCGGTCCGCGTCACCCCGTCCGCAGCGCCATCGTCATCGCCTCCACCGCCAGCAGCGGCGCCACATTGCGGTCCAGGGCGTCCCGGCACGCGGCGATCGCCTCGATACGGCGGAGGGTGGACTCGGGGGTGCTCCCCCGCGACAGACGCTCCAGGGCGTCCTCCGTGTCCGTGTTGGCAAGGGCCACGCGGGAACCGAGCTGGAGCGCGAGCACGTCGCGGTAGAAGCCGGTGAGATCGGTGAGCGCCTGGTCGAGACTGTCGCGTTGCGTGCGCGTTCTGCGGCGCTTCTGCCTGTCCTCCAGGTCCTTCATCACGCCCGCCGTGCCACGGGGCATCCGGCCTCCCTGCGCCGCGCCGAGCGCCGCCTTCAGCTCCTCGGTCTCCTTGACGTCGATCTCCTCCGCGAGCTGCTTGGAGTCCTCCGTCGCCGCGTCGACCAGTTCCTGGGCGACTCTGAGGCAGCCGCCGATGTCGTCGACCCGCAGCGGGAGCTTCAGCACGGCTGCACGGCGGGCGCGGGCGCGCTCGTCCGTCGCCAGCCGTCGGGCGCGGTCGACATGGCCCTGGGTGGCGCGGGCGGCGGCCGCGGCGGTCACCGGCTCGATGCCGTCGCGCCGCACGAGCATGTCGGCGACCGCCTCCACGGACGGTGTCCGGAGGTTCAGGTGGCGGCAGCGGGAGCGGATGGTGGGCAGGACATCCTCGAGGGACGGCGCGCACAGCAGCCACACCGTGCGGGGAGCGGGCTCCTCGACCGCCTTGAGGACCGCGTTGGCCGACTTCTCGTTCAGCCGTTCGGCATCCTCGACCAGGATCACCTGCCAGCGGCCGTTGGCCGGTGAGGTGAACGACTTGCGGACCGTGTCACGCATGTCGTCGGCCAGGATCTGCGTGCCGACGGCGGCGACCGTGGTCACGTCCGCGTGCGTGCCCACCAGGGCGGTGTGGCAGCCGTCGCAGAACCCGCAGCCGGGGGAACCGCCGAGCGCGCGGTCGGGGCTGACGCACTGCAGCGCCGCGGCGAACGCGCGCGCCGTCTGCGTACGCCCCGCGCCGGGCGGGCCCGTGAAGAGCCAGGCATGCGTCATCTTCGACGCCTCGGGCGGCGCGGCGCCCGAGGCTGCCGCGGTGACCAGGGCATCGGCGTCACGGGCGGCCGCGTCGAGCTGCTCGCTCACCTTCTCCTGGCCCACCAGGTCGTCCCACACCGTCACGGGACACCCGCCCTTCCGTCGTATCCGCCGTGCTTCTCCACGGCGCCCTGCGGCCCTGTCGTCCTACCGCGATCCATTGTGCGGGGCACCACTGACAACGCGGGCAAGAACGTGGGCGGGGCGGGGCGGGCGGTGTCCGCGCGCCCCGCCCCGCCCGTGCCCGTGGGGATCCGCGGTTCGCGGACTCCCGGACACCGGGGGCTCAACGGCCCCGGCGGCGTCCCCGGTCGTCGTTCCAGTCCTCGTCCCAGCCCGCCTCGTCCCGGGAGCCGAGCAGTTCGTCCGCCAGCGTCGGGAGGTCGTCCAGCGGGGTCTCCTCCGCCCAGTCGGAACGCGGGCGGCTCTGCGGTCGGCCCTCCGCGTCCATCTGGGGCAGCTCGCGCGTGCGGTCCTCGTCCCCGTCGGACCGCCGGGCCGCGGGCCGCTCGTCGCGGAAGTAGCCGGGGGGTACCCGGTCCGCCGAGCGATCGGCGCCCGTGTCGCGCACCGGCGGCAGGACGGCCGTCTCGTCCGCGGCACGGGTGTCGCGCACCGGCGGCAGGACCGCGGTCTCGTCCGCGGCACCCGGCTCCGACCGGCGCAGTACCGCCGTCTCGTCCGCCGCGCCCTCGGGCTCGGGCGGCTTCGGCAGCGTCGCCGTGGTCTCCCCGTCGCTCTCCTCGTCCCGCACGGGCCGCAGCACGGCGGTGTCGTCCGCCGCACCGGCCGTGTCCGCCGGGTGCGCGAGCGGGGTGGGGACGGTGATCTCGCTGTCCGGGAGGTCCCGGGGACCTCGGGCACCCCGGGTGTCCCGCGGGCTGCGCGAGTCCCGGGGATCCGGGCCGGTGCTCCCCGTGCCCTCCCCGTTCCTCGAACCCGGTGCGGAAGCAGTCTGCGGCCGGCCCGAACCGCCGCCGGCGACGGACGCCGACGCGGTGGCGGCGGCGGCCCGGGCCGCCGAGGCCGCCGCCTCGGCGGCGCTGCGGCGCGCGTCCTCCGCCCGCAGCAACGCCTCCTCGGCCTTGCGCTGCTTGTCCAGACGGGCCGCCTCGGCCTCGGCCCGCAGCCGGGCCTCCTCCTCGGCCTGCTTGCGCCGGCGTTCCTCGTCGGCCTTGCGCCGGGTCTCCTCGGCGGCGCGCGCCTGCTCCTCGGCGAGCAGCCGCGCGCGCTCCTCCTCGGCACGCCGATGGGCTTCCTCGGTCCGCCGGCGGGCCTCCTCCGCCTGCCGCTCGGCCTCGCGACGCTGGGCCTCCTCCAGCTCGCGCCGCTTGCGCTCCTCCTCCTCGGCGCGCAGCTTGGCGAGCTGCTCCTGCCGCTCGCGCTCCAGCCGCTCCTCCTCGGCCTTGCGCGCGGCTTCCTCCTCGGCCTTGCGCCGGGCCTCCTCCTCGGCCTTCCTGCGCGCCTCCTCCTGGGCCTTCACCTCGGCCTCGGACAGCGGCAGCACCTGGTCGAGCCGGTGCCGGACGGCGGTCGTGACCGTCTCGGGCTCCTGACCCGCGTCGACGATCAGATAGCGCCCGGGGTCGGCGGCGGCCAGGGTGAGGAACCCGGACCGTACGCGCGTGTGGAACTCGGCCGGCTCGGACTCCAGCCGGTCGGGCGCCTCCGTGAACCGCTCGCGCGCGGTCTCCGGCGCCACGTCCAGCAGAACCGTCAGATGCGGTACGAGGCCGCCCGTGGCCCACCGGTTGATGCGGGCGATCTCGGTCGGGGACAGATCGCGGCCCGCGCCCTGGTAGGCGACCGAGGAGTCGATGTACCGGTCCGAGATCACCACCGCGCCGCGCTCCAGGGCCGGGCGCACGACCGTGTCCACGTGCTCCGCGCGGTCCGCCGCGTAGAGCAGGGCCTCGGCGCGGTGCGACAGACCGGCGCTGGAGACGTCGAGCAGGATCGACCGCAGGCGCTTGCCGACCGGTGTGGCGCCCGGCTCACGCGTCAGGACGACCTCGTGTCCCTTGTTCCGGATCCACTCGGCCAGTGCCTCGGCCTGGGTGGACTTCCCGGCGCCGTCGCCGCCTTCCAGCGCGATGAAGAATCCGTTCGCCGTGGACACCGGCAGCGGGTCGTCGCCGCCGCGCAGGGCGTCGCGCAGATCGTGCCGCAGCGGCACGCCCGACCGGTCGTCGACCTTGGCGAGCACCAGCGCCGCGACGGGCAGCAGCAGCGCGCCCATCAGCATCAGCGTGAAGGCGGCGCCTCCGTGCGCGAACACGAACCTGCCGTTCTCCAGCCGGTGCGGCCCGATGCCGCCGGCGACCACCGGCGCCAGCAGCGCGCCGAGGGCCACGACGACCCGTACGACCGCGTGGAGATGCTCGGTCGTGCGCAGCCGCAGGTGGTCCTCGGTCTCCTGGTCCAGCAGGGTGTGCCCGGTGTTGGCGGCGACTCCCGCGCCGATGCCCGCGAGCGCCGTGATCAGCAGGACGCTGGTGACGTCCGGGACCAGGCCCGCGGCCAGCAGCGCGACCCCGGTGAAGGCGATCGCCAGCGCGAGCAGTCGACGCCGCGACAGCGACGGCAGCATGCGGGGCGCCGTACGGATACCGGCCGCGACACCGCCGGCCAGCGCCAGGACGAGCAGGCCGAACAGCACCGGGCCACCGCCCAGGTCCTTGGCCTGGAGCACGGAGACCGCGACGGCCCCCGAGACCGCCCCGGCCACGGCGGCGCAGGCGAGCACCAGCAGCGGGATGGCTCCCGTGCGGCCCTTGCCGGCGGCCGCACCCGTCCTGGTCCGGCGCAGGCCCTCCAGCGGGGAGCGCGCGCGGGGCGTGCGGGTGGCGGGAAGTTCGAGCGAGGTGACCACCGACAGGGAGGCCGCGAAGAGTCCGGCCGCGACATACGAGGCCAGGGCCACCTGGTGCTGGTCGAACCAGGCGATGCCGGTGCCCAGCAGGTTGTTCACCAGCGATACCGCGACGAGTCCGGCCGCGGCCAGGGGCACCGCCGCGAATCCCGTACGCAGCGACAGGCGTCGCAGGGCGTCCATGTGGTCCGGGAGCGGCCGTACCGTCGCGCCCTCCAGGGGCGGTGCGGGCAGCAGGGCGGGCGCCGCGCTCTCACGGCACACCGTCCACAAGCGCTCGGCGACACCGGTCACGAACGCGGTGACCAGCAGATAGGCGAGTGCGCCGGTCGGGACCCAGTCGATCCAGAGGGGGGCGACGATCAGCAGGATCGCTCGCAGGCCGTCCGCGACCGTCATGGTCCAGCGGCGGTCGAGCGGCCCCTCCTGGGATGTCAGTGCGCCCAGGGGGCCGAGCAGGACGGCCCCGAAGAGCAGGGTGGCGAGGATCCTCGCGCCGAAGACGGCCGCGACGGCGAAGGCCACGCCGCGATAGCCGCCGCCGAAGGAGCCCTCGGCGATGGCTGCCTGGAGGGTCAATGCCACCAGGACCAGCAGGGCAAGGAAATCGCCTGCGCTCCCCACGAGCTGCGCGCTCCACAGGCGCTTCAGCTGCGGCTCGCGCAGCAGGGCGCGGACGGCTCGTTCGCGGGAGTCCGCGACCAGGGCTTCGTCGGGGGCCGGGGTGTGGGCCGTTGGCTGCTCGGCTCGCGTCATGCGTTCAGCCTATCGGCAGCCACCGACAGCACGCGGCGGCGTCCGAACACGCGCACGCCCCTCCCTCGAGGTGAGGGAGGGGCGTGCGACTTCGCAAAGTGATCGTGAAGCGTTCACGGGCCGGGCGTGGCGCCGGTGGAGCCGACCACGGAGGCCGCACGGGACCCTCGCGCCCCGGCCACGGGACCGTCACGAAATCCCCGTACCCGGGACCTGGGGCCCCGGGGCGCCCGGGTGCTCCCGGACACCGCGGCTGCTGCCGAGCCTCAGCTCTCGCCCGCGTCCGCGGCCGGTGACGCCGTCTTCGCGGCGGCCGTCTTCTTCGCCGTGGCGGTCTTCTTCGCCGCGGTCGTCTTCTTGGCCGTCGTCTTCTTGGCGGCCGTCGCCGTCTTCTTGGCCGGTGCCTTCTTTGCCGCGGCCTTCTTGGTGACGGTCTTCTTCGCCGTCTTCTTGGCGGGCCCCTTGGCACGCTTCTCCGCGAGCAGTTCGAAGCCGCGTTCGGGCGTGATCGTCTCGACGCTGTCATCGGAGCGGAGCGTCGCGTTGGTCTCGCCATCGGTGACGTACGGTCCGAAGCGCCCGTCCTTGACGACGACCGGCTTCTGGCTGACCGGGTCCTCGCCCAGCTCCTTCAGCGGCGGCTTGGCGGCGGCGCGGCCACGCTGCTTGGGCTGGGCGTAGATCGCCAGCGCCTCCTCCAGCGTGATCGTGAAGAGCTGATCCTCGGACTGCAGCGAACGCGAGTCCGTGCCCTTCTTCAGATACGGGCCGTAGCGGCCGTTCTGCGCGGTGATCTCCACGCCTTCCGCGTCCGCGCCGACGACACGCGGCAGGGACATCAGCTGCAGCGCGTCCTCGAGGGTCACCGTGTCCAGGGTCATCGACTTGAACAGCGAGGCCGTGCGCGGCTTGACGGCGTTCTTGCCCGTCTTCGGCGTGCCCTCGGGGAGGATCTCCGTGACGTACGGCCCGTAGCGGCCGTCCTTGGCGACGATCGGCCGCTGCGTGTCCGGGTCGGTGCCCAGCGCGCGCTCGCCGCTGGGCTTGGCGAGGAGTTCCTCGGCCAGATCCACGGACAGCTCGTCCGGCGCCATGTCGTCGGGGATGTCGGCGCGCTGGTGCTGCTCGGTGTCCTTCTCGCCGCGCTCGATGTACGGGCCGTAGCGGCCGACCCGCAGCACGATGTCGTTGCCCACGGGGAACGACGACACCTCGCGCGCGTCGATCGCGCCCAGGTCGGTCACCAGTTCCTTGAGGCCGCCGAGGTGGTCCCCGTCGCCGTTCCCGGCGTCCGCGGCGCCGCCCTCGCCGGTGCCCTCGCCGAAGTAGAAGCGCTTCAGCCACGGCACCGCCCTGGCCTCGCCGCGGGCGATGCGGTCGAGGTCGTCCTCCATCTTGGCGGTGAAGTCGTAGTCGACCAGTCGGCCGAAGTGCTTCTCCAGGAGGTTGACCACGGCGAAGGACAGGAAGGACGGCACCAGGGCGGTGCCCTTCTTGAAGACATAGCCGCGGTCGAGGATCGTGCCGATGATCGACGCGTACGTCGACGGGCGGCCGATCTCGCGCTCTTCGAGCTCCTTGACCAGCGACGCCTCGGTGTAGCGGGCCGGCGGCTTGGTCGCGTGACCGTCGGCGGTGATCTCCTCGGCGCTCAGCGCGTCGCCCTCGCCGACCTGCGGCAGCCGGCGCTCGCGGTCGTCGAGCTCGGCGTTCGGGTCGTCGGCGCCCTCGACGTACGCCTTCAGGAAGCCGTGGAAGGTGATGGTCTTGCCGGACGCGCTGAACTCGGCGTCCCGTCCGTCGGCCGCCGTACCGGCGATCTTGACCGTGACGGAGTTACCGGTGGCGTCCTTCATCTGGGACGCGACCGTCCGCATCCAGATCAGCTCGTACAGCCTGAACTGGTCGCCGGTCAGCCCGGTCTCGGCGGGGGTGCGGAAGCGGTCACCCGAGGGCCGGATCGCCTCGTGCGCCTCCTGGGCGTTCTTGACCTTGCCGGCGTAGGTGCGCGGCTTCTCGGGGAGGTAGTTCGCGCCGTACAGCTGGGTGACCTGGGCACGGGCGGCGGAGATCGCCGTGTCCGACAGGGTCGTGGAGTCCGTACGCATGTACGTGATGAAGCCGTTCTCGTACAGCTTCTGCGCGACCTGCATGGTGGCCTTCGCGCCGAAGCCGAGCTTGCGGCTGGCCTCCTGCTGCATCGTCGTCGTACGGAAGGGCGCGTAGGGCGAACGCCGGTAGGGCTTGGACTCGACCGAGCGCACCGAGAACCGGGTGTTCTCCAGGGCGGCGGCGAGCGCGCGGGCGTTCTGCTCGTCGAGGTGGAGCGTGTTGGCGCTCTTCAGCTGTCCGAGGGAGTCGAAGTCACGGCCCTGCGCGACGCGCTTGCCGTCGACGTTCGTGAGCCGCGCCACCAGCGACGACGGGTCGGAGGCGTCGCCGGCGCGGCCCGTGGCGAAGGTGCCGGTCAGGTCCCAGTACGAGGCGGAGCGGAACGCGATGCGCTCCCGCTCCCGCTCCACGACGAGCCGGGTCGCCACGGACTGGACGCGGCCCGCCGACAGCCGCGGCATGACCTTCTTCCACAGCACGGGCGAGACCTCGTAGCCGTAGAGGCGGTCGAGGATGCGGCGGGTCTCCTGGGCGTCGACCAGCTTCTGGTTCAGCTCGCGGGGGTTGCGTACGGCCTGCTGGATCGCGTCCTTGGTGATCTCGTGGAACACCATCCGCTTGACCGGGACCTTCGGCTTCAGCACCTCCTGGAGGTGCCAGGCGATGGCCTCGCCCTCGCGGTCCTCATCGGTGGCGAGGAAGAGTTCGTCGGACTCGCGCAGCAGATCCTTGAGCTTCTTGACCTGAGCCTTCTTGTCCGCGTTGACGACGTAGATCGGCTGGAAGTCGTGCTCGACGTCGACGCCGAGGCGCCGCACCTCACCGGTGTACTTCTCGGGCACCTCCGCGGCGCCGTTCGGAAGGTCGCGGATGTGCCCGACGCTCGCCTCGACGATGTAGCCGGGGCCGAGGTAGCCCTTGATCGTCTTCGCCTTGGCAGGCGACTCGACGATGACGAGTCGGCGGCCGCCCTCTGCGGTCTCGCTGGTCGGGGACAACTTCGCTCTTCTCTCCGGTCGACTGGGGCCTCTCCCTGAGCCTTGGCCCCGGGGTCAGGTCATGGTGACGCTGCGGAGTGTGACGGTACATCCCGCCCCCGTGTCAAACGGGAAAAGCCCGCAACGGCCACTCGAACGGTAACCCGACTACCGGCATTCCTGCCGCCCGGAGTGGTGAGCGGCCATCCGAGGCCCATCCGGAGGGTGACCTCCCGGTTACCGGGGGCCGGGCGGCGTCAGGGCGTCAAGCGTGCTCTCACCGGCGGACGAGGCACCCTGCCGTGGCGGCGGGGGCGGATCGTCGGGCGAGGCCGTCGGGGATGGCGGATGCGACACGGTTCACACCCTTCCCGACACGGATCATGCGTTCCCGGGCGTCGGGCACGGCCTCTCGCCACGGGCCACGCCCCTCGTGGCAGGGGCACGCCCGTCCCGCGGCGAGGGGGTCGACGGCCGTGAGGGACTCGGCGGCCGCGAGCACGGCGACGGGCATGGCGACGGCCACAGCTTCAGCGACAGCGGCGGGCACGGCTGTCGTCGCGTTGTTGACCGGATTCCCTTCCTGTAGCCGACACGCCACTGTTGCCCGGCTCGTCCGGCTAGTCCGCCTCGTCCGGGGCGTCCGAGGCGTCCGAGGCGAGCCGGGCCTCCTACCTGCCCGGGCGCCCGTCTGCCGTCCGCCCCTCCGCTCCTCCTCCGGTCCGCCGGTCCGCTGTCCGCCCGTCACGCGCCTCGCGGCCGCGCGGGCTCCAGGAAGCCCTGTTCGACCAGCAGCCTGATCTGCGCCGGTGTCCGATCGCGCAGCGCCACGGGGTCCTCGCCGACCAGCTGGGCGATCGCGTCGAGGATCCGTCCCGCGCTCAGCGTGCCGTCGCAGACCCCGGCGAAGCCCGCGCCGACGGTGTCCACCCTGGTGGCCCTGCGCATGCCGCGGTTCTGGCGCAGCACGACATGCTCCGGGTCCTCGGCGCCCGGCAGCCCGACCTGCTCCTGGACGACCTCGGCGGCGAGGGTGAAGTGCCCGGCGAGCAGGGACGCGTCGTCGTGCGCCCGGAGGTAGTCGACCCGGTCGAAGTGGGCACGCACCGTGTCCCCGAGCGGCTGTTCGACCGGGTGCGGCCACTCCTCGACCGTGATGGACGGCTCCGCGGCGTCCGTCCTGCGCATCGCGATCCAGCCGAAGCCGACCGCCCGCACCTTGCGCTCCTCGAACTCGTCGAGCCACGCGTCGTACCGCGCCTGGTAGTCGGCCGATCCACCGCGGTGATCGCCCGCGTCCCGCAGCCACAACTCGGCGTACTGCGTCACGTCCTGGACCTCGCGCTGCACGATCCAGGCGTCACAGCCGCGCGGCACCCAGGAACGCAGCCGGTCCTGCCAGTCCTCCCCCTCCACGTGCTGCCAGTTGGCGAGGAACTGCGCGAACCCGCCCTCGTTCAGCCGCTCCCCCGACTGCTGGACGAGCGTGCGGCACAGATCGTCCCCGCCCATTCCGCCGTCGCGGTAGGTGAGCCGCGCGCCGGGCGAGATGACGAAGGGCGGGTTGGAGACGATCAGGTCGTACGACTCGTCGTCCCGGATCGGCTCGAAGAGTGAACCCTGGCGCAGATCCGCGGCCGGCGCCCCGGACAGGGCGAGGGTGAGCGCGGTGATGTGCAGGGCACGCGGGTTGACGTCCGTCGCGGTCACGCGGGTGGCGTGCCGGGCGGCATGCAGTGCCTGGATGCCGGAGCCCGTGCCGAGGTCGAGGGCGGCGGCGACGGGGGTCCGCACGGTGATCCCGGCGAGCGTGGTGGAGGCGCCGCCGACGCCGAGGACCACCTCCGCGTCCGCGGTGCCGCCGCGACCGGAGACACCGCCGGCACCGCCGACCGCGCAGCCCAGGTCGGAGACGATGAACCAGTCCTCGCCCTCCGGTCCCCCGTACGGCCGTACGTCCACGGTCGCGGCGAGTTCGTCCCCGCCGGTGCGCAGCAGCCAGCCGGCCTCCACGCACGCGTCGACGGGCAGGACATCCGTCACGCGCGCGTGCGGCACGGGCTGTTGCAGGAGGAACAGTCGTACGAGCGTCTCCAGCGGCGTGTCGCCGCGTGTCGCCCGGAGCGCGGGCACGGTCTCGCTCCGCGCGAGCGCCGCGTACGCCGGTGCCCCGAGCAGGTCGAGGAGCCCGTCGGCGGTGAAGGAGGCCGCGAGCAGGGCCTCGCGCAGCCGCGCGGTGACGTCGGTACGGTCGGTGGAGGGCAGCGTGCCCGCACTGGAGTTACTCACGCCCCCATTGTGGCGCGGGCACGCGTTCGACGCGCCGATCCGACGGCACTGGACACGGCGCCGGGTCGCCCGGCTCGGACACGGCGCCGGTCAGCCGACCTCGGGCACGGCCTCGGCCGGCCGATCCCGGGCGCGACGCCGGCCGACCGACCTGGGGTGCGACGCGGGTCGGCCGACCGTGGACGCGGTGGCGGTTCAGCCGCTCTTGGACGCCGTGGCGGACGGAGCGGGCGAGGACTGACCGGCGGAGGGCGCGGCAGAGGGGGTGGCGGAGGCCGGAGCGGGCTTGCAGCTCTCCTGCTGCGTCATCGCCTTGCCGACGTCGCCTGCCTGGAGCTCGTTCAGGACGTCCCGCGCGCGGCCGACCACCTTGGTGTACTGCGCCGAGAGGTCGTTGAGGCCCGCGGCGAACTTCGTCTGGTCCTTGGTGTCGAGCGCGTTCACCTGCTTCTTCAGGTCCACGAAGGACGCGGAGACGCCGTTGAGCCCCGCCACCACGTTCTTCTGGCGGGTCGCGCCGCCCTCGACCTCAGGAGTCCCCGCCTTCTGGACAGCCGTGCCGATCGCCTTGTACGCGTCGGACATGTCCTGGAACGCCTGCGCGTCGGCCTTCTGGACGCGCTCCGGCGGGGTGTCCTGCGACGTCTCGTTCCCGATGGCGGCGCTGGCGGCCTTGATCTTCTCGGTCTGCGGCTGCATGGCGACGCAGACCTGCTTGGCCCACGGGCCCAGCTTGTCCTCGGCGGAGCTGCCCTTGTCGCTGCTGCTGCATCCCGACAGCGCCAGTACCAGTACCGCACCGCCCGACAGTGCGGCTCCGAGCTTCTTGTTCACCGGATCGGTCCCTTCCATGGCTCTTCGGCCCCGGAACATACACGGCGACCGGGCGACACCCGAGCACCACCTTTCCCTTTTGGTGGCATTCGCATGCATTTACACCAAGAGAGACAAGGGTCACGAAGAGCGATGCGGGCACGGACACGCACGCGGAAAGGGCGGGCGCGCGGCGCTCTGCGAGCTGCCGCGCGCCCGCCCTTCGATCCGTGCCTGACCTGGCGGATCAGCGGGTGCCGGGGAACCGGCTACGAAACCACCGCCGGATCAGCGGACTTGGACACCCGCTCGGCGTTGTCTTCGTCACCCACGGCGATACCGCGCCGCTTGGACACGTACACCGAGAACACGATCACGGCGATCGCGAGCACCGCGATCACGATCCGCACGGCCAGGCTCTTGTCGCTGCCGTACGAGAACTTGATCACCGCGGGCGCGATGAGCAGCGACACCAGGTTCATCACCTTCAGCAGCGGGTTGATCGCCGGGCCCGCCGTGTCCTTGAAGGGGTCACCGACGGTGTCGCCGATCACCGTCGCGGCATGTGCCTCACTGCCCTTGCCGCCGTGGTGGCCGTCCTCGACGAGCTTCTTGGCGTTGTCCCAGGCACCACCGGAGTTGGCGAGGAAGACCGCCATCAACGTGCCGGTGCCGATCGCCCCCGCGAGATAGGCGCCGAGCGCGCCGACGCCGAGCGTGAAGCCCAGGGCGATGGGCGCCAACACGGCGAGCAGACCCGGGGTGGCCAGCTCCCTCAGGGCGTCCTTGGTGCAGATGTCGACGACCTTGCCGTACTCCGGTGTCTCCGTGAAATTCATGATCCCCGGCTTCTCACGGAACTGCCGGCGCACCTCGTAGACCACCGCCCCCGCCGACCGCGACACCGCGTTGATCGCCAGCCCCGAGAAGAGGAAGACGACCGCCGCGCCCACGATGAGGCCGACCAGGTTGTTGGGCTGGGAGATGTCCATGACCAGACTCATCGGCCCGCCGTCGCCCACCTTCTCGCCCACGTCCTGCGCCGCGGTGGTGATCGCGTCGCGGTACGAGCCGAACAGCGCCGAGGCGGCGAGGACGGCGGTGGCGATGGCGATGCCCTTGGTGATCGCCTTGGTGGTGTTGCCCACCGCGTCCAGGTCGGTGAGCACCCGGGCGCCGGCGCCCTCGACGTCACCGGACATCTCGGCGATGCCCTGCGCGTTGTCGGAGACCGGACCGAAGGTGTCCATGGCGACGATGACGCCGACCGTGGTGAGCAGACCCGTGCCGGCCAGCGCCACCGCGAACAGCGCGAGCATGATCGACGTACCGCCGAGCAGGAACGCTCCGTACACGGCGAGCCCGATCAGCAGCGCGGTGTAGACGGCCGATTCCAGACCGACGGAGATACCGGCGAGCACCACCGTGGCGGGGCCCGTCAGCGAGGTCTTGCCGATGTCCCGCACCGGGCGCCGGGTGGTCTCGGTGAAATAGCCGGTGAGCTGCTGGATCACGGCGGCGAGCACGATGCCGATGGCCACCGCGACCAGCGCGAGGATCCGCGGGTCCCCGTCCTTGGCGCGGACGGCCGCGTCGGAGATGCCCTTGAGACCGGCGTACGTCGACGGCAGATAGGTGTAGACGGCCACCGCGACCAGGGCCAGCGAGATCACCGCGGAGATGAAGAAGCCCCGGTTGATCGCGGACATGCCGCTGCGGTCGGAGCGGCGCGGCGCCACGGCGAAGATGCCGATCATCGCGGTCACGACGCCGATGGCCGGCACGATCAGCGGAAACGCCAGGCCCGAGTTGCCGAAGGCAGCCTTGCCGAGGATCAGCGCGGCGACCAGCGTCACGGCGTACGACTCGAAGAGGTCGGCCGCCATGCCCGCGCAGTCGCCGACGTTGTCGCCCACATTGTCGGCGATGGTCGCGGCATTGCGCGGATCGTCCTCCGGAATGCCCTGCTCGACCTTGCCGACCAGGTCGGCGCCGACGTCGGCGGCCTTGGTGAAGATGCCGCCTCCGACACGCATGAACATGGCGATGAGCGCCGCGCCCAGGCCGAAGCCCTCCAGGACCTTCGGCGCGTCCGCCGCGTACACCAGCACTACGCAGGAGGCGCCCAGCAGGCCGAGCCCCACCGTGAACATGCCTACGACGCCGCCCGTGCGGAACGCGATCTTCATTGCCTTGTGCGAAACAGTGGTGAGGTCCTTTTCCGCCTCACCCTTCGCCGGGGTCGCCTCGCGTGCCGCTGCGGCGACCCGCACATTGCTTCGCACGGCGAGCCACATGCCGATATAGCCGGTGGCCGCCGAGAACACCGCGCCGATCAGGAAGAACACCGATCGTCCGGCGCGCTGACTCCAGTCGTCCGCGGGCAACAGCAACAGCAGGAAGAACACGACCACGGCGAATACGCCGAGGGTCCGTAGCTGCCGGGCCAGATAGGCGTTCGCGCCTTCCTGGACCGCCGCCGCGATCTTCTTCATGCTGTCGGTTCCCTCGCCCGCCGCGAGCACCTGGCGCACCAGGATCCCGGCGACCACAAGGGCCGCCAGGGCGACAGCACCGATGACCACCACGATCAGGCGGTTGCTGTCGGTCAGTACTGCGGCTGCGAGAGAGGTGGGGTGATCAAACTGCTGAGGGGTAGAAAGCCCCGCCATTCGTCCTCCTTGACGCTTGGGCTGAGCTCAAGATGTGGACGGATTCTAGGGATCTGAACCTGATCAAAACAGAGCGCGGTAAACGGAATTGGCCTTCACATGCTCTTCAGGTAAAGATCGCACGTGCGCCACTGAACCCGAAAGAGCTAATGCCTCAAAACCATTGACTGGATTACTTCTTGATCAAATGATCGCCCGATTGATCGTGAAGTAATTCACGAATCCGTCCGCGCAGGTGGGGGCGACGGGGGTGGCGACGTGGCTGGCGTGCGGCGACGGAGTGCGGCGTACGGACCGGTCGGCGGTCGGCGGTCGGCGGTCGGCGGTCGGCGGTCGGCGGCACAAGGAAAGGGCCCCGCACGAGGCAGGGCCCTTCACATCCTCCGAGAGGTACTCGCACAGCCGCAGGGCAGCAGGGCCCCGAGGAGATCAGGCAGGGAGCGTGGCGGGCGGCAGTGTCGGCCAGCTCATCCTGATCTGCCCGCCGGACTGTCCGGCGGTGACCTCGACGTCGTCGACGAGACCGCTGATGACCGCGAGGCCCATTTCGTCCTCCTCGGCCTCCGCATCCTTCTCGCCGGCGCCGGTGGCACCCGGCGCACTCTCACCAGGCACCGCGTGCGGCGCCTCGTCACCGACCTCGATGGAGAACTGCTTCTCCTCCTCGGTCAGCAGCACCCGCACCGGCGCCGAGATGCCGTTGCTCTGGTGCAGTCCGACGGCCCGGGTACAGGCCTCGCCCACGGCGAGCCTGAGCTCGTCGAGTACGGCCTCCTCCACTCCAGCCCTGCGCGCCACCGCGGCCGCCACCAGTCGGGCGGTCCTGACATGCTCGGGCAGCGCGCTGAAGAGGAGTTCAACGGTGGCCATGCGTCCCCCTCGGAACTTCGGGCGTGCGGTCAGGGGACCGGGCCGTGCAAGACCGGTCCCCCGCTTACTTCTGCCGGTCCGGGGCCCAGGGCCCCGGACCGGGTCAGTCGTTGGCCGCTACCGCTTCCTCGACCGAGGTGTGAATCGGGAACACCTTGGTGAGACCGGTGATGCGGAAGATCTTGAGAATGCGCTCCTGGTTGCACACCAGGCGCAGGGAGCCCTCATGGGCCCGGACACGCTTCAAGCCGCCCACCAGCACGCCGAGCCCGGTGGAGTCGAGGAAGTCGACACCCTCCATGTCGACGACGAGGTGGAAATTCCCGTCGTTGACCAGCTCGACCAGCTGCTCACGCAGCTTGGGCGCGGTATATACGTCGATTTCGCCACCGACTTCGACGACCGTACGATCGCCGACGGTACGGGTCGACAAGGACAGGTCCACGGATCCTCCAGCACCTTGCTATCGAGCGGTCGCCCTCGGGACATCTCGGCAGAGCCCAGGACGGTTCGCCAGCCGCGATGGCATTCAATCACTTACCGGCAGGCGTGCACGACGCCTTCAGCCCATTGTCCGTCACGCCAGTGACACACTCGGTGCCAATGGCCAAGAATCACCGATCCGATCGGCCCCCGACGGACCCCGTGTCCCGCCTCTCGCCGGGCACGGTGCTGGACCGGCTCGCCTCGGGACCGAGCCGGGCTGCGCGCATCACTCATACGGAGCACTTGCCCCCGCGACCGGGCCGCCATGCCGTCTGGCCCGAACGGATCCGCGCCGAGGTGATCGCCGCCGTGCGGGCGGCGGGCATCGAGCATCCCTGGGCCCACCAGGCACTCGCCGCCGAACACGCCCTGGACGGCGACTCGGTGATCGTGGCCACGGGCACGGCCTCGGGCAAGTCGCTGGCCTACCTCACGCCGGTGCTCTCGGGCCTGCTGGACGGCTCCGAGGCCCCGAACGGACGCGGTGCCACCGCCCTCTACCTGGCCCCGACCAAGGCCCTCGCAGCGGATCAGTGCCGTTCCGTGAAGGAACTCTCACAGCCCCTGGGCACGGCGATCCGCCCCGCCGTGTACGACGGCGACACACCGCCGGAAGAACGCGAATGGGTGCGCCAGTACGCCAACTACGTCCTCACCAACCCCGACATGCTGCACCGCGGCGTATTGCCCTCGCACCCCCGCTGGTCCTCCTTTCTGCGCGCCCTGAGGTACGTCGTCATCGACGAGTGCCACACCTACCGGGGCGTCTTCGGCTCCCATGTCGCCCAGGTGCTGCGCAGGCTGCGCCGCCTGTGCGCCCGGTACGGCGCCTCCCCCGTCTTCCTGCTGGCCTCGGCGACCGCCGCCGAGCCCTCGGTGGCGGCACGCCGTCTCACCGGTCTGCCCGTCGTCGAGGTCGCCGACGACGCCTCACCGCGCGGCGAGCTGGTCTTCGCCCTGTGGGAGCCCCCTCTCACCGATCTGCACGGCGAGAAGGGCGCGCCCGTACGGCGTACCGCCACCGCCGAGACCGCCGACCTGCTGACCGACCTGACCGTGCAGGGCGTCCGCTCGGTCGCGTTCGTCCGCTCCCGCCGCGGCGCCGAACTGATCTCCGTGATCGCCCAGGAGCGCCTGGCCGAGGTCGACCGCTCCCTGGCCCGGCGTGTGGCCGCCTACCGCGGCGGTTATCTTCCCGAGGAGCGCCGCGCCCTGGAACGCGCGCTGCACTCCGGGGAGCTGCTCGGTCTCGCCGCCACCACCGCCCTCGAACTCGGTGTGGACGTGTCGGGGCTGGACGCCGTCCTCATCGCCGGCTATCCGGGCACACGAGCCTCCCTGTGGCAGCAGGCGGGCCGCGCCGGGCGCGCCGGGCAGGGTGCCCTCGCGGTACTGATCGCCCGGGACGACCCGTTGGACACCTTCCTCGTCCACCACCCCGAGGCGCTCTTCGACCGGCCCGTGGAATCCACCGTGCTCGATCCCGACAACCCCTACGTCCTGGCCCCGCACCTGTGCGCGGCGGCGGCCGAGCTGCCGCTGACCGAGGAGGACCTCGAGCTGTTCGGGCCCGCCTGCACGGATCTCCTGCCGCAGCTGGAGGCAGCGAAGCTGCTGCGCCGCAGGACGAATACCTGGCACTGGACACGCCGGGAGCGGGCCGCCGACCTCGCGGACATCCGCGGGCAGGGCGGACGCCCCGTCCAGGTCGTCGAGGCCGGCACCGGCCGGTTGCTCGGCACGGTCGACGCGTCCGCCGCGCACACGTCGGTCCACGAGGGCGCCGTCCATCTGCACCAAGGACGCACCTATCTGGTGCGCGCACTCGACCTGGAGGACTCCGTCGCCCTGGTCGAGGAGGCGAACCCGCCCTACGCGACGGTCGCCCGGGACACGACCGCCATCTCCGTCCTGGAGACGGACACCGAGATCCCCTGGGGCGAGGGCCGGCTCTGCTACGGCTCCGTCGAGGTCACCAACCAGGTCGTCTCCTTCCTGCGGCGGCGCCTGATCACGGGTGAGGTCCTGGGCGAGACGAAGCTGGACCTTCCGCCCCGCACCCTGCGCACGCGCGCGGTGTGGTGGACGGTCACCGAGGACCAGCTCGACCAGGCCCGGATCAGCCCGGAGATCCTCGGCGGCGCCCTGCACGCCGCCGAGCACGCCTCCATCGGCATGCTGCCTCTCTTCGCCACCTGCGACCGCTGGGACATCGGGGGCGTCTCCGTGCCGCTGCACCCGGACACCCTGCTTCCCACCGTCTTCGTGTACGACGGTCATCCGGGCGGCGCGGGCTTCGCGGAGCGGGCCTTCCACACGGCCCGCGCCTGGCTCGCCGCCACCCGTCAGGCCATCGCGTCCTGCGAGTGCGAGGCGGGCTGTCCGTCCTGCATCCAGTCCCCCAAGTGCGGCAACGGCAACGACCCGCTGCACAAGAGGGGGGCCGTGCGGCTGCTCACCGTGCTCCTGCGGGGAGCGCCCGGCGAAGAGGCCCCGGTCGGGGCGCCCGGCGCGCACCCGGGACGGGAGTGAGGGCGCTCCGGGGTTCCGGGGCCCCGTCGGAAGCGAGGGCACCGCGGGGCCCTCGGGCGCCGTCGGCCGGGCCGGCCCCGCTCTCGCCCTGACCTCGGCGGCGAACAGCCCGGAACCCCAGGCGGCCGTGACATCGGACAGCTCCCCCACGACCGCACACCGCACGAGCCTGCCGCCCTGGGCCGCTGCCACGCGTCCCGCGCCGCGGCAGGCCACGACCTCTCCAGCCGTCCGGAGATCGGCGGCGGCGAGCGCCGCCAGGTCCGCCGCCGCGGCTGCCCGATGACGAGCCAGCACGGCCTCTCCCTGGGCCAGCAGAACCCCGAACACGGCACACAGGGCGCCGATGGCGCAGACGGCCCAGACCGTCGCCGAACCCCGGTCGTCAGCCTGGCGCCGCCGCGTCATGGAGCCACCCCCACCGTGTCCTCCGCCATCGCCACCGCCTCACCGTGCAGTTGCAGCGACAGCGAGGCCGGGCCGGGTGGACGGGCGGCGACCGTCACCCGCACCAGATCGCCTTGCCGGCTCACCGCCACCCGCGCCCCGTGGGGCGCGGCCTGCCGGACCATGTCCTGGACCACTGCCGCGGGCTCCTGCCGGGCCGCCGCGCGGGCTCCCGTCCTGGCCGCGTCCGCGCACTGGAGCTGCGTGGACACGGCCAGCAGGGCCCAGACGAGGCCCATGGCGAAGAGCACCAGGGCGGGAAGGGCGACCGCGGTCTCCGCCGTCACGAACCCGCGGTCCCGGTCGCGGCCGCGCCATCCCACATCAGAGGGCCGCCCTTCCTCTCCGGGACCCGTCATCCCGTCACATGTGCACATCGAGCGCCCGTTTCACGATGCTCTGCAACTCCGCGCTGACCTGCCCGCTCGTCAGCACCTTGTAGAGCACCGCCGCGAAGGCCACGGCTGCGATGATCCCCACCGCGTACTCGGACGTGACCATGCCGCGGTCCACGCGCACCAGCGCCCGCACACGGCGCATCGCCGCGCGCCCCATGGTCCTGACACGTCCCGCTCCTGCCCGTACCACTGCTTTCCCGCTCATACCTGCCCCCGTGAGGTTCACGATCCATTGATCTGTCCGCTGATCCGGTCTGGTCTGTTCGCTTGGCTGATCTGGTCTGTCGGTGCTTCTTCGCGTCTTTGCCTGTTCGCCTGTTCGCGTCCGGGACGTGCGCCCCGGCACCCGCGCTCTCGCACCTCTCGTGCGACCTGCGCGGTTCGCGTGCTGTCATCCACCACCTCCGCCCAGCAGTCCGCCCGCGAGCCCGATCACCACGGGAAGCACGCCGATCGCGATGAAGGCGGGCAGGAAACACAGGCCCACCGGGACGGTGACCATCACCCCCGCACGTCGTGCCCGCGCCGTCGCCGCCCGGCTCCACTCCGCCCGGGCCTCCGCCGCGAGGCGTCCGACCTGTGCGGCCGCGGGGACACCGGAATCCCCCGCACGCTCCAGGAGTCGTGCCAGCGCCGCGGCGCCGGGAAGTGCGCCGAGCCGCTGCCAGGCCTCGGCCGGTTCGGCCCCGAGCCGTATCTCCGCGGCGCCCCGTGCCAGCCGCGCGCCCACCGGTCCCTGCAGGGCCTCGCCAACCGCCTGGGCGGCGGCCACGGGACTCGCGCCCGCCGCGACGCAGGCCGCCAGCAGATCCGCGGCCAGGGGCAGTTGCCGGGCCGCCTCGGTTGGGTCGTACTCCTCCATGAGCCGGCCTCGCACCTGCCGGTCCCGCCATCGTGCGACGCCGAGCCCGACGACCAGTCCGGCTGCCGCCCCGCCCCACCCGCCGAGCAGCACCCAGCCGGCGCACAGAGCCCCACCGGCCAAAAGCCACGCGTGCACGGCGTTCCTGCCCCGGGCACCGAGCCACGTGCCGCCGTGTTCCCCGGCCCACCGTCCGACGAGTCGGGGGAGGCCCCGTGTCGGTGGCCCGTCACGCCGCTCCAGTACGGTTCCCAACCGGCTCCGTGCCCTCCGCTCGCGTCGCGCGTGGGCGAGCTCCGAGCCTGCCCACCACAGCGCCAGCACCGCGCAGAGCATCCCCAGCCTGTGGACAACTTCCTCGCTCATGCCGCCTCCGCCCCTCGCACAATCCGCATGGCCCACCACACCCCGGCCCCCTCCAACGCGCCCCCGATCCCCAGACAGGCGAGTCCCGGGCCGCTGTGCAACAGCACCCGCAGCGGGTGAGCCCCGAGCGCGGTGCCCAGCAGAAGACCGAGAACCGGCAGTCCCGCGAGCAGGACGGCGGTGGACCGGGAGCCCGCCAACTGGGCCTGCAGATCGGCGCGCTGGTCGCGATCGGCACGCAGGGCCGCTTCCAGCCGCTCGAGCCCGGCCGCGAGGCCGGCGCCCCGGTCCACGGCCACTCGCCAGCACGCTGCGAGCCCCGACAGTCCCTCGACGCCCGGTCGTCGCGCCGCTTGAAGGAGAGCGCTCGGCACATCGCCCCCGAAGCGCGCCGCCGCCAGTACGGCCGCCTGCGCCTGCCCCAGTCCCGCCGACTCGCGTGCCGCTCGCAGCAGCGCCTCGCCCGGCTGGCGTCCCGCGCGCACCTCTCCGGCGAGGGTCGCGCACAGCGCGATCACCGCCGCGTCCCGCTCGTCCCGTGCCCGCCGCTCCGCCTGCGCCATGCGTACCCGGCGCAGCAGAGGAACCCCCGCGATCCCGGCCGGCAAGGGCAGGACGGACGCCGAGAGCAGCGCGATCAGCGCGCCCACGGCGACCGGCGCCCACAGGGGCCACCGGGCGGACAACCGACGCGTCCACCCGCGCACACGGTCCCAGGGCCGAGAGCCCGGGCGTTCCGCCGTCCCTCCGCCCGCCAGCAGCCGCCGGGCTCGGCGCAGCCCCGCTCTCGAGCCGCACGTCATCCAAGCCGCCGCACCGGCGCAGGCGAGCCCCACACCTTCGGGCATCCGTCCGAAACCCGTCACGGCACCTCACCCCCGTCGCCCGCGTCGTCGCCCGCCCGAAGCAGCTCCCTCAGCCGCTCCCACCCCCGCTCCCGTGTGAACGCCTCGAGCCCCCAGCGGAGCGCGGGTACGGTCACCACGAGCCCCGACGTGTCCCGTTCCAGCACATGGACCTCCGCGATCCGGCGCCGTCCCCTGCGGTCGCGCACCAGATGCAGGACGACCGACAGCGCGGCGGACAACTGGCTGTGCAGCGCCGCGCGGTCGAGGCCGGCCGCCGTGCCGAGCGCCTCCAGCCGTGCGGGCACCTGGGCCGCCGCGTTCGCGTGGAGGGTCCCGCACCCGCCCTCGTGACCCGTGTTGAGGGCGGCCAGCAGCGACACCACCTCGGGCCCGCGCACCTCACCGACCACAAGGCGATCGGGTCTCATGCGCAGCGCCTGCCGCACCAGGTCCTGGAGCTCCACGAGGCCCACGCCCTCCTGGTTCGCGGGCCGTCCCTCGAGGCGCACCACGTGCGGGTGATCGGGCCGCAGCTCCGCCGAGTCCTCCGCCAGCACGATCCGCTCCGCGGGACCCACCACGCCCAGCAGGGCGCTCAGCAGTGTGGTCTTGCCCGTGCCGGTGCCGCCGCTGATCACGAAGGAGAGCCGGGAGGCGATCAGGGCCCGCAGGACGCGGTCACCGCCCGGTGGCACCGTCCCCGCCGCCATCAGCTCGTGCAGGGTGAACGCCCGTGGACGTACCACGCGCAAGGACAAGCAGGTGCATCCGACGGCGACCGGGGGCAGGACCGCGTGCAGCCGGGTGCCGTCCGGCAGTCGGGCATCAGCCCATGGCCGGGCGTCGTCCAGCCGTCGTCCGGCCACGGCCGCCAGCCGCTGCGCGAGTCGCCGTACGGCTGCCGCGTCCGGGAAGGACACCGCCGTCAACTCGAGGCCGCCGCCCCGGTCCACCCACACCCGGTCGGGCGCGGACACCAGGACGTCCGTGACGGACGGGTCGGCGAGCAGCGGTTCCAGCGGGCCGCTGCCGACCAGCTCGGAACGCAGCTGCCGCGCCGCACCCAGCACTTCCGCGTCGCCCAGCACCCGTCCCTGCTCCCGCAGAGCCTGCGCCACGCGCGCCGGTGTCGGTTCGGCCCCGCTCTCGGCCAGCCATTCGCGCACTCCGTCCAGCAGACGCGTTCGCCCGTCGGAGCCAAATCCGGAACCCGTCGCGTGCTCCGGCCCCACGGCCGCGGCCGACCGCCCGATCGTGACCGGCCTCCCGACCGGATCCGGCCCTCTCTCCGCACCCGCCCGCCCGTACGGCTCCGACGTCGGCCTCGCAGCCGCCCCCGACCTCGTACGGGGCTCCGCCTTCGGCCCATGGCTCGTCGCCGTATTCCAGCCGCCGCTCATCCGTCACTCACCCGCCCCGTCGAAAGCCCGCCCCCAGAAGGCCGAGCAGAACCGGGCCAGTGGTGCGCGCGCGGCGCCTCCGGGCGGCACGGACCCGTCGGCCGGAGTCGTCTCCGAGGGCACTTCGCCGACCAGCGGCAGCCCCATCAGATGTGCCACCTCCCGGGCGTCGAGTCCGTGGACGAACGGCCCGCGCACCGCGACCCGCAGATCTCCGAGGACCATGCCGACGGCCGAGGCGACGCGCCGTGCGGCCGCCACGGCGCGCAGTTCGGCGGTAACCACCATGACCCCGAGGTCCACCTGTGCCAGGACCTCCGCGACCCCCTCGTCCACGCGCCGCGGGAGGTCGACCACGACCGCGCCACCGCGTCTGCGGCCCGCGGCGAGAACGGCACGGACCGCCTGGGGCGGGATGGCCACGGTGTCCCCGCGGTCCCAGCTGAGCACGCGCAGCGCGTGCAGCTCGGGCAGGGACTCCTCCAGCGCGCCGCCGCCGACCCTGCCCCGGGAGGCGGCGAACGCCGGCCAGCGAAGCCCTTCGGTGCTCTCGCCACCGAGCAGTACGTCGAGACCGCCGCCCAGGGGATCCGCGTCCACGAGCAGGGTGCGCCGCCCCTCTCGCGCGGAGGTGACGGCGAGGGCGCACGCGAGTGTGGAAGCGCCGGCGCCGCCCCGGCCGCCGATCACGCCCACGGTGAGCGCGGGCCGCCTGACCCCTTCGACCACGTCGGCGATGCGGTCGATGAGCCACTGCTCGCCTTCCGGCAGCAGCAGGACATGATCGGCGCCGATCTCCACCGCGCGCCGCCAGACACCGGGATCGTCCTGGTCCCGTCCGACCAGCACCACTCCGCCTCGACGCGTGGCCGACCGCACGCGCCGGGCCGCGTCGTCTCCGACGAGGACGAGCGGCGCGGCCTCCCAGCTGCCCCGGCGCTGCGGCGCCGCGGGATGGACCTCGGGTCTGGCTCCCGCCGCCGCGCACAGGCGCAGCAGGTCGTCGAGGAGCTCCGCGTCCTCGGTGACGATCAGTGGGCCCGTCCGCCGCCCCTCGGCGACGGACGGGCCGTCGTACGTGATGGCTCCCGCCACGATCTCCAGCCCCTTCGCTGCTCTTCGCGTTCTTCACGCTCTTGCGTGACCCGCGGTGCAGGCTCGCTGCGGCCCCGCTGTTCCCGCTCGTGTGAAGAACCGGCAACCGGTCTCCATATGAACGGCCGATACGAACCGGCCATACGCGTCCGGCAAACGGAACCTGACGTGAACTCGCCGTCGGCAGGACGCGTTGGAATCACGGTGGGGCGATCTCGGAAATCATGTGGATCTTGGTCGAAAACTGTGGACATCGCGACGCCTGTGAATATCGCCACCGCCCAAACGGGCGAAAGCTCGGGCAGCTTCCACAGCGCAGCACCTCAACTACGGAGAGCGACGACCCGAGGGCGCACCAAAACGGCGCCCGCGAGGCGGCCAGAGGGCCTCACGAGCGCCTGGAGATCAGGAAAAACCCACCCGGACATGCGACGACCCCCGCCGGGGGGGAGAGCGGGGGTCGTCCCCACGGCCGACTCGGGGGGGGAGGAGTCGGGCCGGGTTAGCACGGTCGCGAACGATCCGTGACTTCCATGGTGTACCCGAGAGCCCTCTCAGGCAAACCCACGCGCCACACCTTACGCCGAATGGCGGGCGCCTATGCTCAGCATCGTGGAAAACCACTCCTTGCCTCGCACAGCGGCCTTCTTTGACCTGGACAAGACGGTCATTGCGAAGTCGAGCACACTCACCTTCAGCAAGTCCTTCTACCAAGGCGGACTGATCAACCGCAGGACCGCGTTGCGGACCGCGTATGTCCAGTTCGTGTTCCTCGCAGGCGGCGCGGACCACGATCAGATGGAGCGGATGCGCGAGCAGCTGTCCGCGATGTGCCGCGGCTGGAACGTCGAACAGGTCAAAGAACTGGTCGCCGAGACACTGCACGACCTGATCGATCCGATCATCTACGACGAGGCCGCGTCGCTCATCGAGGAGCATCACACCGCGGGGCGCGACGTGGTGATCGTGTCCACCTCGGGCGCCGAAGTGGTCGAGCCGATCGGCGAACTCCTCGGCGCGGACCGCGTGATCGCCACCCGGATGGTCGTGGGCGACGACGGCTGCTTCACGGGAGAAGTGGGGTACTACGCCTACGGGCCGACCAAGGCCGAGGCGATCAAGGAGCTGGCGGAGTCGGAGGGGTACGACCTCGCGCGCTGCTTCGCCTACAGCGACTCGGCGACCGACCTGCCCATGCTGGAGTCGGTCGGCCATCCGCACGCCGTGAACCCGGACCGGACCCTGCGCCGCGAGGCGCTCGCCCGCGACTGGCCGGTCCTGGACTTCCACCGTCCCGTGCGACTCAAGCAGCGTCTGCCGGTGCCGCCCCGCCCGGCCCTGCTCGCGATGGCCGCCATAGGCGCCGCCGCGGCGACGGCCGGGCTCGTCTGGTACGCCAACCGCCGGCGCGCGTCGGCCATGTGACCCGCCACGGCCGAGGGTCGAGCGACGGCCGCCACCGGCCGCCCGATTCGCACCCCTTTGAAGGTAAAAGTAAAGAACCGCATGTGGGGGTTCCGCTCGGCCCGGGGCTGGAGTAGAAAAGGGATTAACGGCCCGCGAGACCAAAGGAACATCCGGAAGGATCACCTTTAATCAACGCAGTTGGCCCCACGGACCGAGCATGAACACTGGGCACCCACGCGACGTCGACCCGTCGATTACGGGCCAGCCGCACCAGGTGACGGGCAAAAGTTCCCGACCTGATGGGCGACACAACGAGGACGCTTGGTAACCCGGCGAGCATGCCAGCGGCGGTACGACTCCTCGTACCGCCGCAACCATGTGGAGCCCCGCACCGTGAAGGCTCCGACGCGAGGCCGTCCTTCAGTTGCGGGTAGCACGTCGTCCGGCTACGCCGCGCCGCGCTGCAGTGCCTCGCAGACCGCGGTCGACTCCCGGGCACCCAGCCCGACCGCGGTCCCGCAGTGCGCGATCCACGCCGCCATGCCTTCCGGAGTGCCCGACGCATAGCCGTCGAGAGCGGCGACGTAGGCCGCGCGACCCAGCTCCGCGTGTCCGACGTCCGCGGGGCAGACCGCCTTCGGGTCGAGACCGCTGCCCACGAGCACGATGCGCTGGGCCGCACGCGCCACCAGGCCGTTGTGCGAGCCGAAGGGACGCAGGGCGAGCAACTCGCCGTGCACGACGGCCGCGGTCACCAGGGCGGGCGCCGAACTGCCGGCGACGATCAGCTGGGAGAGGCCTTCCAGCCGGCCGGAGACCTCGGCCGCACCGGGGAGGGGCAGCTCCACGAGTGGTTCGTCGACCGGCTCGCCCTCCTGCCTCGGGCGCCCCACGCGATCGCCGGAGCCCGCGGCGGCCACGAGGTGGAGCCGGGCCAGGACCCTCAGCGGCGACTGCCGCCAGATGGAGAGCAGTTGACCCGCCTCGGCGCTCAGCCGCAGGGCGGCGCCGACCGTGCGCGCCTCGTCGTCCCCACTGAAGTCCGTGCGCCGACGCACCTCCTCCAAGGCCCAGTCGGCACCGGCCAGCGCGGCCGAACCCCGGGCGGCTCGCAGGGCCGCCTCGGACGTGATCTCGTTGCTGCGGCGCCGCATGATCCGATGCCCGTAGACCCGGTCCACGGCCTTGCGCACGGCCTCCACCGACTCGGCCACCGTGGGCAGCGTGCTCAGGACGGCGAGCGGATCGGCGTTCGCACCTGTCGTACTCATGAGTACGACACTACGCACCCCCGCGCCCCCTCCTTCGAAGGAGTGGTCTTCTTCACGCACGCCTGCCACACAGAGCAGTGAAGAGACTACTCTTGGTGAACATGAAAATTGCTTTCGTCGGGAAGGGCGGCAGCGGCAAGACGACCCTGTCCTCCCTGTTCGTCCGCCATCTCGCCGCCACCGGCGCGCCGGTGATCGCCGTGGACGCCGACATCAACCAGCATCTGGCGGCGGCGCTCGGGCTCGAGGAGGCCGAGGCCGGGGCGCTGCCCGCCATGGGCGAACGACTTCCGCTGATCAAGGACTATCTGCGGGGCAGCAACCCGCGGATCGCCTCCGCCGAGACGATGATCAAGACCACGCCGCCGGGCGAGGGCTCGCGGCTGCTGCGGGTGCGGGAGCACAACCCGGTCTACGACGCCTGCGCACGCCCCGTGGAACTCGACGGCGGCACCGTCCGTTTGATGGTCACCGGCCCCTTCACGGACGCCGACCTGGGGGTCGCCTGCTACCACTCCAAGACGGGAGCGGTGGAGCTGTGCCTGAATCATCTGGTCGACGGGCGCGACGAGTACGTGGTGGTCGACATGACCGCGGGCTCGGACTCGTTCGCCTCCGGGATGTTCACCCGCTTCGACATCACGTTCCTCGTCGCCGAGCCGACCCGGAAGGGGATCTCCGTCTACCGGCAGTACAAGGAGTACGCCCGCGACTTCGGGATCACGCTGAAGGTCGTCGGCAACAAGGTGCAGGGACCCGACGACCTCGACTTCCTGCACACGGAGGTCGGCGACGACCTGTTGGTGACGGTCGGACACTCGAACTGGGTCCGCTCCATGGAAAAGGGCCGCCCACCCCGGTTCGAGCTCCTGGAGACGGACAACCGCCGGTCCCTGCACACCCTTCAGGCTGCCGCCGACGCCACCCACGAACTGCGCGACTGGGAGCGCTACACGCGCCAGATGGTCCACTTCCACCTGAAGAACGCGGCCGGCTGGGGCAACGAGCGCACCGGCACCGACCTGGCGACTCAGGTCGACCCGGGCTACGTGCTGGGCGAGGGCATGGCGGCCGTCGTGTGAGCGATCAACGCACGACTTCGGGCGCCCGAGGCGTCCGCACCCGGCGGCACCGGTGCGCCTTCCTCCCGCGGCGTGTCACCAACCTGCCCGGACAGCGCGACTAGCGCCTGACCGGCGGCGCCCCCTCGGGGCGCTTCGGCACCGGGACAGGACCCGGGGTCGGGTCGCCGAGGAAGGATCTCCAGCCCTTCGCCGGAGCCTGGCCGACCTTGAGGGTGCGCAGCCTGTCGAGGACGTCGGGATCCTGCGTGTCCAGCCAGTCCGCGAGCTGGTGGAAGGAGACACAGCGCACGTCGGGCAGGGTGCAGATCCGCTCGATCACCTCTTCGACCGCACGCATGTAGGTGCCGCCGTTCCAGGACTCGAAGTGGTTGCCGATCACCATCGGCGCACGGTTTCCGTCATAGGCCCGCTGGAAGCCCTGGAGGAGTCCGTCCCGCATCTGGTCGCCCCACTGCGCGTATTTGTCGGGGTCGCCCTGGGTCTCGGCGCCGGACTGGGCCGCCTTGAAGTCGTAGTCCATGGAGACCCGCTCGCCGTCGCCCCCGGGAAAGGGCACGTGCTGCATCGACAGATCCCACACGCCGTCCTTCTTGTCCGGCCAGACCTGCTCGCCCACGCCCGAGGTGTCATAGCGGAAGCCCAGTTGCTGGGCTGCCTGAAGGAGGTTCTGCCGCCCCTCCAGACAGGGGGCGCGCCCGCCGATGAGCTCCTTGTCGTAGTCGAAGGGAAGCGAGGGGTCCGCTTTCAGACCGGAGTTGGTCTTCCAGGACTTCACGAAGGACTTCGCCTGGGCGATCTCCTTCTTCCACTCGTCGGTGGACCATTGGCTCACGCCGTTCTCGCTGTCGCAGAAGTGACCGTTGAAGTGGGTCCCGATCTCGTTGCCCTCCAGCCAGGCGAGTCGCAGTTGCTCGACGGTGCTCCGGACACCGGTCACGTCGTTGAACCCGGCGCCCGAACTGCCCGGCGAGTGCCGCGGCGGCTTGTACAGGCCGCGCTTGCCCTCGGGCAGCAGATCCAGGCCGCTGAGGAAGAACGTCATGGACGCGTTGTTGGACCTGGCGACTTTGCGGAAGTAGGAGAAGAGCCTGTGGCCGTCCTCGCCGGCGCCGTCCCAGGAGAAGACCACGAACTGAGGGGGCTTGCGGCCCGGCTCCAGGCGGTCGGGCCGGGGCAGATGAGGCTGGGCGCCGGTGTAGGAGGTGGACCCGTCGCCGATCAGGCGGACCGTGCTTCCGCGCGCCGGGGCGGGGGCACCTGAGGGCTTTGTCGTGCCGCGCTCGGTGCGGGTCGCGCCGATCCAGCACCCGGCCAGCGCGGCGGCACAGGTCACGGCCAGCGCCACGCGGACTGCGCTCCTGCGGATGGCGGCCATCCTGGCCCACCTTCTTCCTTCGGTCGGGGCCGAGTCGAACGGGTGCTCTGCGGTACCGCGGGGCAGGCACGCGGCCCGCTGCGGTCCGGTCAAGGTGGCACGGGACGGCGAAGAAATTTGTATGACAAGCCGATGAGGTGAGGCATTCATTCCACTGGGTGATTCCTCGCCCTGTTTGCCCCGACAACGAATACAGTTCCTTTACCTGGCATTACGATTCATTTACTGACTGTTGGCATTCCGGCGCTCACGCCGTGTTCCACGGCCGCGCCCGTCCCGGGTCCCACCGGGACCACAAGAACCGCGACCGCGACCGCCGCACCGGAGGAGACGGGAACCATGCCCGCCTGCGTCCCCACTCGCACCACCGATCCGACGCGCACCGAACGCGTCCACCCTCCCCACAGCCCCCCACCGACCCCACCCCGCCGCTTCCGCGTGGCGGGCGCCGACCTGTCGGCCTCCATCGCGGTCTTCCTGATCGCCCTCCCCCTGTCCCTCGCCATCGCGCTGGCCACGGGCGCACCGCTCCAGGCCGGACTCGTGGCCGCGGCCGTCGGCGGCATCGTGACGGGTCGGCTCGGTGGCAGCCCGCTCCAGGTCAGCGGTCCCGCCGCGGGGCTCACCGTCGTGACCGCCGACCTCATCCACCGCTACGGATGGCGTACGACCTGCGCCATCACCGTCCTCGCGGGTCTCGCCCAACTGGGCCTGGGCTGTCTGCGCGTGGCGCGCGCAGCGCTCGCCGTCAGCCCCGCGATCGTGCACGGCATGCTCGCCGGGATCGGTGTCACCATCGCCGTCGCCCAGCTGCACATCGTGCTCGGCGGGACCCCGCAGAGCGAAGTGCTCGACAATCTCCGTGCGCTGCCCGCCCAGTTGGCCCGCCTGACGCCGGCCGCCGCGTCCGTGAGCGTGCTGACGCTGGCCCTGCTGCTGCTCTGGCCGCGGCTCCCCGGACGGGTCGGCCACACCCTGCGGCGGGTACCCGCCGCGCTGGTCGCCGTCGCCGGGGCCACCGCCACGGCCTGGTTCGCCCGGCTCTCCCTGCCCAAGGTCGAGCTGCCGTCCTGGCGCAGTCACGCGCTGGTCGGCCTGCCCGAGGGCCCGGCGCTCGGCATCGCCGCCGCCGTCCTCACCATCACGCTGGTGTGCAGCGTGCAGTCGCTGCTCGGCGCCGTCGCAGTCGACAAACTGGCTGCCGGGCGCCATCCGCACCTCGGCCGTTCCCACCTGGACCGCGAGCTGCTCGGGCAGGGCGCCGGGAACATCGTCTCGGGGGCGCTCGGCGGACTGCCCATCGCGGGCGTCGCCGTCCGCAGCTCCGCGAATGTCCAGTCGGGTGCGGTCAGCAGGAACTCCACGGTTCTGCACGGCGTCTGGGTGGTGGTGGCCGCGCTGCTGATGGTCCCGGTGCTCGAGCTGATCCCCCTCGCCTCGCTCGCGGCCCTGGTGATGGCCGTCGGCATCCAGATGGTGTCCCTGCACCACATCCGCACGGTGACACGCCATCGAGAGGTGCTGGTGTACGCGCTCACCACGCTCGGCGTGGTCTTCCTGGGCGTCCTCCAGGGGGTCGCCCTCGGCGTCGCCGCCGCCGTCGCCGTCGCCATGCACCGCCTCGCCCGCACCCGCATCACGCACGAGGAGAGAAACGGAGTTCACCACGTACGCGTGCGCGGGCAGTTGACGTTCCTGGCCGTGCCACGGCTCAGCCGGGCACTGCACCCGGTGCCGGCGGGGGCGGAGGCCGTGGTGGAGCTCGACGGGTCGTTCATGGACCACGCCGCCTACGAGGCCCTCCAGGACTGGCAGCGCACCCATCTCGCGCGCGGCGGCAGCGTGCACTTCACCGGCAGGTCCGGCACCAGAATCTCCCTGCCGTCACTGGAGTCCGCGCAGGCGTCCACGCAGGACGGCACGCCCGCGGAGTCCTCCGCATGCCGCTGCCGTCCGTGGACGCCGTGGCGCAACCACCAGTGCGAAGGCCCGCCCGCCGGGCCGCCCGAGGAGCATCCGGGCAGCCTCGCGGACGAGCCGGCGGCCGGCGGCCGACTCGCGCGAGGCATCAGCGCCTTCCAGCGGAACACCGCCCCCCTGGTACGCGGTGAACTGGCCAGACTGGCACGAGAGGGGCAGCAACCGTCGCAGCTCTTCCTGACCTGCGCCGACTCGCGGCTCGTCACGTCGATGATCACCTCCAGTGGTCCCGGCGACCTCTTCGTCGTCCGCAATGTCGGCAACCTCGTGCCGCTGCCCGGCGCGGAGAGCGGGGACGACTCGGTGGCCGCGGCCATCCAGTACGCGGTGGACGTGCTGGAAGTACGGTCCATCACCGTGTGCGGGCATTCCGGGTGCGGCGCGATGCAGGCCCTGATCGGCTCCGGGACCGGGACCGGGCGGACGCCGCTGGACCGGTGGCTGAGACACGGTCGGCCCGGCCTCGAGCGGCTGACCGGCGACGAGCGGGCGCGGCCCCGTATCGCCGACCGGGAGCCCGCCGACGCGGTCGAGCAGTTGTGCCTGACGAACGTGGTCCAGCAGCTGGAGCATCTGCGGGAGCACGAGTCGGTGGCGCGGGCGCTCGGGGCCGGCGCACTCGAACTGCACGGGATGTACTTCCACGTCGGTGAGGCACAGGCGTATCTGCTCGGCCGCCCCGGTGAGGACTCCGTCTTCGAGCGTGTGGAGGTGAGCGGGGAGTTGCCGAGTCCGGCCTGACCTCCCGACGGCGCACTGCGCACGACCCGCGGCGGCGAGCCCCGCTCTCCGCCGCGACCTCGGAGGACCCCGGCCGGCACCATCGCCGGGGTCGGGGTCCGACGACACCCCAGGCCGCGAGGCTGCCACGACAGGTCTAAACCAATAATCGGGCGACCCTTGTCATCAAGCCCCCAGGTCTGATGAGCTGTGGGCTGGGACACAACGGACACCCCGGGAAAGGGAGATGTCGTGAGCAACGAAAGCCTGGCCAACCTGTTGAAGGAAGAGCGCAGGTTCGCACCGCCGGCCGACCTGGCCGCGGGCGCCAACGTCACGGCGGAGGCGTACGAACAGGCCAAGGCTGACAGGCTGGGCTTCTGGGCCGAGCAGGCCCAGCGGCTGACCTGGGCCGTGGAACCGGCCGAGACCCTCGACTGGTCCAACCCGCCCTTCGCCAAGTGGTTCAAGGACGGCAAGCTCAATGTCGCCTACAACTGCGTCGACCGACACGTCGAGGCGGGTCACGGCGACCGGGTCGCCATCCACTTCGAGGGCGAGCCCGGCGACAGCCGCGCCATCACCTACGCCGAGCTCAAGGACGAGGTCTCCAAGGCCGCGAACGCCCTGCTCGAACTCGGGGTCCAGAAGGGCGACCGGGTCGCGGTCTATCTGCCGATGATCCCCGAGGCCGCCGTCGCGATGCTGGCCTGCGCCCGCATCGGCGCGGCGCACTCCGTCGTCTTCGGTGGTTTCTCGGCAGACGCCCTCGCCACCCGCATCCAGGACGCCGACGCCAAGGTGGTCATCACCTCCGACGGCGGTCACCGGCGCGGCAAGCCGTCCGCTCTGAAGCCCGCCGTGGACGACGCGGTCGAGCGCGTGGACAGCGTGGCGCATGTGCTCGTCGTGCGTCGCACGGGCCAGGACGTCGCCTGGACCGAGGGCCGCGACGTGTGGTGGCACGAGATCGTGGACCGGCAGTCGGCCGAGCACACGCCCGAGGCCTTCGACGCGGAGCACCCGCTGTTCATCCTGTACACGTCCGGTACCACGGGGAAGCCGAAGGGCATTCTGCACACCTCCGGCGGCTATCTGACGCAGACGTCGTACACCCACCACGCCGTCTTCGACCTCAAGCCCGAGACCGACGTGTACTGGTGCACGGCGGACATCGGCTGGGTCACCGGCCACTCCTACATCGTCTACGGGCCTCTGGCGAACGGCGCGACCCAGGTCATGTACGAGGGCACGCCCGACACCCCGCACCAGGGGCGCTTCTGGGAGATCGTGCAGAAGTACGGGGTCACCATCCTGTACACCGCGCCGACGGCCATCCGCACGTTCATGAAGTGGGGTGACGACATCCCCGCCAAGTTCGACCTGAGCAGCCTGCGCGTTCTCGGGTCCGTGGGTGAGCCGATCAACCCCGAGGCGTGGATCTGGTACCGGAAGAACATCGGAGCCGACCGCACGCCGATCGTGGACACCTGGTGGCAGACCGAGACCGGCGCGATGATGATCTCGCCGCTTCCGGGCGTCACCGAGGCCAAGCCCGGCTCGGCGCAGCGTCCCCTGCCGGGCATCGGCGCGACCGTCGTGGACGACGAGGGCCACGAGGTGGCCAACGGCGGGGGCGGCTACCTCGTGCTCACCGAGCCGTGGCCCTCGATGCTGCGCACCATCTGGGGCGACGACCAGCGGTTCCTCGACACCTACTGGTCGCGGTTCCAGGGCAAGTACTTCGCCGGGGACGGCGCCAAGAGGGACGACGACGGCGACATCTGGCTGCTCGGGCGCGTCGACGACGTGATGCTCGTGTCCGGGCACAACATCTCCACCACGGAGGTCGAGTCGGCGCTGGTGTCGCATCCCGCGGTCGCCGAAGCCGCGGTCGTGGGCGCCGCGGACGAGACCACGGGGCAGGCGATCGTGGCGTTCGTGATCCTCAGGGGCACGGCGTCGGAGGACGAGACCCTGGTCGCCGAGCTGCGCGACCACGTCGGCGCGACACTGGGCCCGATCGCCAAGCCCAAGCGGATCCTTCCCGTGGCGGAGCTGCCCAAGACGCGGTCCGGAAAGATCATGCGGCGCCTGCTGCGCGACGTCGCGGAGAACCGCCAGCTCGGGGACGTCACGACGCTGACGGACTCGGCGGTGATGGACCTGATCCAGGCGAAGCTGCCCGCGGCGCCCAGCGAGGACTGAGCGCCCCGCTCGCGCTCCTGACCCTCGGCGGGGGTACTCGGCTCCAGGCCGGGCACCCCCGCCGCACCCCGCTCGCACGAGCCCCGACCGCAGACACGCGGAACCTGATCACACACGCGCGGAACCCGATCGCAATGATCAGGTAAAATGGTCAGCTCAAGGTGTGCCGGGAAGTCTGGTCGGCAAGCCGTTCGCGAGCCTGCACAAAGCCTCGGGGCGGTCGTCAGTCCGTCGTACCGACCCGGAGGTCTCCGCCGTGGCCGTGCCCCGCACTCGCACCCGTACGTTCCTCGGTCGCCTCTCCCTGCCCGAGCGAGCCTTCGTCGCGAACGCGTTGCGCACCGAGACCGTCGGCGGTGTGCTGCTCCTGCTCGGCGCGGTCGCGGCGCTGCTCTGGGCGAACATCCCCGCACTGTCCGACAGCTACCGGGCCGTCGGCCAGTACCACTTCGGTCCCGCCGCCCTGGGCCTCCAGCTGTCCGTCCAGCACTGGGCCGCCGACGGACTCCTCGCGGTCTTCTTCTTCGTCGCCGGGATCGAACTCAAGCGTGAACTGGTCGCGGGAGAGCTGCGGGACCCTCGTGCCGCCGCGCTCCCCGTCGTCGCCGCGCTCTGCGGCATGGCCGTGCCCGCCGCCGTCTACGCCGTCACCAACGCCGCCGGCGGCGGCTCCCTCATCGGCTGGGCGGTGCCCACGGCCACCGACATCGCCTTCGCGCTCGCGGTGCTCGCGGTCATCGGCACCTCCCTGCCCTCCGCCCTGCGCGCGTTCCTGCTCACCCTGGCCGTCGTCGACGACCTGTTCGCGATCCTGATCATCGCCGTCTTCTTCACGTCCGACCTCGACTTCGCGGCCCTCGGCGGCGCCGTCGCCGCTCTCGCCGTGTTCTGGGTGCTGCTGCGCAAGGGCGTACGGGGCTGGTACGTGTACGTTCCGCTGGCGCTCGTCATCTGGGGCCTGATGTACAACAGCGGGGTCCACGCCACCATCGCCGGCGTGGCCATGGGCCTGATGCTGCGCTGTCACCGCCACGAAGGCGAGGAGCACTCCCCCGGCGAGCACATCGAGCACCTCGTACGGCCGCTGTCAGCAGGACTGGCGGTACCGCTGTTCGCCCTGTTCAGCGCGGGTGTCGTGGTCTCGGGTGGAGCGCTCGGGGACGTGTTCACCAAGCCCGAGACGCTCGGTGTCGTGCTCGGCCTGGTCGTCGGCAAGGCGACCGGCATCCTCGGTGGCACCTGGCTGACGGCCCGCTTCACCAGGGCCTCGCTGAGCGAGGAGCTCGCCTGGGCGGATGTGTTCGCCGTCGCGGCCCTGGCCGGGATCGGCTTCACCGTCTCCCTGCTCATCGGCGAACTCGCGTTCAAGGACGACGCCGTGCTCACCGACGAGGTCAAGGCCGCCGTACTCGTCGGCTCGCTGATCGCGGCGACCTGCGCCACCGTTCTGCTCAAGATCCGCAACGCCCGGTATCGGGCCCTGTGCACCGACGAGGAGCGCGACGACGACCTGGACGGCGTCCCGGACGTCTACGCGCAGGACGATCCGGCGTACCACCTGCGCATGGCTGAGATCCTGGAGCGCAAGGCAGCCGAGCACCGCCGGCTGGCCGCGCTGAAGGCGGCGCACGCCGAGGGCCGGGACGAGGACGGCGCCGGCGTGGTTGCCGAAGTACCGGGCGGGGCAAGCGAGGAGAACGGCCGTCCGGCATGATCTGACACATCCGCACCACTCCGCGGCGTTCGTGGAGCGCATGCCCCACAAGAGCCGCTTACGCAGACATACGCAGCAGAAAGCAGGGAGACCGCGATGAGCGCACCCGACGGCAGCCCGGTCGGCGCCGAACGCAGCATCGGCCAGTTGTTCGCCTCGGCGACGACCGACTTGTCCGCACTGGTGCACGACGAGATCGCGCTGGCGAAGGCTCAGCTCAAGCGGGACGTCAAGCGCGGGGCGACGAGCGGCGGCGCGTTCACGGCGGCCGGCGCCGTACTGCTGTTCTCCCTGCCCATGTTGAACTTCGCGCTGGCGTACGGCATCCGGACATGGACCGGGTGGAACATGGCCATCTGCTTCGTGCTGTCCTTCGCGGCCAATGTGCTGGTCGCCGGGCTGCTCGCGCTGGTCGGCGTGACGATGGCGAAGAAGGCCAAGAAGGGCAAGGGCCCGCAGAAGGTGGCGGCCTCGATGAAGGAGAGCGCGAGCGTCCTCCAGCACGCCAAGCCGCACCCGCGCCCGTCCACCCCGGCCGACACCGTGGTCGAGGCTGTGGCACGCTCGACCTCATGACGGACCCCGCCACCCCTTCGGCGCAACCCCCCTCGGCCGTACGGATCGACGGACCCTGGACGCACCGGGACGTCGCGGCCAACGGCGCGCGCTTCCACATCGCGGAACTGGGCGACGGGCCCCTGGTGCTGCTGCTGCACGGCTTCCCGCAGTTCTGGTGGGCGTGGCGGCATCAGATGGTCGCCCTCGCCGACGCGGGCTTCAGGGCCGTCGCGATGGATCTGCGCGGGGTCGGCGGCAGCGACCGCACTCCGCGGGGGTACGACCCCGCCAACCTGGCGCTCGACATCACCGGGGTCGTACGGTCCCTCGGCGAACCGGACGCCGCGCTCGTCGGCCACGATCTGGGCGGATACCTGGCCTGGACGGCGGCGGCCATGCGCCCCAAGCTGGTGCGCCGACTCGTCGTCACGTCGATGCCGCACCCCCGGCGCTGGCGTTCGGCGATGCTCGGCGACGTACGGCAGACCGCCGCAGGCTCCTACATCTGGGGCTTCCAGCGGCCGTGGCTGCCCGAGCGCAGGCTCACCGCCGACGACGGCGCCCTGGTCGGGCGGCTCATCCGGGACTGGTCGGGGCCCAGGCTGCCGGACGACGACGCCGTCGAGACGTACCGGCGCGCCATGTGCATCCCGTCGACGGCGCACTGCTCGATCGAGCCGTACCGCTGGATGGTGCGCTCTCTGGCCCGGCCCGACGGCATCCAGTTCAACCGGCGGATGAAACGGCCGGTCCGTGTCCCGACCCTGCATCTGCACGGGTCTCTGGATCCCGTGATGCGCACGAGGAGCGCCGCCGGGTCCGGCGAGTACGTGGAGGCGCCGTACCGCTGGCGGCTGTTCGACGGGCTGGGGCACTTCCCGCACGAGGAGGACCCGATGGCGTTCTCCTCCGAACTCGTCAACTGGCTCACGGACCCCGAACCGGACCGCTGAGGCCGTCCGCGGCACACGGCGGTCACCGACCTCGTTCGGTGACCACGCGAACACACCACACACTCGGATGGGAACATCTGTTCCTCGAACGGCCACATGCCCGCCGCATACGCCAATTGGGCGGTACGAGGGCGGTTATCGACCTTGGGCCGGGGGCAGACGTCGGGGTATGGGCTGGACGCACGACTTCAGTGACGCAGCACGCACCCGCCGTTCGGCCGGCGTGCCGAGCTCCCACCACGGGGGCACCCCGCAGCTGGCGGGCACAGATCCTCAGATGGGCATTCCGCACATCCTGCGCCGCCGGGCCCGCTGGGTCTCGGTCCGTCTGCGTCACCAGCGCGACTGACTCCACCGACCGCGGGGGCTCCCCGGATCACAGGGCGCAGTTGTCGCTGTCCACCTGCTGGTTCGCCGTACGGCCCTTGGTGATGTCCTCCTGGATCTCGTCCGCGGTCAGCGCGTACCCGGTGTCGGCGTCGTCGAGGGACTTGGCGAAGACGACCCCGTAGACGGTGCCCTGCGGCGTGAGCAGCGGGCCTCCGGAATTCCCCTGGCGCACGATCGCGTACAGCGAGTACACGTCGCGGTGGACGGTGCCCCGGTGGTAGATGTCCGGGCCGTTGGCCGCGATCTGGCCGCGGATCCGCGCGGGCTGGACGTTGTAGGAGCCGTTCTGCGGGAAGCCCGCGACGATCGCGCCGGCACCGCTGGGCGCCTGCGTGGGCGTGAAGCGCAGCGCCGGCGCGTCGAGGTCCGGTACGTCGAGTACGGCGATGTCGCGGCGCCAGTCGTAGAGGACGACCTTGGCGTCGTACTTCCTGCCTTCCCCCCCTATCTGGACCGTGGGCTCGTCGACACCGCCCACCACGTGCGCGTTGGTCATCACACGACGGTCGCCGAAGACGAAGCCGGTACCTTCGAGCACCTTGCCGCAGCTCGGCGCGGTGCCCACGACCTTGACGATGGACCGCTGCGCGCGGAGGGCGACCGCGCTCCTGGCCAGGGCCGGGTCGGGGGGCCGCACCTCGGTGATGGGTTCGTTGGAGAAGGGGCTGAAGACCTGGGGGAAGCCGTTCTGCGCGAGGACGGCGTAGAAGTCCGAGAACCACGCGTCCGCGTGCGTACGGGCCTGTCCGGGCAGGGCGGTGGAGATGCCCTGGAGGACCTTGGAGCCACGGACCTCCTTGCCGAGCGTCGGGATCGTCGTACCGGCGAACGCCGCGCCGAGCAGCCAGGCGACCAGCAGCATCGCCACGACGTTGACGAGGGCGCCTCCGGTGGCGTCCAGGGCGCGGGCCGGGGACCAGGTGATGTACCGGCGCAGCTTGTTCCCGAGGTGGGTGGTCAGGGCCTGGCCGACGGAGGCGCAGACGATCACCACGGCGACGCCGACGATCGCGACGGTCGTGTCCACCTTGCGGCCGCCCGTCGCACGGTCCCACAGGAGGGGCAGCAGGTAGACCGCGACGAGGCCCCCGGTCAGGAACCCGACGACCGACAGGATGCCCACCACGAAGCCCTGGCGGTAGCCGACGATCGCGAACCACACGGCGGCGACCAGCAACAGGATGTCCAGCACGTTCACCGCTTCGAGCCTCGCCTCTTCACGTTCCGGTCGACCAGGTTCCGGCCGACCGCGCCGGGGTCGGCCGTGCTCCGGCCGTCCGGTGTGCGGTCGTCCTCGTCCGGGCGGTGGTTCGGCCCGTCACGCGGCGGCAATGGGGCATGGGATCCCCCGGGAACACTGAGCACGGGGGCAACCCTGTCATGCGTGCCAGTCGAGCGGGACCTGCTTGTCACGGTCCCAGGGGCGCTCCCAGCCGGCGTAGTGCACGAGACGGTCGATGACTCCGGCCGTGAAACCCCACACAAGGGCCGATTCGACCAGGAATGCCGGGCCCCGGAATCCACGTGGATGCACGGCCGTCGCCCGGTTCGCCGGGTCCGTGAGATCGGCCACGGGGACGGTGAACACCCGCGCCGTCTCGTTCGGGTCGACGACGCCCACCGGGCTTCTGCGGCGCCACCAGCCGAGGACGGGGGTCACGACGAAGCCGCTGACCGGGATGTAGAGCCTCGGGAGCACGCCGAACAGCTGCACGCCGCTCGGGTCGAGCCCGGTCTCCTCCTCCGCCTCGCGCAGGGCTGCCCGCAGGGGCCCGTCGGTTCGAGGGTCGCCGTCCTCCGGGTCCAGGGCACCGCCCGGAAAGGAGGGCTGCCCGGCGTGCGAGCGCAGTGAACCGGCGCGCTCCATCAGCAGCAGCTCGGGCCCCCGCTCGCCCTCGCCGAACAGGATCAGGACGGCCGACTGGCGGCCCCCGCCGTCCTCGGGCGGCAGGAAGCGGCTGAGTTGAAGCGGCTCGACCGTCTCCACGGCCCGTACGACCGGGTCGAGCCAGTCCGGGAGGCCTTCCTTGCTCAGCGGCAGCCGCCCGCCCTCGGTGCCAGGGCCGCTCATGCGGTCCGTATCGCTCGCGTGTGTCATCGACACCCCCGTTCTGTCGATCCCAACGCCCGCGGGGTCCCGGATCGTTCCGCACGTCCCTCGTGCGGGTGTGCCGTGCCGGAGGGCGCGGACGCGGTCCCGGCGGGCACGACGACGGACACGGCGGCCCCGCCCCGTCCCCTCACGCGGCTCCTCCCGCGGCCCCTCATCCGGCCCCCAGCGGCGGCGCCGGGATGCCGCCCGCGTCCAGGTAGGCCTGCGGCGGCTTGAGCCGCTGCCCGGGGAGTCCGCCCTTCTCGTACTTCAGGAGCTTCCTGGCCTTCTCGGGATCGGTCTCTCCCTCGCCGTACGCCGGGCAGAGCGGGGCGATCGGGCAGGCGCCGCAGGCCGGTTTGCGGGCGTGGCACATCCGGCGGCCGTGGAAGATCACATGGTGCGACAGCATCGTCCAGTCGCTCTTCGGGAAGAGCGCGCCGACGGCCGCCTCGATCTTCTCCGGGTCCGTCTCGTCGGTCCACTGCCAGCGGCGGACAAGGCGCTGGAAGTGGGTGTCGACGGTGATCCCCGGGCGTCCGAAGGCGTTGCCCATCACCACGAAGGCGGTCTTGCGGCCGACCCCGGGCAGGGTGACCAGATCCTCCACGGTGCCGGGCACCTCGCCCGCGAACCGCTCCACCAAGGCCTTGGAGAGGCCGATCACCGACTTGGTCTTGGCCCGGAAGAAGCCGGTCGGGCGCAGGATCTCCTCGACCTCCTCCGGGTTGGCCGCGGCGAGGTCCTCGGGGGTCGGGTACCTGGCGAAGAGCGCCGGGGTCGTCTGGTTCACCCGCAGGTCGGTCGTCTGCGCGGACAGGACGGTGGCGACGATCAGCTGGAAGGGGTTCTCGAAGTCGAGTTCCGGATGGGCGTACGGATACACCTCGGCAAGCTCACGGTCGATACGCCGGGCCCGGCGGACGAGGGCGGTGCGCGACTCGGCGCCGAAGGGCTTTGCGGCGGCCTTGGCGGCCTTCTTCGCAGGCGCCTTCTCGACGGCCTCGGCGGACTTGGCGGCGGGCTTCTCGGGCGCCGCCTTCTTCTTCGCAGCCGCCCTCTTCACCGTCACCGCATTCCTCGTCGCCGCCGCTTTCGTCACTGCCGCCCTCTTCGCCGTCGTCGCCGCCGGCGTTCGAGCGGGCGGATTCCCCGCCGCTCCCTCGGGTGCCGCCTTCGCCACCTTTGCCGTTTTCCTTCCGCCGCCGGGGCCGTGTTCGCCCACAGCGGAATCGCGCCGTACAACCATCCGCTCAGCCCCCTCGGCCTGCGCTCCCACCGGCGTTTTGGACACCCGGCCAGCCTAAAGCCAGGCACCGACATCCGCCCCGGAGCCCGCGGACCGAGCCCTGATCGGACCCCTGCCTCGTACCCCGGCACACCGGTGCGGCATCCTTGTGACAGATCACACTGTTTGGACCGTCCGGCAAAATGGGGAACACGGTCCCCTGGTATGACGGGGGAGCAAGATCCCCTGAGCAGGTCGACAAGGAGAAACTCGTGGACGACGTTCTGCGGCGCGCCCCGCTCTTCGCGGCGCTCGATGACGAGCAGGCCGCGGAGCTCCGCGCCTCCATGAGTGAGGTGACCCTCGCCCGCGGCGACTCGCTGTTCCACGAGGGCGATCCCGGTGACCGCCTGTACGTGGTCATGGATGGCAAGGTCAAGCTTCACCGCACTTCCCCCGACGGCCGCGAGAACATGCTCGCGGTCCTGGGCCCCGGCGAGCTGATCGGCGAGCTGTCGCTGTTCGACCCGGGCCCGCGCACGGCGACGGCCACCGCGCTGACCGAGGTCAAGCTGCTGGGCCTTGGCCACGGCGACCTCCAGCCGTGGCTGAACGCGCGTCCCGAGGTGGCCGCGGCACTGCTGCGCGCCGTCGCCCGGCGCCTGCGCAAGACCAACGACCAGATGTCCGACCTGGTCTTCTCCGACGTACCCGGCCGTGTTGCGCGGGCGCTGCTGGACCTCTCGCGGCGGTTCGGCGTGCAGTCCGAGGAAGGCATCCACGTGGTGCACGACCTCACGCAGGAGGAGCTGGCCCAGCTGGTCGGCGCGTCCCGCGAGACGGTCAACAAGGCGCTGGCGGACTTCGCCGGCCGCGGCTGGCTGCGCCTGGAGGCGCGCGCCGTGATCCTTCTGGACGTCGAGAGGCTCGCTAAGCGCTCCCGGTAGCACCCCGTGCACAGGAAGAGCCCCACCATGCGGTGGGGCTCTTCCTGTGCACGCGGGTGGGTGCCATGGGTGCGGCGGGCCGCGAACACCGTCGTGCGTACGAGCGAACACCGCGCCGACCCCGGACTCGCACCCCGTGGGCGACGGACGACGCACCGCGACCGGCTGCCGCCCGCCGCACCGCACCACGGTGGCGACGGCCACGGCGACCGCCACAGCGTTCTCGGCCGCCGTCGGGTGTGCGACCACGCGTTCGGTGCCCTGTCCGCCGCGGCGGGGACCGCAGGCTCCGGCGCCCCGGGTGCTCAGATCAGCCCGTGCTCGCTCAGGTACTCCAACTGCGCCCGTACCGACAGTTCGGCCGCGGGCCACAGCGAGCGGTCCACGTCGGCGTACACATGGGCCACGATCCCGTCCGCCGTGCGATGTCCGTTCTCGACCGCCGTCTCGACCTGGGCGAGTCGGTGGGCGCGGTGGGCGAGGTAGAACTCGACGGCGCCCTGTGCGTCGTCGAGCACGGGTCCGTGGCCGGGCAGCACGGTGTGGACGCCGTCGTCCACCGTGAGCGACCTGAGGCGGCGCAGGGAGTCCAGGTAGTCCCCCAGACGACCGTCTGGGTGGGCCACGACGGTCGTACCGCGCCCGAGGACGGTGTCCCCGGTCAGGACGGCCCGGTCGGCCGGGAGATGGAAGCACAGGGAGTCGGCGGTGTGGCCCGGCGTCGGCACGACACGCAGCTCCAGGCCGCCGACCGTGACCACGTCGCCGTGTCCGAGGCCCTCGTCGCCGAGCCGGAGGGCGGGGTCCAGGGCGCGCACCTTGGTGCCGGTCAGCCCGGCGAACCGGGCCGCGCCCTCCGCGTGGTCGGGATGGCCGTGGGTGAGCAGCGTGAGCGCCACCCGCTTGCCGGACTTCTCCGCCGTCGCGATCACCTGGCGCAGATGTCCCTCGTCGAGCGGGCCGGGGTCGATCACCACGGCCAGCTCCGAGTCCGGCTCGGAGACGATCCAGGTGTTGGTGCCGTCGAGCGTCATCGCCGACGCGTTGGGGGCGAGGACGTTGGCGGCGCGCTCGGTGGCGGGTCCCGAGAGGACCCCGCCGCGCGGCTGGCCGGGAAGGGCCGCGGCGTCGGTCATGCGGACGCTCCCCCTGTCGGGATGTGCTTGGTGAACTCGTCGTGCCCCGGCCAGGACAGGACGACCTCGCCGTCCTGGAGGCGGGCCGTGGCCAGCACCGGGGTGAGATCGCGGCCGGGCGCGGCCGTCAGCGCCTCGGCGGCGGTGGCGTAGGGGGCCAGCTGGCGCAAGGTCGCGATGGTGGGCGGCATCATCAGCAGCTCGCCCTTGTCGTACGAGGCAGCCGCCCGCGCCGGGCTGATCCAGACCGTGCGGTCGGCCTCCGTGGAGGCGTTGCGGGTGCGCTGCCCCTCGGGGAGCGCGGCCACGAAGAACCAGGTGTCGTAGCGGCGGGGCTCGAACTCGGGGGTGATCCAGCGGGTCCAGGCGCCGAGCAGGTCGGAGCGCAGGACCAGTCCGCGGCGGTCGAGGAACTCGGCGAAGGACAGATCGCGGGCGACCAGTGCCGCGCGGTCGGCCTCCCAGTCCGCTCCGGTGGTGTCCCCGACGACCGTCTCGGGGGTCGGACCGGCCAGCAGGACACCGGCCTCCTCGTACGTCTCCCGCACGGCGGCGCAGACGATCGCCTGGGCGGACGTCTCGTCGACGTCGAGGCGGTCAGCCCACCACGCGCGCGTGGGGCCCGCCCAGCCGATCCTGAGGTCGTCGTCGCGCGGGTCGACTCCGCCACCCGGGTAGGCGTACGCGCCCCCGGCGAACGCCATGGAGGTGCGTCTGCGCAGCATGTGGACGTCGGGCGTGCCGTCGGTGTCCCGCAGGAGCATGACGGTGGCCGCCCGTTTCGGGACCACCGGGGTCAGCGTGCCTTCCGCGAGCGCGCGGATCCGCTCTGGCCACTCCGGTGGAAACCACTGCCCATTCGCCATGGGCGGAGGCTATCCCCTGGCGGGCGGATGTTCGAGGGGCAGTGATCATCAAAAGCCCTGGGCGGCGGGCTCTCCCCGGGCATCCGCCCCGGACCGGGAATCCGGCCCCGGCCGTTCGGCAGAGTCATGGTCGGTAGAGCCATGTCGGTAGAGCCATGGCCGGTGAAGCCATGGGGCCTACCCGGTGCGCGACGCGACCGATGGCCGGCCCGTGCGTCGCCGATCCGATCGGCGACGCCCTGAGGCCGCCCCAGGGAGCCGAAACAGCCGGCCCCGGGGCTCCGGACGTGACGGCCGACCGCCACGCGGCTCCCTCGCGGACGAACCACGCCTACGCCTGCGTCAGCTCCACCTGGATCTCCACCTCGACCGGCGCGTCCAGCGGAAGCACCGCCACGCCGACCGCGCTCCGCGCGTGCACGCCCTTGTCGCCGAGGACCTCGCCCAGCAGCTCGCTGGCGCCGTTGATGACACCCGGCTGTCCGGTGAAGTCCGACGCGGACGCCACGAAGCCGACGACCTTCACCACACGCGCGATGCGGTCCAGGTCACCCGTCACGGACTTGACCGCGGCGAGCGCGTTCAGCGCGCAGGTGCGGGCGAGTTCCTTCGCCTCCTCCGCGGTGACCTCGGCGCCCACCTTGCCGGTGACCGGAAGCTTGCCCTCCACCATCGGGAGCTGGCCCGCGGTGTAGACGTACACGCCGGACCGCACGGCCGGCTGGTAGGCGGCCAGGGGCGGTACGACCTCCGGGAGGGTCAGGCCCAGTTCGGCCAGCCGGGACTCGACGGCGCTCATGCCTGCCTCTCCCGCTTCAGGTAGGCCACCAGCTGCTCGGGGTTGTTCGGCCCGGGCACGACCTGGACGAGCTCCCAGCCGTCCTCGCCCCAGGTGTCCAGAATCTGCTTCGTTGCGTGGACGAGCAGCGGCACAGTCGCGTATTCCCACTTGGTCATGGGGCGACTGTAGCCGCTGCGGCGGCCAGGTCACGCGGCCGGTCACGGCCCGACGGGCGGTGCCGTGAGGCCGAGCGCGGCACAGGTTGTCCACAGCCTCCCGCGTGGGTCGCGCGGGAACTGGTTAGGCTCGTGGACGTGAGCAGGCTCCAGGTCGTCAGCGGCAAGGGCGGGACCGGAAAGACCACGGTCGCCGCATCACTCGCGCTCGCCCTCGCGACCGAGGGCAAACGCACCCTCCTCGTCGAGGTCGAGGGCAGACAGGGCATCGCGCAGCTCTTCGAGACGGACGCGCTGCCCTACGAAGAACGGAAGATCGCGGTCGCGCCGGGCGGCGGCGAGGTCTACGCGCTCGCGATCGATCCCGAGCTCGCCCTGCTGGACTACCTCCAGATGTTCTACAAACTGGGGGGCGCGGGCAGGGCCCTGAAGAAGCTCGGCGCGATCGACTTCGCCACCACCATCGCCCCCGGTCTCAGGGACGTGCTGCTGACCGGGAAGGCGTGCGAGGCCGTCCGCAGGAAGGAGCGGAACGGCCGGTTCACGTACGACTACGTGGTGATGGACGCGCCTCCCACCGGGCGCATCACGCGCTTCCTGAACGTGAACGACGAGGTCGCGGGCCTGGCCAGGATCGGCCCGATACACAATCAGGCCCAGGCCGTGATGCGGGTGCTGAAGTCCCAGGAGACGGCCGTGCACCTGGTCACCCTCCTGGAGGAGATGCCGGTCCAGGAGACGGCGGACGGGATCGCCGAGCTGCGCGCCGCGAAGCTTCCGGTGGGCCGGGTCATCGTCAACATGGTGCGGCCGGAGGTTCTCACCCGGTCGGAGCTGGACCTCGCGTACGAGGTGCCGCGTACGGCGGTCGCCAAGGCGTTGTCGGGCGCGGGGCTCGGTGGCGCGCGCCGCGGCGGGCTGGCGGAGCGGCTGGTGGACCCGCTGCTTCGGCAGGCCGGTGAATACGCCGAGCGTTTCGCCCTGGAGGGGGAGCAGCGCGCCGTGCTCGCCGACCTGGGGCTGCCGCTCCATGAACTTCCGCTGCTCGCCGAGGGGATGGACCTGGCGGGCCTGTACGAACTGGCCACGGAACTGCGTCAGCAAGGGATCTCATGAGCTCGGACCCGACCTCCACGCACGACGACAGGACCTTCGCACCGGACACGGCACACCCTCACGACGGCCACGACATCGGGGGCACGGGCACGCGCGCGTTGAAGCACCTGCCCGTCCTGGAGATCGACCCGCTCCTGGACGATCCGAAGACCCGTATCGTCGTGTGCTGCGGCTCGGGCGGTGTCGGCAAGACGACCACGGCGGCGGCTCTCGGGCTGCGCGCGGCCGAGCGTGGCCGCAAGGTCGTCGTCCTCACCATCGACCCGGCCCGCAGGCTCGCCCAGTCCATGGGCATCGACGCGCTCGACAACACCCCGCGCCGGGTGAAGGGCATCGAGGAGGGCTCTGGCGGCGAACTGCACGCCATGATGCTCGACATGAAGCGCACCTTCGACGAGATCGTCGAAGGCCACGCGGACCCCGAGCGGGCGGCGGCCATCCTCGGCAATCCCTTCTACCAGTCGCTCTCGGCCGGCTTCGCGGGCACGCAGGAGTACATGGCGATGGAGAAGCTGGGGCAGCTGAGGGCTCGGGACGAGTGGGACCTCATCATCGTGGACACCCCGCCCTCGCGCTCGGCGCTCGACTTCCTGGACGCCCCCAAGCGGTTGGGCTCCTTCCTGGACGGGAAGCTGATCCGCGTCCTGATGGCGCCGGCGAAGGTCGGCGGTCGCGCCGGAATGCGGTTCCTGAACGTCGGGATGTCGATGATGACGGGGGTCCTGGGCAAGGTCCTCGGAGGGCAGCTCCTGAAGGACGTACAGACGTTCGTGGCCGCCATGGACACCATGTTCGGCGGGTTCCGCACCCGCGCGGACGCGACGTACAAGCTGCTCCAGGCGCCGGGCACGGCGTTCCTGGTGGTCGCGGCGCCGGAGCGGGACGCGCTGCGCGAGGCGGCCTACTTCGTGGAGCGGCTCGCCGCCGAGGACATGCCGCTGGCGGGTCTGGTGCTGAACCGGGTGCACGGCAGCGACGCGGACCGCCTGTCGGCCGAGCGGGCGCTGGCCGCCGCGGAAAATCTTGAGGAGCCTCGCATTGTGGATCAGCGGGCCGGGAAAGCTGTAAATCGTAACTCTCCCGACACGTACGACAGTTCCGAATCTTCTTCATCCGAAGCGACTGGCCCCGGCCCAGGCTCCCCCGCCACCCCGGACCAGGACCGAAGCGTCGAGCACCTCACCGCAGGCCTGCTGAGACTGCACGCGGAACGTATGCGACTGCTCTCCCGCGAGCAGCGCACGCGCGACCGCTTCACCGCACGTCACCCAGAGGTGGCCGTGACGGAGGTGGCCGCGCTCCCCGCCGACGTCCACGACCTCTCGGGATTGCGCGACATCGGCACCCGCCTCGCGGCCACCGAACCCATGCCCCGGCCCGAGCCCGAGCACGCCGAACCCGTCGAGCGAACCGAGCCCCTTGAGCAGGCCGGGGACCGCGAGGCGTAGGCGTGGCCGCGGCCACGCCGAAGGGCACCGCGACACGAGGTCGTACGAGGGCTCCGCGAGAGGCCATGAGGGACGCCCCGGCAGGCCCGATCGCGGGCGCCTGCCTTCACCGCCACGGCAGCGCATCATCCACTCCGCCGTGGCACGCCCGTCCGCTCGTCGCGCTCAGCTCATGTCAGCCCACTGCCGCGAAGTCCTCGTACGCCTCTTCCTCGTCGAGGGGCAGCAGCCCCGCCCCACGCTCGTACTCCGTACGCGCGGTCTCCAGCAGGTGTCGCCACGAGGTGACAGTGGGCCGCCTCCGGAGCAGTGCGCGGCGCTCCCGCTCCGTCATCCCTCCCCACACGCCGAACTCGACGCGGTTGTCCAGCGCGTCGGCCAGGCACTCCGTGCGTACCGGACATCCGGTGCACACCGCCTTCGCCCTGTTCTGCGCTGCTCCTTGAACGAACAGTTCATCCGGATCGGTAGTGCGGCAGGCCGCCTGCGCACTCCAGTCGGTTACCCAGCCCATACCGGCGCCGTCCTCTCCCGAATCGAGGCTCCCCCACGGCGGCAGCGGCATATTCACCGCCGCCAGTTGAGGACGTTACGGAAGGCGGGCACAGCGCAACACCCCCTTCGGGCCCAATCTTGAATGGCCCGAACGGACTATGGGTAAGCGGCAGATCACCCAGGGGAGTGAGCTGGCGACATGTGCGACTTCAGGGACGAACGCGGGCACTTCACCTGCGCCACAAGGGACGCCCACTGACACATGAGGTGGATTCGGGCACGCATCCCACACCAACCCTGGGAAGCTCCGAACGATTCGGGGTCGCCGGACGTACTTGATACGTGGCCCTGCGGCTGTGACAGTGGGATCAGCTTAGGCCAACGCCTTCACGCCTGTCCGGGAAATGAGAACGTAGGCACCTCGTGTCGCGGTCGTCACCTCCTCGCGAGGTCACCGCCCGATACTCGAACATTCCGAGAAGCACCCGCTCCTACGGAACGCTCATCACTACGGATTAGGCTGCCCTCATGCCAAAGAAGCGCTCGGGCGGGGGACTGTCCCCCGTGCAGCAGGCCGCCAAGTTCCTCGGCGTGAGTGTGCTCGCGGGGGCGGTGATGGCCGGCATCGCGCTGCCCGCCGCCGGAGCGCTCGGGCTCGCCGCGAAGGGCTCGGTCCAGGGATTCGACGACATACCGTCCACCCTGCAGAGCCCCCAGCTCAGTCAGCGCACCACCATCCTGGACGACCAGGGCGGCCAGATCGCCTCGGTCTACTCACGTGACCGCACCGTGGTGGACCTCAAGGACATCTCGCCGTACATGCAGAAGGCGATCGTCGCCATCGAGGACTCCCGGTTCTACGAGCACGGGGCGATCGACCTGAAGGGCGTTCTGCGCGCGGTGAACCAGAACGCGCAGAGCGGCGGCGTGGCCCAGGGCGCCTCCACGCTCACGCAGCAGCTGGTCAAGAACTACTTCGTGGAGGAGGCCGGCGACGACCCGACCAAGGTCGCCCAGGCCACTCAGCAGACACTCGGCCGCAAGGTCCGCGAGCTGAAGTACGCCATCCAGCTCGAGGAGAAGCTCGGCAAGAAGAAGATCCTCGAGAACTATCTGAACATCACGTTCTTCGGTCAGCAGGCCTACGGCGTCGAGGCGGCCGCCGAACGGTACTTCTCCAAGCACGCCAAGGACCTCAACCTCCAGGAGTCCGCGCTGCTCGCGGGCCTGGTCCAGTCGCCGACGCGCTACGACCCGGTGAACGACGAGGCAGAGGCCAAGAAGCGGCGCGACGTGGTGCTGCAGCGCATGGCCGACATGCACGACGTCTCGCAGGCGGACGCCGACAAGGCCAAGAAGACCGATCTGGGACTGCACGTCAGCCAGCCGAAGAACGGCTGCATCACGGCGGTGAAGGGCGCGGGCTTCTTCTGCGACTACGTCCGCGAGGTGTTCCTGAACAACCCGGTCTTCGGCAAGACCCGCGCGGACCGGTCGAAGGTCTGGAACCAGGGCGGCCTGACCATCCGTACGACGTTGGACCCGCAGGCGCAGGAATCGGCGCAGACGTCGATCAGGGAACACGTCTACAAGAGTGACGACGTGGCCACGGCCGCGACCATCGTCCAACCGGGCACCGGCAAGATCCTGGCCATGGGCCAGTCCCGTCCCTACGGCTTCGGCCCGAACGAGACGCAGATAAACCTGTCGGTGGACCGGTCCATGGGGGGCGGCGCCGGCTACCAGCCCGGTTCGACCTTCAAGCCGATCGTGGCCGCCGCGGCCATCGAAGGCGGCATGTCGGCGACCCAGGAGTACTCGTCGCCGTACGAGATGCCGTACCCGAGCCCGGTCTCGATCTGCGACGGCAAGACCTGGGTCAACACGGACGGCACCACGCTCACGAACGAGGACGAGTCGGAGCGCGGCCCGTACGGCATGAAGGAGGCGACCGCGAAGTCGGTCAACACCTACTACGTGCAGCTGATCAACGACATCGGCATCTGCCCGGTCATCGACATGGCGAAGAAGATGGGGGTGAACCGCGCAGACGGGGCGAAGTTGGCCCAGGCCCCCTCGATCGCGCTCGGCACCCAGGAGATGTCGCCGCTGACCATGGCGAGCGCGTACGCCACCTTCGCGGATCGCGGCACGTACTGCACGCCGGTCGCCATCGAGTCCATCACGCAGACCATCGGCAACCAGAGGAAGTCGCTGCCCGTCCCGAAGTCGACGTGCACGCGCGCGATGTCGCAGGACACCGCCGACACGATGAACACCATCCTGCAGGGCGTGGTCGAGGACGGCACGGGCACGGAGGCCGGTCTCGGCAGCCGACCCAGCGCCGGCAAGACCGGTACGACGGACTTCCGCTACGCGGCCTGGTTCGTCGGATACACGCCGAACATGGCGGGTGCCGTCTGGGTCGGCGATCCGGCGCACAAGCGGCAGATGATCGACGTCTCCATCGGCGGCAACTCCTACGCCAAGGTCTACGGCGGCCAGGTACCGGGCCCGATCTGGCGCGACATGATGTCGGGGGCCCTGCAGGGCCAGCCGGTCGAGGACTTCAACTACGTCGACATCCCTGACCACCGAAACGACGGGGACTACGGCGACGACGGGGGCTGGGACGACGGAAAGGGCCATGGACGCAAGCCCGGCAAGGGCGGCGGCCATGGCGGCCTGACCACGGGTGGCCTGCTCGGCGGCCTGACCGCCGGCGGAACCGCCGGGTCACCGAACGGCGGCACGCCGTCCAAGCCCGGCCTCCCGCAGGGCTGGACCCAAGGCAACGGGAACGGCGGCAGGAACGGGAACGGCGGCCCGACCCGCTAGCCCGCACCCAGGCCGCCCAGGCACTACGGCGATGGGGGCGCCCCTCCGAAGAGGGGCGCCCCCATCGCCGTATGCACGACGGACCAGACGGGCCGGCCGTGGACCGGCCCTGGACCTTCCGGTCAGCCGCCCGCGAGGAGCTGCTTGACCACGGCGGCGACCCGGCCGCCCTCCGCGAGGCCGGCCACCTTCGGGTTGACGATCTTCATGACCTGGCCCATGGCGCGCGGCCCCTCGGCCCCGGCGGCCCTGGCCTCCTCGACCGCCTGGCCGACGATCTGCCGCAGCTCGTCGTCGGACAGCTGCTTGGGCAGGTACGCGGCGAGCAGCTCGCCCTCCGCCGTCTCCCGCTCGGCCTGCTCGGGGCGCCCGCCCTGGGCGAACGCGTCGGCCGCCTCGCGCCTCTTCTTCGCCTCACGAGTGATCACCTTGGTGACCTCCTCGTCGGAGAGTTCGCGCTTCTCCTTGCCCGCGACCTCCTCCTTGGTGATGGCGGCGAGGGTCAGCCGGAGCGTCGAGGAGCGGAGCTCGTCGCGCTCCTTGATCGCGGCGTTGAGGTCTTCCTGCAGCTTCGACTTGAGCGTGGTCATGGCACTGATTGTGACAGGTGCGGCACGGCGGTCGCCCGCGTATTTCCCCGCGGCCCCAGGGTTGTCCACAGGTGAACGGAGGCGTCCTCTTGTTCTGACACGATGGTCGTATGCGCGCGCGATACGGAGTACCCCTGGGAATCACGGCGGTTGCCGCCACCGGACTGCTGTACTCGGCCGGGATCGAGGTCCGTTCCTTCCGACTGCGCCGGGTGACGGTCCCGGTGCTGCCGCCGGGGACGCGCCCGCTGCGGGTGCTCCAGGTCTCCGACATCCACATGGTGCGCGGCCAGCGCAAGAAGCAGCGCTGGCTGCGCTCGCTGGCGAGCCTGCGCCCGGACTTCGTGATCAACACCGGTGACAACCTGTCCGACCCGGAGGGCGTGCCGGAGGTGCTGGACGCCCTGGGCCCGCTGATGCAGTTCCCGGGTGCCTACGTCTTCGGCTCCAACGACTACTACGGCCCCCGGCTGCGCAACCCCGGGCGCTACCTGGTGGAGAAGGTGCGGGGCAGTCACGGACTGAACGGCAATCCTCCCGTGGAGGACGCCATCCACAACCCCTGGGAGGACCTGCGGGACGGCTTCGACGCGGCGGGCTGGCGCAACCTGACGAACACCCGGGGATCCCTGAAGATCGACGGCCTGGAGATCGAGCTGACGGGCCTGGACGACCCGCACATCAAGCGCGACCGGTACATGCGCGTGGCGGGCGGCCCGTCCCCTTCGGCGGACTTCTCGATGGGCGTCGTCCACGCGCCCTACCTGCGCAGCCTGGACGCCTTCACGGCGGACGGCTATCCGCTGATCCTGGCGGGCCACACCCACGGCGGCCAGCTCTGCATCCCCTTCTACGGCGCGCTGGTCACCAACTGCGACCTGGACACGGACCGGGTGAAGGGCCTGTCACGGCACGCGTCGCAGGGGCGGACCTCGTATCTGCACGTGTCGGCGGGCTGCGGGACGAGCCGCTACACGCCGGTGCGCTTCGCCTGCCCGCCGGAGGCGACGCTGCTGACTCTCGTGAGCAAGGAGCACTGAACACGAAGTAGTACGCCCGGCGAGGACCCGTCCGCCCGTCGACCGCCGTCGACCACCTCGCCGTTAACCCGCCCGGACCACCCATATCGCCCGATCTGCCCCATCCGCTTAGCGTGAGGGCATGACCTCGCCGATACCCAAGGAGATCCCGGACCTCCCGGCAGTGCCGGGCGGTCCGAGGCTGCGGCCGGGCGTCGTCCCTTCCGCCGCAGTGATGGCTCCCGCGTACCGTCCCGTGGCCGCCACCTACCGCCTGCTGGTCGCGGCGGCGGCAGGGGCGTCGGTGTCCGTCGACCTGCTCCTCGGCAGCCCGGTCCGGGTGCTGACCTTCTTCACGATCCAGGCGAACGTGCTCGCCGCACTGGTCTTCACCCTGTCGGCCCTGCGAGCCGGCTCAGCCCGCCGCCCGCTGCCCGCGCTGGTGACCGGCGGCACGCTCTTCTACACCCTGATCGCGGCCCTCGTGTATCACGTGCTCCTGGTGAACGAGCCCGGCACCCTGTCGATGACCGGCCACCCCGACGCCCCCACGGGCTGGCCCGCGCTCGCCAACCAGGTCATGCACACCCTGGTGCCGATCGCCGCCCTGCTGGACTGGCTCCTGCTGACCCGCCCGGCACCCCTGTCCCTGCGGCACGCAAAGCTGTGGCTGCTGTACCCCATGGCCTACCTGGCCCTCACCTTCGTACGCGGCGAACTGATCCCCCCGGGCAAGGGGGGCCGCTACCTCTACCCCTTCCTGGACGTGGAGCGCCTCGGCTACCGGAGCGTCCTCGCCAACGCCCTCCTCGTCGGCCTGGCGTTCTTCACCGTGGCCGTCCTCCTGGTGGCCCTCGACCACATCCGGCCGGACCCCACCCGCCGCCGCTCGAAAACCGGATTTCGTCTCTAGCCACCGGTGGGCTAAAGTAAACGTCGTCGCCGCGACAGCAGCGACATCGGGGTGTAGCGCAGCTTGGCAGCGCGCTTCGTTCGGGACGAAGAGGTCGTGGGTTCAAATCCCGCCACCCCGACAGAGAAACACCAGGTCAGGCCCAGTGCTGAGAGATCAGCGCCGGGCCTGATTTGCTTTGTGGCCCCGTTTTGGGAGCCGTTTGGGAGCCAACTTCCAGAAACCGGCTCCCGGTGGCTCCCAGCGAGCGGCCGTCCGCCGTCCAGCCCGCTCTTTGCCGCTCACGCTGGGAAAGGGTCATCCCTACGGTTGTGCGAGGCTGATCACAGGCGGTACGACGATCGCCATGCACCGATGGTCTCCGTTAAACGACCGGCAGCTCGCGCTCCTCACCCGCATCGGGGACGGAGCCGACCCCGTCACGTCGGACAGCCCAGAGTTCGCTCTCACCGCCCGCGCGCTCAAGGAGCGGCGTCTGATCACCATGCCCAAGCAGGATGGGAAGTGGCAGGCGGAGATCACTGACGCGGGGCGCTTCTACCTGGAACACGGCCATCACCCAGACCGGCCGGAACCGGCGCCTCGCAAGCAGCGGTCGGCGGGTTCCGAGCAACGGACACGGCCTGCCCCTCCTCCCCAGAAGCAAGATACGACTCCGTCCACGACGAAGCCGGCGCCGCAACGCACCGCCAAGTCCCCACAGGCGTCGCCGGCGGAAATCGGAGCCGCCTTGATCGCGGAAGTACAGCAGGCTGGGCGGTTCCTCCGGATCCCGAACCCCAGCGACCAGGAGCGAGCCCGCTACCGCAGGGCCTTCGACGCAGCCCGGCAGTGTGCGCCCGAGGGGTACCACCTGAAGTACAGCGGCCGGGCGAAAGGGGACTTCTTCCTCGGTCTACTCAGGGTGTCGGGTGAGGACGACACCGAGTGGAACCGGATCCGGCTGGCGCGCAGCCGGGTGATCAGCGATATCGAGGACGTGATCGCCGCTGTCGCTGCGGACCACAGCGCCTTCGAGATCTCGGAGGAGGTCCTGCCGCGAGTCCTCTCGCTTCTCCGGCTCCTCGCCGAGCAGGCACTCGCCCGCCACGGCGAGATCACGGTGTCCAAGAAGCGCAAGCAGCCCAGGCCCCTGCTCACCGTTCACGGCAGGACGTACGAGGTCGGCTTCCGCGAACGGCAGAAGCAGGTCCGGTACGTGCCCAAGCAGCCGGGCCGACGTACGTACGACTGGCAGCGGGTGACGCCGGCGCACAGGTTCGAGCCATCCGGCGAGCTGGAACTGCTGATCAGCCAGCACTCGGGCTACGGCTACGGCCACAGCTACGGCTGGAAGAAGGAATGGGCCGACACCGCCAAGAAGCCGTTGGAGGAGCAGGTCGGTTCGGTGTTCCGGGCGCTGAAGGCGCGCGCGGAGGAGCAGGAGCGGGCTCGGCTGGAACGGGAGGCGGAGCAGCGACGCCTGCGAGAGGAGCGGGAGCGGCAGGAGGCGGAGCGTCGGCGTCTGGAGGCGGAGCGGGAGGAGCGCGAGAGGCGGGAGTGGGAGTCCGCCGTCAGTGCCGCCTCGATCAAGGCGGTTTACGCCCTACGGGCGGAGCACTTCGGCACAGCCCTGGAGCAGTGGAAGGTGGCTGGGGAGATCCGGGTGTTCTGCGTCGCTCTGGACGAAGCCGCCGCCACATCGGACGACGCCGTCGAAGCCGAGAGGCTGCGACAGTGGTCGGCTTGGGGGAAGGCGGAGGCCGACCGGCTGGACCCCACCATGAACGGCAGGGGCCTGGCCGTTCTCGACTTCCACGCGGAGCCGACGGGAGATCAGCTACGGCCCTTTCTCGGCGGCTGGCACCCGCACCGGCCTGAGAGGGAACAGCCTGCGGCACGGCCCGAGCCGCCGAAGCCGACCCCGGAGCCGTGGCGCGGCTCTATCGACGCACGTCAGGATCAAGGGTGGCGATATGGACGCCAAGGTCGCGCTCAATGGTGGAGGCGATGACGCCGTGCCCACGGTCACGTAGGGCCTTGACCGCCTTCTCCACCAGCTGGCCGAGCCGGATGACCTCTTCGCGCAGTGCGACCAGCTCGTCGTAGCGCTCAGCCTTGTCCTCGCCGCACCACGCCCGGACGGTCCGCAGGACGGCCGCCTCCGCATCCAACTTGCGGTCGTCCCGACGACGGTACGAGTACCAGGAGGGCTGTGCGCGCTCTTGCTCGATGTCCTGCTGCTTGCGGTCCACCTCCGGGAGGATCTCGTCGGCGAGGCGGCCCGCTACCTGACGGGCGACGCGTTCGGTGACCGGCCAGCCGGCCAGGCACATGCCGGCACGGTTCTCGTGCACCATCGGGTCACTGCGGAGCGCGGTGGCGTCCATGCCGATGAGCGGCGCTGTCTCGTCGAGTCGGCTCAGTTCCATAACTCCCGCGTCTGCCACCCCTCGGCGGAGGCGCAGCCTGTTCTTCGGCCGGACGAACCCGAGGATCAGGCGCGCGGCTTCGAAATCCGTACTGCCCCGTACGTGGCGTGACGCCTCGGTCAGTCTGAGCTCTGCCTCGTCATCCGCGCGGAACGCGTCGACGTCTGGCCAGGGTGCTACCAGGCAGCCGGGACTGACCCATTCCTGCAGGCCGGCGTCATCGCCTTCCAGGAACCGGACATGGACCCAGTCAGATCTGCCACGGCCGCCCACCCGGACGATCTCCACCTGCCTGACAGGGCTGCCCAGCTCCTTCGGCCTCGCTCGGTATGCCCAGTGCTCGCCAATCTCCATGTACCTATTGAGCCAGGTCCGTTGGCCCCGTTACGGGGCAATCGTCGTAACTGCTGGAGTGTGGCAATCACACCGAGTTGACGCGGCCTCGCGGAGGCATCGGGATATGGCTGTGCCCTCCGGCAGTGGTCGCCGGAGGGCACAGCACTTTGCTTGTTACGACTTGGCGGGCACCCGTGACACCTCGCGTGCCCGCAGGAGATCACTCAGCACGCGCACTGGTGACGTGGCACTCATGGTCAAACGTGCGTCGAGTGCTGCCTCCCACTGCTCGGTCAGCCCCTGCATGAGGCGCTTGCGCATGCCTGGAGTGACGTGGGCATAGCGTGCTGAGACCGAGCCGTCGATGTGGCCCATGCGTTCGTCCATGAGCACCTTCTCGGTGCCCAGGTCCTCCATCATCGTCCGGTGGGTGTGGCGAAGGCCGTGGGGCGTGAGCCCCTTGGCTATCGGGAGCCAGCAGGCGTCAGCCCGATCACTCGCACCCCGTCCCCGGGCCGGGACGCCGGGCCAAGGCTCGCCGAGCAGGGGCACCGGCCGTGGCTCCTGTGGTGCCTTCTTCGGGTACCAGCCGGAGACCGCCGGTGTGAAGAGCCAGGTAGCGAAACCGTTCCTGCGCCAGTGGGCGGCATGCTCCGGTACGACGCCGCCCCGGACGAACCGGAGGTCCGTGATGGCCTGCTCGACCTTCCATCGCGTGGTCTCGGTGACGCGTTCGGGGTGGTTGAGGACGTTGGACACCGTGCCGCTCGAGACGCCGGCACGACGGGCGACGTCGACGAGCTTCGCGCCCTGGTGGCCGCCTGTCCGGGCCGCGCCCTGTCCTCGGAAGACGTAGGTCTTGCCGTGGCAGGGGCACGGCTTGGGCCTTGGGCGGGCGATGTGGTTGGCGACCAGCGCGGACAGCCAGTCCATCGAGTCGATGGTGCGGTAGCTGTCGTCCTTCGGCGGGCAGCGCACCAGCTCCCCCGTGTCGAGCTCGTACAGCTGCCACTCGACGCGGACGGCTCCCGGGCGGACGAACGCGGTCTCCAGGCCGACGATCTCGCCCCAGCGCATGCCGGTGTACCCCTTGAGGACCACGGCGACGAACTCGTCGTCACGGCCGGAGAGCAGGGCAGCGCGCTCGGCGGTCAGCAGGATGCCGAGCGCGTCGGTGACCACCTTCTCCGGACCACGGTCTCGGGAGCGGCCGGCGCGTTTGCCCCGTCCGCGCCGCCGGGCAGCCGGGTTGGACGTGATCAGGCCCTCGTCGATCGCGTCCTCGAAGATCAGGTGGAGCGTCGAGCGCCAGGTCTTGACGCTGGAAGCGGCATAGAGGGCCTTCTCCTTCTTCTCCCACAGGTCGACGTCCGTGCGCAGGATGCCGGCGAGCGCCTTGTCCTCGAACTCGGGGAGGAGATGCTCCTCGATGTGGCGCTTGTAGTTCTGCATGGTGGAGGCGGCCAGGTCCTGGGCCTCGTACCAGCGGTTCGCGTACTCGCCGAAGGTCTCCTGGCCGAGGGCCGGGTCGCGCCAGTCGCCGCGACGGTACTTGTTCTCGGCCTCGGCCGCTGCCCGTTGGGCCTCGCCCTTGGTGGCGAACCTGATCGCCTTGCCGTTGTCGTCGACGACCGTGTTGTGCTTGCCGGGCGCGACTTTGTACCGGCCGCGCCAGTAGTTTCCGCGCTTCTCCGCGAAACCCAAGTTCCGCTGTCCCCCTCTTCGTTGTCCTCGGCTACGGCAGATTGGATCGGGTCACGCGACAGTGCCGTACTGCTGCTGTCGACGCGGTGGGCGGGCTCGTAGCCGGGTGGCCGGAGCAACGACAGGGCGGCGAGGTTGCGCGGCGCCGGTCTGCGTACCGGGCTCGGAGAACAGCTCGGTCGCCCGTGCGGCTGCCGGTGCGGGCTGGGCCGGCCGCTGCTCGTAGAGGCGGATGATCTCGGCGAGATGCTCGGCGGTGAAGCGGTAGGCACGGCCGACCCGGGTGTGCGGTATCAGGTGCCGTCGCGCGCGGTCCTTGACCCACCAGGCCGAGCATCCGAGGGTGTCGGCGATCTCCTCGGGGCGGTAGAGGCGGGGCGGAGGGGCGTCGGACGGCCTGTGGGGGACGGGCGCGGGCGCGGATCGGTGCAAGGGGGCGGCTCCTGGTCGGGAAGTCGGGGAGGGCTGCGTGGGCGGCTCAGGCGGCGCCCGGCCCTTGGAGGAGGGCGGCTGGCGACACCTGTAGGGCTGCGGCGATGGCGACGAGGTCGTCGATATCGCATCGCCGCTTGGCGAGTTCGATGCGGGACAGCATCGTGTTGGACATAGGGCGACCCAAAGCGCTGCAGCGGGCTGCGAGTTGGCGCTGCCCAAGGCCGCGTTCGATGCGGAGGTTTTCGATGGTGCGGGCCACCGTCAATCCTGCGGGTCCTATTTCCAGAGATCGTGCTGCCATAGCTCCATTTGTAGCGTGCATTCGGCGGTTTGGATAACCGCCGATCGTCGGCTATGTTGCGTCGCGCTCAATCGGTGAGCGAGGCGGTCGGGGTGCTGCGCAAGGCCGGATCCCCGAACGGGACCCGGCACCAGAGACCCTCTCTGACGTGGGGTGTTGTGTTGTAGCTTCGTCACTCGCAGGACGTCAACGGCTTCCCGATGTGATCCTTCTGGCTCTGGATGCGGGGCAACTATTTGGTCAACCGCCGATCGTGCCCTACCGTTTTCGCACCGCCCGCGCCGACTCGATTTCCAGCGGCATTTCTGCCGTGAGAGATTGCGCCGGATAGGGCTGGACTTGCGCGACCTGGGTGTGGCTATGTTGACGACACCCCGGAAAGCGCGAGCGGCCATCAACGCTCCCGCGTCAACGGCCAGACATTCCACGTCCCTTCACGCCCGACCCGCCCCCCGACCGACGGTGAACCGTGGGCACCCAGCCCACCGGCCACCGAGTGAGGACCGCCACCTCTTGGCACGAATCCGCACCATCAAGCCGGAAGCCTTCGTCTCCGAGTCCCTGGCCGCCGTCTCCCTGACCGCCGAGCGCACCTTCTTCGGCCTGCTCACCCAGGCTGACGACCAGGGCCGGCACCGCGACCACGCCGCGATCATCGCCGGGCAGCTGTGGGTACTGCGCCCGGAACACACGCCTGGCGCTGTCGAGCAGGACCTCGCCCAGCTCGCCGACGCCGGGCTGATATGCCGCTACAAGGGCCCGGGCGACAAGCGCTACCTGCACATCGTCACCTGGCGGCAGCATCAGAAGATCAATCGCCCCAGCGCTAGCCGCCTTCCCGCCTGCCCGCACCACGACACGCAGGCTCGCACCGCGCCCGGCGTCGAGGCGCCGACTGCGGAAGTGAGCGTCACGGAGCCCGCACCGCAGCCTCACGGAGCCCTCCGTGAGGGCTCCGGGCGAATACGCGAGCCTGCGGTGAATCCGGTCACCGATGACGAAATAGCAGGTCAGGGCGATTTCAGTGAGCCCTCCGTGAGACAGCGGGGAGAGCTCGGTGAGGGAGCGGTGACGCCTCAGCGTCCGGATCTAGGACCTAGGATCATGGATCTAGGAAATACCCCTTCGGGGGGCGCGAGCGCCCCCGCACCCCACGCCGTCTCGGCCAGCGAGCTCATCGCCGAGTACGCCGCCGCTTGCACACACCGTCCGCCCAAGGACGTCCTTGGCCATCTCGCTCGCGAGGTGCGCAAGCTGCTCGGCGAGGGCATCGCCCCCGCCCACATCCGGGCCGGCCTGGAACGGCACCGCGCCAAGGGCCTGCATCCCAGCACTCTGCCGAGCCTCGTGCACGAGGCCATGAACGCGGCTCCCGCCGCGCCGGTTGTCCACAGGGCGTGGACAAACCCCGCCGACGTCGAAGCCGCCTACGGAGGTGACCTCTGACCGCCACCCTCACCCGCGAGCCCCACCGGGTCGGCCCGCTCGCCGACCGGCTCAACGGCATCCTTGCCAGTCGCGGCATCGACCTCGCCACCGCCGCCGTCGAGGAAGGGCAAGCCGAGCCCGTCACCGCGCTGGAACTCGCCGACGCCAGGATCCCCGCCCGCTACCGCCGAGCCCTGGCCGACCACCCGAAGTTCACCGCCTGGGCCGACGAGATCGCCCGCGCCGGACGCCCCGGCCCCGGCGGGCCGGGCATCGCTGAGGGCCCGTCACTGCTGATCGCCGGCCCCACGGGCACGGGCAAGACGTACCAGGCGTACGGCGCCATCCGCACCCTGCTCGCCCGAGGGGTCCGTCTGCGCTGGGAAGCGACCACCACCGCCGACTTCCACGCGCGCTTGCGCCCCCGCGCCGGCCACGACGCCGAACGTGACCTGCAGACCCTGGCGCGCTGCCCGCTGCTGTTCCTGGACGACCTCGGCGCGGCCAAGACCAGCGAATGGACCGAGGAGCTGACCTACCGGCTCATCAACCACCGGTACGAGCACATGCTCCCAACCCTCATCACCACCAACCTTCCGATGGAGCAGCTGCGCGTCACCCTCGGTGACCGCGTCGCCTCCCGCCTCGCCGAGATGACGGAGCGCGTCATCCTCGACGGCCCCGACCGACGACGCCGCACAGCGCCCGGCACCTGACTGGCCGCCTCAGCGCCCGCCCTCCTGACCGGCCCCGCCGCATCACCTGCGCTCACACCAGCCCTGCCCGCGCCAGCCACTCGCGTAGGCGGTTGCTCAGCGCTCCGTCGAATCGCCCTTCGCCCTCAATCCTCGACGCCTTGGAGCCCCCTCCTGCCTCCTCTCAGCCCCGTCCCCCTCGCCATACGGATGAGCGGCACGCCGCTCCTCCCTGACTGGGCCACCTCCCCGGTGATGACCATGGCGCTCCTCATCCCGCCCGTACTGCTCGGCCTGCTCGCCGGGTGGCTGATCCGCCAGCAGCGCCGCCGGCCGCATCACACCAACCGCTGGCGTGGGACCGCCGCGGTGCCGGTCGCGGCCGTGGCCGCGCTCGGCTGTACCGCCTACAGCGCGGACACCAACTGGCGGTTCGCCGCCGACTACCTCGACATGGGCGGCACCGCCGAGCGCGTCGCGATGTTCGCCGCCGCCGAGCTGGCCCTGTTCGCCACCGCCCTGATGGCCCGGCAGAACCTCAACGGCCCGAAGCAGGCCCCCGGCCTGCCCGGCACCCTCACCTGGGTCATCACCGCCGTCCAGGTTCTGCCCGCCTACGCCGAGTCCGGGCTGGTCGGCGGCACCGTGCGAGCCTTCGTCGGCCCCGTCATGGCCGCGATGCTGTGGCACCTGGCCATGGGCATCGAACTGCGCCACCGCACCCCCGACGCCGCCTCACGCAGCCTGGCCGCCGTCCTCGTCCGCCAGGCACGCGAACGCCTCCTGGCCCGGCTCGGCATCGCCGACCAGGACGCCGACGCCGCCCGCCTCATCCGCGACCGCGCGCTGAGCGAAGCCGTCGCCCTCATCCTGCGTGCCGAGTCGATGACCGACCGACAGCGCGGCAAGCGGCGGCAACGACGCCTGACGGAACGCCTGCACGTGGCCCTGGAGCGGGCCGGCGTCGACGGCGATCCGCTCCAGGACGAGCTGCTGCTGCGCAAGCTCGCCACCCGCAAGCAGGCGATCAGCCTCGCCTCCATCACGCTGCCTCCGCGCTGGCATATCCCGGCCTCGTCTCCCGCCCCTGAATCCGGGCACAGCCGCCCGCGCTCTGCACGCCGGGAACCGCAGCCGCGGGCAGAGGACGCTGCCCGCCCACACCCATCAGACCCGGGTGATGACGAGGTGCCTCCGGCTGCCCGCCCGCAGCCCTCCCACTCGGGGCCCGGGCTGCCCGCACGGGCAGAAGCCGAAGAAAGCCCGGCGCCCAAGGGCAGCAGCTCGGGCAGCGTGTCGGGCAGGCGCGAGCGGAAGGCGGCTGCCCGGAAGCAACGCGACGCGGGCAGATCCCGTGCCTCCGACGAGGTCATCCTCAAGCACGCTCGCCGCATCTACGAGGAGACCGGCAGCGTCGGACGCGACCGGGTCGAGGACGCTCTGCGTGCCGCCGGCTACACCGTCTCCAGCGACGGCGTCGGACGAGTCGTCCGCGAGTTCAAAACCCAGCTCAAAACCGCAGCCGGCGATCCACCCCGCTGAGCCCGCCAGCACCAGAATTCTCAACCAGACCCCGACCGAAAGGCCCCATGCACACCCCGCACCACGAAGACCCCATGCCCCATGAGGAATCCCTGCCGACCACCCCCGCCCCGAGCACAGCAAGTTGGAGGTCCGGACACTCCCCCGCAGGGGGAGCGCCCGAACCCGACCCCGCCCCGGAGGTGGCGGGGCCCGTCCGGCACCAGGGGGCACCAGACGGGAAGGCTGCGACCGAGGGCGGACTGCAGCCAGGCAAGGCCAGCTGCAAGGGCAAGGCCAAAAAGGGGAAGTCGCGTCCGCGTGACAAGAAGCAGCGCCCCGCGCACAGCGTCCGCCTCAACGAGCTGGAACTCGCCGTCATCCAGTCCGGCGCCGACCACGTCGGCATGAGCGTGGCCGGGTTCCTGGCCCACTCCGCGCTGGCCGCTGCCCGCGACCAGTCCCGCACCGCAGCGGCCATCGCCACCGAGCGGGACATCCTGACTGCGCTGTTCGGGGTGCGCCGTCAGCTCGGCTGGGCGGGCAGCAACGTCAACCAGATCGCCAAGGCCCTCAACTCGGGTGCCGACGCACCGCACTTCGCCGCCGTTCTCGCCGACCTGCAGCGTGCAGCACAGACGGTCCAGCGGGCAGCCGACAGGGTCGCCAACGGGCAGGAGGGCGAGGCGGCTTGATCCCCCGCATCCACCAGCAGGGCAGCAACACCCTCGGGCTCCTGCACTACCTGTACGGCAAGGGCACCCACGAGGAGCACATCGACCCGCACCTGGTCGCTTCCTTCGACGGCATGGCCCCCGACCCCGGCCGCGACCCCTCGGTCACGAAGAAGGATCTCCAGCACCTCCTCGACCAGCCCCTGTCCCTGCTCGACGCGGGCCAGCGTCCCGACAAGCACGTCTGGCACTGCTCGGTGCGCGCCGCACCTGACGATCCGATCCTGTCCGACGAGCAGTGGGGCGACATCGCCCGCCGCATGGTCGCCGCCACCGGCATCGACCCCGGCGATGGCGCCGGCTGCCGCTGGGCAGCCGTCCGCCATGCCGACGACCACATCCACATCATCGCCACCCTCGTCCGCGAGGACGGTCGCCGCCCCAACCACCACCGCTCCGGCAAACGCGCCCAGGCCGAGTGCCGCCTGATCGAAAAGGAACTCAGCCTGCACCAGGTCGCACCCGGCGACGGCACCGCCGCCAAGCGGACCACCAGCGCCGAGCGGCACAAGGCCGAACGGCAGGGCAGGGAGCGCCCGGCGCGCGAGGAGCTGCGGGAGACCGTACGGCGTGCGGTGGCCGGCGCGACGAGCGAGGATGAGTTCTTCGACCGGCTGGCCGCCGCCGGTCTGCTGATCCGCAAACGCGTCGCGCCCTCAGGTGACCTGCTCGGCTACAAGGTCGCCCTGCCCGACGACCGCAACAGCGAGAAGGAGCCGGTGTACTACGCGGGCTCCACGCTCGCACCCGACCTGTCCCTGCCCCGCATCCGCGAACGCTGGGCTCCTCCTGCACAGGCCGACGCCTCAGCGGACGGCTCTGGGCCGGAACAGCCCGCCCTGCCGGACGTGACAGGTCCCGCGTTCGCGCGGCGCCGGGCCACCGCCGCCACCTGGCAGGCGCTGCTGATCATCGACCAGGGTGACGACGGCACGGCAGCGGCGCAGATCGCTGCGGCGGGGGAGATCCTGGACGCGCTGGCCAAGACCTCCGCCGCCCACACCCGCAAGGAGCTGCGCGAGGCGGCCTTCGTGTTCGAGCGGGCCAGCCGCTCCCACGTGAGGGCTGTACGCGGGCACGACCGCGCCCTGCGCCAGGCCGCCCGCGACCTCGTCCACAGCGGACCAGCCCTCGGCCGCGGTGAAGACGGCGCCACCACCGCCATGCTCATCGACATGGCCTTCTTCCTCGCCATCGCCGCAGCGAACTGGCACTCGAAGAAGGAGCACGCACAGCAGGCCGCCGCAGCCCAGCAGGCAGCTGAACACCTGCGCGCCGCCTACGAAACCGCAGCAGCCCAACCGATGGCCGTCCTGCGGCGGCGAGGCCAGCGTCTGGCGCCGCGTGTTCGGCAACGACACGCCGCCCTGCTCCAGCAAGTGCTGCCGGAGCTGGCCGAGCGGATCCGCGCCGAGGCCGGCTGGGCCGCCTTGGCCGCCACCCTCGACGACGTCCGGAAGGCCGGCCACGACCCGGCCGTTCTGCTGGCCGACGCCGCCCGACGACGTGAGCTCGACACCGCCGACTCCATCAGCGACGTCCTGGTGTGGCGCCTGCGCCGCACTGCCCACCTGCTGGCCCTACCCGCAAGCCCCGACGGAACGGCCACGATGGGCACTCGGCGCACCGCACCCCTCGCGCCCGTCACGCAACCGGCCACCAGCGCCGTGAACGACCCCAGCCGACGGCGCTGACCAGCGAAAAACGGCCGAAACATAGCCGACGAATGGCGGTTGGCCAAACCGGCGATCCTCCGGACCATTGGTGCCCAGAAGCCCCCCCAACATGCCCTTGGCACCCTCGTCCCCACCGCAGTCAAGCGCGCGGCATCCCCGCCGCCGGCGCACGCTCAGCAACCGCCCTTCCGCGAGCCCCTGGTTCTCGCAGCCCACACCTCCTTGACCAAGGCACCCGCACGTCATGCCCCGAGCACCACCTGCCAGCTCATCCCCGAACCACTCGCCGGCACAAACCGATCTCACGACACCACACAAGGAACCACCCATGCACTCCTCCGTTCGGCCCGAAGTCGTCCTCTTCCTCACCACGTTGGACCTCAGCCACCCCGACCGGACGCGCCCCTACCACCGCGACGGACGCCCGTTCACCCGCGCCGAGCGCGACCTGCTGGTCACCTTCACCCCGGAGGAAAAGGCCGCCGCGATTGCGCAGATACAGCTCGAAGACGAATGGCAGCGTGAACTCGACGAAATGAAGGACGCCTTCGTCGACCTGCTCATGAAGTACTTCGCCAAGCTCCCCAAGGGATCCGTGGTCAGCGACGCCGTCGCCATCATGACCGACGAGGACTACGCGGAGTTCGAACGCCTGGCCGAGATCGTCACCGCGGAAGACACCCTCGAATTCCGCGCCCTGTACGAAGGAAGCTGACCGGCCGCACACCCACGGCGGCCCACTCGGCGGGTACACGAAGCCGGGCCTCCCCGAGGGGAGGCCCGGCTTCCATGCGTTGGACGGGCCCTCAGCCGGCCGGAGCACACAGGAGCCGATCGCGTGTACTCTCCGGCAGCACCCGGCGCAGGACCGGTGCGCTGGAGCTGAGGGAGTCGGCGAAAGCGGCGACGAGGTCGTGCGGCACGCTGGCGCTGAAGGAAGCCGCCCACAGGTAGCCCGCGCCGAGCACCGGCTCGGCCCACGCCTGCCACCCGGCCAGGGCCGCCTCGTCCGCCTCAGCCACCAGCGCCAGTGGGTCGCCATCCTGGATGAGGGGCGGCACCTCGCCGAGGCGGATGTGGGAGGCGAAATTCGGATCCACCGCGCCCGTGCCGTGCTGGTCGACGTCACGCAGCCATCCGTGCGCCGTTACCGCGTCGAGGACCAGCTCGGGGCCACCGCACGGCAGGGCGGGCTGATAGCGGGCGTCGAGCGCGGCCAGGAAGCCGGCGAGGATCTCCCCCGGGACCTCTGGGGTGAAGTAGGCCGACCACTGGGCGAGCGGACTGCGCAGGTCCGTACGGGCGGACACTTGCCAGGCGATCGGCAGGTTCCCCAGGTGGAACGGCTCGTCCGGCAGGACCCACTGCGCCCACCGCAGGGAGTCGGGGCTGATGTGCAGGACGGTGCTGCGCAGGACCTGACGGTCCTCCGGCGCCTCATCAGGCTCCTGGCGCCCGCGGACAATCGTCAGGCTCGTCCAGCCCAGGCCGGCGAGCGTGTCAGCGACGGCGTCGTACAGGCGTCCGTCGTCACCGGCCAGATGCCGGGGACCGACCCAGTACGCGGACGGGACGCAGGCCGGAGCGGGTGGATCGACCGGGAAATCGGGATGCAGGTGCGCCTCCAAGGGGCTGGGGCTGGGGGGCTTGATGCCGCCAGCGTTGCGTAGAACTGGATAGAGGTGCCGGGCCGGCTTCGCGGCGGCCTCGGGTGGCAGATGCCGGGCTACCCCGTCTCGCCCTCACCAGGCAGACGACAAGTTCCCCCAGGGACGCCGACTCGTCGAGCCTCTTGGTGTCACACGCGCTGGGAGGTCTCCAGCACGCACGCGACTGCGGCAGCGACGACATCGGCCGGCGTCTCGGTGTCGAAGGAGATCTGGTAGCCGCGCACCTTGGCCGTACCGGTGACGGCGATCTTCCACCCCTCGCCGCCGGTACCAGGACGGCCGGACGGAAACCATCCGAGATAGAAGGATCCATCCTTCGAGTTGACGCGCACGTCCGCGCGGTCGTCGACGACCAGGTGGAAGTCATCGGCGGAGAACTGATCCATCACGAGCGTGGCCTGGCCCGGCCCGAGCAGCCACTCACGCAACCGCAGGGCCTCGACGCTGGTGGAGAATCCGGGACCCTGGGGTGCCGCAGTCACAGGCAATCACCTCTCTGACCTGGTGTTTTTACGAGAAGGTCGTCCAGGTTCACATGCCCTCGCGGCGCTGACCAGTCATTCGTGGATCTTTGCTGTCTGCCCCCGGCGAACTAAAGACGCAGAGCGCGAGACCTCGCGGTCCAGCCGCGGAAAACGGCGTGCGCGCGGTGGGGCCAGTGCTGATAGTTGCCGCATGGATGCGATCGAGGCCGCACGCGCCGTCGTAGATGAACACCACCCCGAAGCGCGCACCGCGTTCCTGGGCGGCAGCGTCGTGACGGGCCGCCGAACGGCCACGTCGGACCTCGACATCGTGGTCCTGCTCCACGGAGCCCCAGCCCCCTACCGGGCGAGCCTCCAGTACGCCGGCTGGCCAGTGGAGATGTTCGTGCACACCGAGGCGACCTGGCACGCCTACGTCGAACGGGAGCTGCGCAAGCGCCGGTCACCGCTGCTGTGGATGTGTGCCGACGGACTGCTGCTCTTCGACACCGATGGACTCGGAGCCCACCTCGCCGCACAGTCCCGGAAGCTGACCGCCGCCGGACCACCACCGGTGTCGGCGGAAGAGATCGACGACCGCCCCTACGCGATCACCGACCTCCTCGACGACCTCGCGGGAAGCAACGACCAGAACGAGCGTCTGTTCATCGCGACCGAACTGGTCCGACGCACCGGTGAACTGGCACTGGCCGTTGGCGGTTCGTGGGGCGGCGGTGGGAAGTGGCTGGCACGCCGTCTTGAGACGACCGCGCCAGGGCTCAGCACACGTCTCCACCACGGCCTACAGGAGGCACTGGACGAGACAGTAGAGACCCTCGTGGCCGTCGTGGACGAGGTGCTCGGGCAGACCGGCGGCCGGTTGTGGGTCGGCTACAAGCGTGCCGGGACTCCCTAAGCGATCCCGCGCTGCGGACGTCGCAACGTCTGTTCCTCCACGTGCAGATCACTTGACGGAGAGCAACGCCCGAGCCTCCTCGGCGCACCCCCACGACAGCGTGACGCCGGCACCCCCGTGCCCGTAGTTGTGCACGACCACGGTGCCGTACTCCCACCGGTCGCTCTCCACACGGACCGTGGCGCGGGTCGGTCGAGCGCCGATCCGGTGCTCCAGGACACGGGCCTCGGCGAGGCGGGGCTCGACCTCGGCACAGCGGGCGAGGATGCCGGCAGCCGCCTTGTCGTCGGGGGCCAGATCGCCCTCGCCGTCGATCGCCGTGCCGCCCAGGACGACGGTGTCGCCGTGAGGATAGAAGCACAGCAGATCGGGCGAGAGGCCGGTGTCCTCGGAGAAGAACTCGGTCAGCCCTGGGTTGGTGACGACGACGTGCTGGCCGCGGATGGGACGGAGGTCAGGGTCCGGAACCAGGTCGCGTGCCCCGAGGCCCGTGCAGTTGACGATCGCCGAAGCCGGGCCGGTGTCCGAGAGCGAAGTCAGCCGTCGCTGCTCGACCACACCGCCGGCATCGCGGAGTCGGCGCAGGAGGTAGTCGAGGTAGGTGGGCATGTCGATCAGTGGCACGGTGAACTGGTAGCCCGCCGTGAACCCGGCCGGTAGTTCGGCCCGCTCGCACGGCCGGAAACCCGGCAAAGTGGTGGCCCAGTCTGGCGCGGCTTCGGCCGTGCGGGATGCCTCGATGCCACTGGTGAGCCGGACGCCCGTCGCCGGGTCCTGGGCCAGCTCCCGGAAGATCTCCAGGGACCGTTGTCCCCACTGGTCGACCTTGTCCTTCGGTTCGACCAAGTAAGGCCCCCACATCGCCCCGGCCGCCAGCGACGTGACCCCCGGCACCTGCTCGGCGATCACGTGCACCGAAGCCCCGGCCTCGGCGAGAACGACGGCCGTGGTGAGTCCAGCCACCCCAGCCCCGACAACGACAACGCGCTCCCCTGCGGTCATGCACCTGACCCTAACGGCCGGGTTGCGTCGATGGGGCGTGTTGGGCGAGGGCGTTCTCCAGGGCTGGCAGGAAGCCGCGCACGTGAGGGTTGCGCTGTCGGCGACGGAGGTCGGCGGCAAGTTGGTGGAGCAGCGCCGCGCTGCGAGGCGAGCGGACGACATCGAGGCGGTCGGCGGCGATCTGGCCGATCTCGCAGGCTGCCTCCAGGTCCCCGTGCGCGCTGTGTCCCAGGGCCAGCCAGGCTCCCTCGAACATGGCTCGGCGCTGGCTTGGGTCGCCGCGCGGCACGTCGTACGCCCCGGACCTGAGCATCTCGGTCCCCTGGGCGAGGAAGCGACGGCTCTTCTTTCCGCTCTCCGCCTTCTGCTGTGCACGACCCATCTGGATGAGGCCGTAACCAGCCTGGCAGTCCAGGTGGTTGTCGGTGAGGAAGTACATCCAGCGGGGCTCTTCTTGGCGGCCGTCCCGGCTTGCGATCAGTTCACGGGCAGCGCCACGAGTGTGGGCGAAGTCGTTGTCACGGCCGGCGGCGGCGTACGCGTAGGCGAGCCGGGACAGGACGGACGCCCGGACGGCCAGCGGGGCGGCGTCGCTCGCACGGCGGGCGGCCTCACCGAGGGCGATGGCGTCCGCGGGGTGTCCTCGACTCGCCGCCTGGAAGGACAGGTCGCCCAGGATGTGGGCACACAGGGGAAGATCATTGACCTGATGGGCGGCTCGAAGCGCCGTGACGAAGTAGCGCTGCGCCAGTCCGTGGTCGGCCGCGTCGAAGGCCATCCAGCCGGCCAGCTGGCCGATCTCCGCGAGCGCGCGGATCAGACGGCTCGCGACAGCCGGAGGGTGGCCGCCTTCGCGAATCAGCAGCCCGACAGCCCGGAACTGGGCTCCGACGTAGGGCAGATGACGTGCCCCTCCGTGCTCGTCATCGAGCAACTGGAGCATGGGGAGATGCTGCTCGACCTGGTCCACGAGCGGATCGGTGCCGAGCGACGACGTCATTCGAGGCGTGTACTGGCCGCGTCCCGCGGTGCCGTCGAGGTACTGGGCGACGATCGCGAGGAGTCCCGCGCCCGAGATCGCGAGGAACCGGCGACGGTCGACAAGCCCTCCCATCACCCAGTCCTCCACGATCGCCTCCATGCCCTGCGCGGTCCAAGGCCGCGCGAGATCCGTGTCCGCGGGAACCAGCGCTGACGAGTCGCCCACACGGCCCTGCCACAGTTCGGCCACCGAGACATTCCTACCCAGCTCCTGGGAGAGCACGTAGGCGGCCATCATCGGCAACGGCGAGCGCGGCAGGGAGCCGGCGTCCCGCCAGTGGTACGGCGCCGACTCCGCCACCGTCCCCGCGCCGAAGACCCGGTTGAGCTTGCGAGCGAGCGCCTTCGGGCTCCACCCGAGTTCGTCGAGGCACCCCGCCAGTACGACGTTGGGCTCGCCTGTCTGCGGTGCCACGTGCGACCACCCTTCGCTCCCGTGGTTCGTCCATCACTTCGCGGGCCCCATGGTGATGCCCCTGGACAGACGATTCACCACCGCCGCATGGAAGTTGACCGAGTTGACCCACTGATCGGGTCCTGCCTGACCGTCCCCCTCCTGTGTTCTTGGATCCCGGCGGAGGCGCCCGTCTTCCGAGCCGACGGAGAAAGAGGTGGGCCTTGATACAGCACACGAGCACCTCCCCAGGCCGACCGGGCGATGTGCTGGACCGTGACGCCGGACGACCAACCTCCGCCCCCGGACGCGGGCTCGTCGCTGGCGACGGCACGACCACCCTGATCACGGATCTGCCGTACGGACCGGAAGCGGCCGAGGTCGCCCGGGGCGCCGTGACGCTGGCGCTGCGTGGCACTGAGACGGACGTACTTGCTGACGCCCGCCTGATCGGGTCGGAGCTCGCGACGAACGCCTTCGTCTCGGGCAGTCCTCCGTTGGTTCTGTGCGTCGACCGCAGGAGTCTGGTCAGCGGCGGCCTGGAGATCGAGATCACCGTCACCGACGGCGGCTGTTCCCGCCCGGCACCCGCTTCTCCTACCGCTCCCGACGAGCAGGCCGAATCAGGACGGGGACTGGTCATCGTCGATGCCTTGGCCGATGCCTGGTCGCTGACGACTGGCACCAGCGGCTCCCGTGCCTGGTGCCGACTCACCCACAGGCCGTGCTCCTCGTCCGCCGGCGCCTGATGTCCACGCCTGCAGAAACCCGTCCTCCAAGGAGGCACCGCACAGTGCGCATCGACCACGCGACTTCCCCACCCTCACGCACGGCTGTGCCGGAGGCCGCTCGTCAGCCCAGGGTCGTCGTCGCTCTCCACGAGGGCTTCTACGGCGCGGAGTCTGGCACCGGCTTCAGCAACCGCGCCTTCCTCACGGCACTGGCCCGGCTCCTGCCGACAGGCCGCCTCTCGGTGATCACCCCGCACGTGCCCGAGAGCGCGGGAGCGCATGATCAGCGGTGGGCCGGCGAGGTGCGGCAGATGCTGCGGCAGGCCGCGGCCGAGGTCATCACGATCCCGAAGGTCAACGCGCCGCCGGACTCGGTCCGCGGCTCGGTTCAGCTGTGCGACCTGGCGGGCGAGGCGGCCATACGCATCGCCGCGCGGGCGGGCCGGTGCCTCCTCGTCGGCCTCGACATCCCGTTCCTCGGGCTCGCGCCCTACACGTCGCCGACCACGGACCTGCTGCTCGTGCCCCGCTCCACGACCGCGCTGACGCGGCCCAAGGACGTCTCCCGCGTCCGCTGGGAGCGGGACGCCCTGCGGGCGGCGACACTCCGAGGTGCGCGCGTCGGGGCTATCTCCTCCCACATGCGAGGCCACCTCGTCGTCAACTACGCCGTCCCTCGGTCGAGCATCGTGAGCATCCCGAACGGACTGATCCGTGAGGAGATGGTCAGGCCGACCACGGCTCTGCCGCTGCCTTTCAAGGCCCGCGCCGGATTCCTTCTCGCCATGGGCCGCGCAGTCCCGACGAAAGGCTTCGAAGATCTCCTGGAGGCGTTGCGCCTGCTGAAGGAACGCGGTGTCCCCGTTCCTCACCTGCTGCTGGCTGCCGTGACCTCGGAGGAACACAAGCACCCCTCCTCGTACCAGCAGGACCTGGCGGCACACATCCGCGCGCACGATCTGGACGCGACTCTGATCACTCGCTTCACCCCCGCGATCCGTGCCTGGTTGCACAGCCCGGCCCTGCGCGCGGTCATCGTTCCCTCTCGAGAGGAGCCCTTCGGCCGGATACCCCTGGAGGCGTTCGCAGCCGGTGCGGGCCCGGTGGTCGCGACCACGGCCGGCGGCCTGGCTCAGACCGTCATCGACGGCGAGACCGGCTTCACGGCCGCACCGCACGACCCCAGATCCCTGGCATCCGCCCTGCACCGGGCCCTGACCGTCCTGCCCCGAGAACGCGATCGACTCCGGAGCGCCGGGGCGACCCTGGTGCGCTCCCGCCACGACTACGAGGCCAGCGTCGGTTCCGTCATGGACCGCATCGCCCCTTGGGCGCTGGCGCGGTCAGCCACCGTGGAGGGCCGCGCGCGATGAACCAGCCGGTGGTGCTGATCAGCCTGGAGTCCCCGCACTCCTTCTGGCGGCTGTCCTCCGAGCACGAGCGTGCGCTGTCCGCCGCCTTCCCCGGCGTCGAGTTCCGCAGGGCGACCGAGGAGGCCGTGCCGCACCAGCTGGCCGACGCACACGTCTACTTCGGGTGGCGATTCGCGCCCTCGTGGCTGTTCGCCGCGCCACATCTGAAGTGGATCGCTTCCCCGGCCGCCGGCACCGACCATCTGCCCGTCGCCGAGGCGCACTCCGTCGGGGTGGCCCTGACCCGCTCGTACGGCTTCCACGGCAGGCCCATGGCCGAGCACGCCATGGGCCTGGTCCTGGGCTTCTCCCGCGGGCTGTTCACCAGCCAGCGCGTCCAGCGGAACCGTGCCTGGTGGAAGGACGACCTGGCCGAGGAGTTCTTCGACCTGGCGGGGGCGACGATGACCATCGTCGGCTGCGGCAGCGTCGGACGCCACCTCGCCCAGGCCGCTCGGACCTTCGGCATGAACGTCATCGGAGTGCGCCGGACACCACCTGCGGCTCCCAAGGGCGGGATCACGTGGGTGCACACGACGGCGGTGGACCAGGCGGTGTCCGTCGCCGACGTAGTGGTCAATCTGCTGCCCGCGACCCCGGCGACGGACCGCTACTTCGACCACAACCTCTTCTTGGCGTGCAAGCCCCGCTCTCTCTTCCTCAACCTCGGCCGCGCGGCAACCGTCGACCAGTCGGCCCTCCTGGCCTCCCTCGACACCGGTCACCTGCGCGGCGCGGCCCTGGACGTGTTCGATCCGAAACCGCTGCCCGCCCGCCATCCGCTACGGCTCCACCCCCGGGTCGTACTCACCCCGAAAAGCTCGGTGTTCTGCCGCGCGTACATGGACGAGGCGGTGGCGTTCTTCGCCGACAACCTCCACCGCTATCTCTCGGGCCAGCCCCTCAACGGCCTGGCCGAGGCGCCCGCCATCCGCTCTCCGCTCGTAGGAGGCTGACCAATGCCCACCGCAGACCACGACGACCTGGCTGCCACCTTCGCCGCCGCAGGCCGCAACCACCCCTACCTGGCCTTCACCCTGAACTCGCTCTGCAACCTGGACTGCGTGTTCTGCAAGCCCCGGTGCATGCCGGACTACGGGCACAAGGACCGGCCCCTGACCGCCTCCGACTACGCGGCCATCGCCACCGAGGCCAGGGCCTGGAAGATCAGGAAGGCGCACTGCTCCGGCGGTGAGCCGACCCTCCGAGCCGACATCCTCGACGTCATCGCGGGCCTCGCCGACGGCCTCGGGCCCGACGCCGCGATCGGCATGACCAGCCACGGCAACCTGCGCCGGGGGCTGAGCGTCGAACAGCTCCACGACGCCGGCCTGACCTACCTCAATCTCAGCCTCCACAGCCTCGACCCGGCGCGGTCCGCCGCGATCATGGGCGGTGGCGACCCGCGCACCACCCGGAGCACCCTCGACGCCGCCCTCTCCCTCGGCCTGCGAGTGAAGATCAACTGCGTTCTTCAGCGCACCTACCTGGACGACGCCTTCGCCGTGGCCGAACTCGCCCGTGACCTGCCCGTCGCCGTCCGCCTGATCGAACTCCAGAACATCGGCCCCGCCCAGGCGCTCTTCGACACCGAGTTCGTCACCGAGGCAGAGGTCCGCGACCGTCTCCACGAGTGGTTCGCGAATGCCGGCGAAGTCCCCCGAGACCAGCTGGGCGTCCGCAGCCCCGGTCAGTACCTCCGTCCCGACGGGTGGGCAGGATCGATCGGCTTCATCTCCAACTCCAGCTGCGCCACCTGCTCCGACGCCAACCGGATCAAAATCACGCCCACCGGAGTGGCGCGGCCCTGCATCCTGCACAACCGCGACATCCCCCTGAAGCCCCACCTCGCCGGTGGCACCCTCGGCGACGCCTTCGCCCACCTCTTCCAGGCCATGCTCGACCGCAACACCAACGACGCCTGGCAGGGCTTCCACTACGTCGACTACGACCTACGCTGGGACCGGATGGAGCGCCCCGAAGGCACCCCGGTCCTGCCCCTGCTCCCCGTCCTCCCCACGGAAGCGGCCGGCCCCTCCTGCGCCCGCGCCTCCACCGGGGAGCGGTGATGGTTGTGGTCGACGCGCCGCCTCTCTACCAGGAGCTCGGCGCTCTGTACGAACGCGAGCTGGACGCTCACGGCGTCGGGGCCGTGATGCTCACCCACAAGTGGCAGCCGGCCGACCTGCTGGCTCCGCACTCCGACATCGACGTACGCGTCCTCCTTCCCCAGGCCCCCGCCGACTGGGAAGAGTGGAACCATCGCCTGGCCGCTGCACACGCCGCCGCAGTCGACCGGGAGGTCTCCCATCGACGTCTCCTGGAGCACCCACCCGGCTTCGCGTTCACCGCGACCGAGACGGACGGGCGACTCGTCTCTGCGCCCGAACTCGCGACCTGGTCACTGATCAGCGGCAGCGCGCGGGACTTCCAGCGCTGGAAGTCCCGGGCCCAGATGGCGCCCTGGTGCGAGGTCGATGAGCGGTTCTACCGGGGAATCCTCCAGGCCCGGATGGGCGGCCGATACCAGCTGGCCGCGGACAGCACGGACAACGTGGTCGAGGACATCGGCGCGTACCGGCGCCACTGCGTGGCGTGGCACTACCTCGCCCCGTGCTGGTTCGCTGCCGCCGCACTCGCGACCCGTACCCGCTGCCCCGGAAAGACGGCGGCCCTCACCCAGTGGCGGCCTGAGGGACTGGACGGATACGCCGAGCTATTCCTCCGGCACTCAGAGAACCGCTCCGATGCCCGCCCACGGGGTCCGCGCCACCTGCTCCGCGCGGCCCATGTAGCTCTGGAGGCGGCCATGCGCCGCGTTCCTGACGGGGACCGCCCAGACGGCCAGGGGCATGAGCACGCTCGTACTGACTGGGTGATGACGGTCGGCATGCTCCGTGTACGCGTCGCCCGCTGGCTGTACTACCTCGATCCGCCGCCCGGTGTGGCGACCGAGTACTTGATCCGGCGGGAGGCGAAGGAACTCCGCTCCGCCACGCAAACGCTGACCGTGCTCGCGGCAAACGAGGCGACTGCCGCCCAGCGGCTGGCCGCCCGAATGGCGGCGCTGATCCCCACCGGACCCACCACCGCCGACACCCTGCGCGCAGCCCTCACGCGCTGGCACCAGCAGAAGACCACCGTCCAGGACTTCCTCAGCTTCACCCCCGACGACGTCCACCTCTGACCCAAGGAGTCTCGCAATGACCCCGCGTGCGCCGGTACCCCGCACCCTGAAAACGGCGAAGGTCAAGATCACCACGAAGTGCAACCGGCACTGCGACTTCTGCATTTTCGCCGACGGCGCCCAGGGCGAGAACATGCCCCTGGAACTGTTCTCCACCATCCTGACCCGGCTGGAGACCATCCCCTTCCAGCAGCTGCACATCAACGGCGGCGAACCCACCGTGCACCGGGACTTCCCGGCGCTCAGCGACGCCGCCCGCACGCGGCTGCCGGACAAGGTCATGGTCCTGGGCACGAACGCCATCACCCTGGCCCGCAACCAGCCGATCATGGACGCGACCCTCCGCTCCTACGACCAGATACTCATCGGCTGCGACGACGAACACGGGAACTACGACGAGGTGCACGCCGTCGTGCCCCGCCTCCGCGAAGCCGGCAAGACCGTGGTCGTCAACAGCGTCCTGGAGGGCATCAGTTCCACCCGGCTCACGCAGCTCGGGACGCTGTGCGAGAAGTACGGCGCCATCCACGTCACCAACCACGTGCACCACGTCGATGTCGGCCAGCCCGCGAACGCGCTGCGCGGCCTCTGCGACCGCTACCTCGACCAGCACCTGATGATCGAGATGGACGGGTCCTGCTACCGCTGCTTCAACGCCATGGCGAAGGACGACAGCGAGTTCAGCATCTGGGACGAGGACTTCGCGGCCAAGGTGTTCGCGCCCCGGAAGCACCACTTCCGGTTCTGCCTGCGCTGCCACGAGTACACCGACTCCGGCGCCGCACTCGTCCCCGCCCTCACCGTCTGATCGGGAGGTACACCACCATGCCCGCAGTCCTCGGACTGAACTTCCACCACGACACGGCCGCCGCGTTAGTCGTCGACGGCCGCCTCTACGCGGCCGAAGAGGAGCGCTGGAGCGGCGTCAAGCACAACCACCCCACCCGCAAGGGCACGCTCACCGTCCCGACCCGCGCGCTCCAGTGGTGCCTGGAGGCCGCCGGCATCGAACCGGAGGACGTGGACGCCGTCTGGGCCGCCTCCATGCGCCCCAACCCCGCGGCCGGCTGGTGGCTGGCTGAGGAACGGGAGGAACTCGCCGCCCTCCTGCCCGCCCCGCTCGGCGAACACCTCCGTCTCCTGTCCCACCACACGGCCCACGTGCTCTCCGGCTACCTGCTCTCCGGGCACGAGCACGCCGCGGGCCTCGTCATCGACGCCGGCGGTTCCTCCCTGGGCGCCGACTTCGGCCCGGGCCGGGAGCGCATCACGGGGTACGGCCTGTGGCCCGATCGAATCGACCGCCTTTACCAGGGCATGCCGGCCGTCGTGCCGGGCGCGGTCGGGCCCCGGCGTGTCCACTCCTCCCTCGGGCACTTCTACCGGAACCTCGCCCGGCGAGTGATCCCGCCCGGCGACGAACCCGAGGGCAGCATGATGGCGCTCGCCGCCTTCGGCGATCCGCAGCGCTACGGAGCGCACATCCGCGAACTGGTCCGGCTCGGCGACGAGGGCGAGATCCGCATCGATCACCCGTGGGGTTCGGCGGACAGCAGCACACCGCTGCTGCTCGATGGCCGGGCCTGGACCGCCGACAATGTCGCGGAACAACCGGAACACAAGCGTGCCGACCTGGCCGCCGCCGTCCAGGAGGTCTTCGCCGAATCGGTCGTCCATATCGCCCGTCACCTGCAACGAGTCACCAGGTCCTCAGCGCTGGTGTTCTCAGGCGGATGCGCCCTGAACTCCCACCTCAACGGCCGACTGGCTGCTGAGAGCGGCTTTGACACCCTCTTCGTCGCACCGGCCCCGCACGACGCCGGCACAGCCGTGGGTGCCGCGCTCTACGGCTGGCACTACCAGCTCGGGCAGGAGCGCCTGCCGGTGCCGACCGACGCGGCCTGGGGCCCCGATCCGGGCGCGCTGCCGACGGCAACGGTGCCGTCCGGCTACCACGCCTTGTCCCACCTCGGGCTTGGTCTAGCACCCACAGTGGCGGCGCTGCTCGCCGAGCACCGCATCGTCGGCTGGGTGCGGGGACAGCTCGAATTCGGGCCGCGTGCCCTCGGTCATCGCTCGATCCTCGCCCACCCCGGTCACGCCGCAACGAGGAACCGACTCAACGCGATCAAGAAGCGAGCCGCGTACCGCCCGTTCGCGCCGGCCGTCCTCGCCGAGCACGCCACGGAATGGTTCATGTCGGCGGGCGACCCCTTCATGAACCGTGTCGCCACCGTCCGACGGTGCCGAGCCGCCCGCATCGCCGCCGTCACCCACCACGACGGCACCGCCCGCGTCCAGTCCGTCGCCGCCAACCACCAGGGCCTGCGCGACCTCCTTGAGCAGTTCCGCGACCTCACCAGACTGCCGCTGCTGCTGAACACATCCTTCAACCGCAAAGGCACCCCGATCCTGCGGACCGCTGAGCAAGCCGTGGCGGCGACGGTGGAGCTGCGCCTTGACGCCCTCGCCGTCGGGGACACCCTGCTGCTCGCCGACCACGTCCCCGATCCCCGTGCCGCGTCCCTTCGTACGAGGTGAGGCGGATGGACCCCATCGATCTCGACCACGTCCTGACCGTGCTCGGTACCGCGACGTGGAGCCTGAACGAGCAGTCCCGCGCCCGCGTGGCCGCCGGCCTCGCTCTCACGGTCTACGACGGCCACACCCGCGACCAGGGCACGCCTTACCTGGAGCACCCGCTGGCCGTCGTCAGGCTTCTGCGAACGGAGATCGGCGTCCGGCGCCCCGAGACCCTCCTCCTCGCTCTCCTCCATGACGCCTTGGAGGTGTCCCCTGAGTCGGAGGCACTGCTCGTCCATCACCTCGGCGGCCCGTTCACCGCTCGCCTGCGTGCCATGACGGCCGACCACCGCCTCGAACAGCGCACGAAGTCCGTCGGCGACGAGACCCGCTGGCGCGCGAAGCAGGCCGCGCTCCCGCCCGAGGAGCTCCTCGTCCGGCTCGCCGACCGCCTGCACAACCTCCGAGACCTCGCCGCGTCCCCGAACCTCGACCGGCGCCGACGGTTCCTCCAGACCCTGGGCGATTTCCACCTCCCCCTCGCCGACGCCGCCCGCGGCCTCGGCCCCCATCTGGAGACCATGCACGCGCGACTGCACGCCGAGTACGTCCACCACATACAGGAGGTACGTCCGTGAAACGGGTCGTCTACTCGATGGAGCCGGTCGGCCGGACCGGCGGCCGGGTCTACCTACGGATGCTCCACGAGGTGACGGCCGGCGACGTGGAATGGCGCACCGTCCCGGACCACAAGCGCACCTACCGGGTCCGCCGCTGGCGCAAGCTCCGCCACCTCGCCCGCCTGGCCCCTTCCATACGGGCGCTGCACGGCACCACCGGCACCTTCGTGTGGGACGACCTGAGCCTGCTGCTGTTCACACCCGAGATGCGCGCCCGCACGGTGTTCCTCCTGCACCACTACGAACCGCTCCAACACGACTCCGCCCCCATCGAGGCCATGCTCTGGGAGAGGCTGTTCCGCGTTCTGCCGCAGTGCGCCGCCGTGGTGTGCGTCGCCCCGTACTGGGCCGACCAGCTCCGCGCCCGCGGCGTCCGCAACGTACGGGTGATCTACAACGCCTTCGACATGGCCGAAGTAGAGCAGGCACGCGGTTACGACCGGGCCGAGTGCCGCGCCGAGTTCGGCCTGCCACCCGACGTGATCGGCGTCTACGCGGGCAAGGCCGTGCACTGGAAGGGGACCGAGGAGGTCTCGGCGGCCCTGGCTGGCGTTCCCGGACTGCGGGTGATCACCAGCGGCAGCAACACCATCGGCCTCGACAGCGCGCACTACGACGTCGAGCGCGAGCGATACCTGCGTCTGCTGCGCGCCTGTGACGTCGGTGTCTTCCTCCCCCAGATGCGGGAGGGTTGGAGCCGCTGCGCCGCCGAGGCTTTACTCCTCGGCCTGCCCTGCCTCATCCGCCCGGTGGCCGGCCTGGGCGACCTCGCCGCGCTGGCTGGCCAGCCGGCCCCGGACCTCCGCCGCCTCCCGGCACAGGTCCGGCAGCGCGCGGCGACACGCCACACCGAGGCCAAGGCCGCGTACGAGGCCCTGGCCCGGTTCGACCTGAACTACTTCGGCGACGCCTGGGGCAACCTCCTGACGCAGGTCGCCTGACCAGCGGCTAAGCCTGCGCGACCAGCTTCTTGCTGGCAGCTTCCAGACGGGCCAGCACGCGGTCCCGGCCGAGCAGCTCCATGGACTCGAACAGCGGGAGTCCGATCGTCCGGCCGGTGACCGCGACCCGGATGGGCGCCTGGGCCTTGCCCAGCTTCAGCCCGTGCTTCTCCCCGACGGCGAGCAGGACGGCCTTCAGGTCGTCCGCCTTCCAGTCCGCGACGTCGGCCAGCTCGGCGCGGGCGTCCGACAGGATGTCGCTGGCGCCTGCCTTCATCGCCTTGTTCCACGACGCCTCGTCCTCGACCGGCTCGTCGAGGAACAGGAAGTCCACATAGCTGGTGATCTCGGAAAGCAGCGCCAGCCGGGTCTGGGCCAGGGAAGCCGCCGCCTCGAAGACGTCCTTGTCGAACGCCTCCGGCCGCCACGGCGCGTACGGGGCGACGAGCCACGGCGCGCAGGCGGCGGCGAACTGCTCCGGTGACAGGGCGCGGATGTACTCGCCGTTGAACGCCGTCAGCTTCTTCACGTCGAAGTAGGCCGGCGCGGTGTTGACGTCCTCAATCCGGAAGAGCTGCTCCAGCTCCTCGTACGGCCTGATCTCCCGGTCGTCACCCGGGCCCCAGCCGAGAAGCATGAGGTAGTTCACCATCGCCTCGGGCAGGAAGCCCTCGGCGAGGTAGTCCTCCAGCGCCACCTTGTCCCGGCGCTTGGACAGCTTCTGCCGCTTCTCGTTCACGATCACCGGCAGATGCGCCCACACAGGCGGCTTGGCACCGAGCGCCTCCCACAGCAGCTGCTGCTTCGGCGTGTTCGACAGGTGCTCCTCGCCTCGGATGACCTGCGTGATTCCCTCGTCCAGGTCGTCCACGACGTTAGCGATGAGAAAAACCGGGGACCCGTCACCACGGGCGATCACGAAGTCCTCGATCGCGCTGTTCGGGAACGCCGGCTCCCCGCGGACCAGGTCGACCACGACGGTCTCCCCCTCGTCCGGCGTCCGGAACCGCAGCGCCCGCCCCTCCTCGAAGGCCAGCCCCCGGTCCCGGCAGAACCCGTCGTACCCGAGGTGCTCCGACCCCGTGCGCTCCTTCAGCTGCTCCCGGGTGCAGTCGCAGTAGTACGCCCGGCCGGCTGCGAAGAGCTGCTGAGCCGCTTCCCGGTGCCGGTCGGCGTTGTGTGACTGGAAGTACGGCCCCTCGAAAGCCGCATCCTCGCCATGGATACCGATCGCCGCGAGCGCGCTGATGATGCCCTCGGTCCACTCCGGCTTGTTCCGGGCCGCGTCGGTGTCCTCGATCCGCAGGACGAACCTGCCGCCGGACTGTCGCGCCACCGCCCAGTTGTAGAGAGCGGACCGTGCACCACCGACATGGAACATGCCGGTCGGGGACGGGGCGAAACGAACGCGAACCGGGGCAGTAGACATGCGCTCCAGGGTACCGACGCCGGACCTACGCCCCGGACCACTCGCCCTACCTCCGCACCGACGTTTTTCGGCCGACCCCGTACTTCCCTCGCCCGTCCCCTTCCCCCGCAGGTGCGTACCCCTACGTCGGCTGACCGCTCGCCACGGCTCCAGCCGACCTCGACCGCAGCCACTCCACGCTCCACGCTCGCATAGATGTGCGACGTCGCACCGGATACAAAGCCCCGCGACGCTGCCCTCGCATTCTCGATTGCGGACGCGATCGTGGTGTTCGTATTCTTCCGGGCAACGCGTTGACGGAGACGAGTAGCCAGGGACCACGCGAGCAGAGAGAGCCGCCGGCAGCTGGGAAGGCGGTCTCGCGCCCCGAGGCGAAGACCCTCCCGAGCGCGGGGAGGAACGGCCCCTCTTATGGCCCAATGCCCCGCCGGCCGGCCCCCGTCACCGGGCCAGAACGAGGCCGCCACTTGGTGGCGGTGAAAGTGCGGTGGTACCGCGAGTTGCCCTTCTCGCCCGCACTCCCAAGGGATCATGACGATGTCCTTCGGAGGACCGCAATGATCCAAAGCCGCGTACACGTCTCCGACCTGCGAGAACACGTCGGCCGTACCGTCACCGTCTTCGGCTGGGTGAACACCCTGCGCCTGCAGAGCAAGATGCAATTCGTCGTCGTACGCGACGGAACCGGCATGGTGCAGGTGACCCACAAGCGTGACGACGGGCCGCTGGAGGCCCGGCTCCAAGCCCTCACTCCCGAATCCGCCGTCAAGATCACCGGACGGGTCGCGGACGCCGCCCAGGTCAAGCTAGGCGGCCTGGAGATCGTTCCGGAGGCCGTCGAGGTCCTGAACCCGGCCGCCACCCCGCTGCCGATCGACGAGCAGACGGGCGTCGAGCACCGGCTGGACTGGCGCTTCCTGGACGTGCGCCGCCGTCCCGCCGCCCAGCTGATGTTCGCCGTGCAGACCACCCTGGAACAGGGGCTGCGCGAGTACGCCTACGCGCAGGGCGCCACGGAGATGCACACCCCCAAGCTCATGGGCACCGCCTCGGAGTCCGGAGCGGAGGTCTTCGAGCTCGGCTACTTCGGCCGCAGCGCCTACCTGGCCCAGTCGCCCCAGTTCTACAAGCAGATGGCGATCTCGGCCGGCATCGAGAAGGTCTTTGAGATCGGGCCCGTCTTCCGTGCCGAGCCGTCGTTCACCTCCCGGCACGCCACCGAGTTCACCGGCGTCGACGTCGAGCTCGCCTGGATCGACGGCGTCGAGGACGTCATGGCGTTCGAGGAGCAGATGCTCACCCACGCCATCGCCAAAGTCGCCGACGCCCACGGCGAGGCCGTCCGCGAGCGGTTCGGTGTGGAGATCACGGTCCCCACGACGCCCTTCCCCCGCATCACCATGGCCGAGGCGCACGAGATCCTGCGCAAGGGCGGCTGGGACCCGGAAGGGATCAAGGAGGACCTGGACCCGGAGGGCGAGCGGAGTATCAGCGCCCACATCCGGCAGGTCACCGGGCACGAGTTCGTGTTCGTCACGCACTACCCGGTGGGCATCCGGCCCTTCTACCACATGCGGCCGGCCGACGACCCGAGCGTGACCCTGAGCTTCGACCTGCTCTGGAAGGGGCTGGAGATCACCACCGGCGCGCAGCGTGAGCACCGCTACGACGTGTTGCTGAAGCAGGCAGCCGAGAAGGGCATGAGCCGGGAGCCGATGCAGGACTACCTGAACGCGTTCCGGTACGGGTGCCCGCCGCATGGCGGGCTGGGCATGGGCCTCGGACGCGTACTGATGGTCATGCTCGGCCTGGAGTCGATCCGCGAGGCCACCTTCCTCTTCCGCGGGCCGAACCGGCTCACCCCGTAGCCAACCGCCGCATTCTGCCGACCTGCGATGTTCCGCCCAGCGCCTCGTTCGCTGAAAGCATGGACGGGTGAGTGTTCATGAACTGGGGCGCTGGGTGCCGGCTCGTCCGGAGGACCTGGCCGTGATGTTCGCCGAAGCCGACTTCCCGTGGTGGATCGCCGGCGGGTACGCGATCGAGCTCGCCGTAGGTCGCGAGCTACGCCCGCACGGTGACCTCGACGTCCTTGTCCTTCGTCGCGATCAAGCGCTCGTGCGAGACGTGCTGAGCAACTGGGACATGTACGTTGCGGACCCGCCTGGCGCGGGGCACCTACGTCCCTGGCGTCTAGGAGAGACGCTTGAACATCCCCTCCACGACATCTGGTGTAGACGTACACGTAACGCACCCTGGTCGGTGCAACTCATGCTGGACGAGGCCGAGGGCGCCCATTGGGTCTCGCGGCGCAACCCAGGGGTCCGACTTCCGCTCGGCCGAGTGGGGCGGAGGAGCCCGACCGGAATCCCGTACCTTGCGCCCGAGGTCCAGCTCTTTTACAAGGCCAAGGCCACGCGGGCCAAGGACGAGACTGACTTCGAAGCGGTATTGCCACTACTGGACGAGTCGCAACGCGTCTGGCTGGCGGATTCGATCGCGATGACCGTCCCAGCCCATCCCTGGAGGAAGCGCCTCTTGTCCGCAGACCGAACGTGAAAGGCCAGCCGTCCTGCGCCAATGCCCTAACTGCCTGAGCCAGGCTCGCTCCGACGCACCGTCCAGGTTGCCTCGTACACGTCCATGCGCTCTTGACTCGCATGGTGAATCAGTGCACTTGGCTTCCCAGAGGGACCTACTCCGCGGTATGGTTTTACAATGTCTGAGCAGCAAGAAGAACGATCTCCTGACCGTACGGCGGTGGAGCTGTTCGCCGGCGGTGGCGGCCTGGCCATGGCCGTCGGGCGAGCGGGGTTTAGGCCGCTCCTCTACAGCGAGGTCGCCACACGCGCCTGCGAGACGCTTGAGGCCAACGGCGCCAAGGAGCGGGGAGATGAGGAGTGGATCCCCGATCCAGGTGGGCCCGTGCCCCTCGTCAAGGGCGACGTCCGCACGCTCGACATGAACTACCTGTGCGGCAAGGTGGATGTCTTGGCCGGCGGGCCGCCATGTCAGCCGTTCAGCTTGGGGGGCATCGCCAAGGGGGACGAGGACAAGCGAAACATGTTCCCGGAGATGTTCCGGGCCGTCCGCGAGATTCAGCCGAAGGCCGTCATCTGCGAGAACGTCGTCGGGCTTCGACGTAAGTCCTTCGAGCCCTACTTCCAGTACATCCTGCGGGAGTTGTCTTACCCCTACCTGAAGCGCGACCCGGACAGCACGTGGCAGGAGCACGACGCTCTCCTGCGCTCCTACGACGCTGGTTTGAGAGACGGCCGCTCCTCCGATCCGTCCGGGGGCCACGAGCTCTACGACGTGGTGGCCACGACCGTCAACGCGGCCGACTATGGCGTACCGCAGATCAGGAACCGGGTGATCATCGTCGCGTTTCGTCGAGATCTCGGCGTGGACGTCGAGGAGTTCAAACGGAGCGTGAGGCCCACGCACTCCTACGCGGCTCTGGTCCACTCCATGCGGAAGGGCGATTACTGGGAGCGGCACCGTGAGATTCGCGGCCACGCGGTTCCCGACCACGTGCGTGAGCGCGTCATGGCCGGTCTCCCCAAGCAGGTCGCGTTCGACACGGAGGAGGCTTCCCGCCTCCCGTGGCGGACTTTCCGTGACGCCCTCGCCGGACTGGAGGGCGAGCCGCCGCTCCCTCAGGACCTTTGGAGCTACCTGGACCGCAAGGAGCACCGCCTGGGCGGCGTGACGAACCACATCGGTTGGCCTGGGGCGCGTATCTACAAGGGGCACACTCCGAACGAGCTGGACCGCCCGGCGAAGACGGTGAAGGCGGGTGTCCACGGAGTACCGGGCGGGGAATCGGTGATGCTGACCGATGATCGCGTTCGCGACGCTTCCGTTCCGGGTGGATGGAGGTACAAGCATCGGTACATGACCGTACGAGAGACGGCTCGCGTGATGACCTTCCCTGACAGTTGGGTACTGGAGGGCCCGCGGGGAGAGCAGATGCGGCAGCTCGGGAACGCCGTTCCCGTCCTGTTGGGCGAGTTCTTCGCGAAGGCGGTGGCCAACGCCCTGGACAACGCGCGGAGCACGAGGTGACCTCCGTGAAGGCACCCCCCCACCAGGGTCGTTGGAAAGACAAGCAACCACCCGCGAGGGCATGGAAAGGGCGACCCGGCAGGACAAGGGCCCAAGCCACGGCGGAGCAGGACAAAGCCGCTGGCGGACCTGACCGACGCTGGGTGGACCTGGGTGACGGGCGCCGGGCGCGCGCCTCCGTCGAGCTGAAAGTGTTGACCAAGACCCGACGCATCCGCGCCTATTTGCGCTGGTCCGACAAGGGGTCTACCCGCAAGCCGATCTACCTCGGGGAGGTCGAGAACGAGACCCGTCGCGAGAACCTCGCCGAGGCTTGGCGCAGGGCCATCGAGCGCGGTCACGTACTGCCCCAGGAAGAAACGCCGGCGTCCTCCTGGGCGGCGAGCCGCTCGGTTCGCGCCTCCATGCGGGGTAATCGCTCGCGTGACACGACTCCGGAGAAGCTCCTACGCAAACACCTGCACGAGCGGGGAGTGCGATACCGCGTGTCGCATCGCCCTATGCCTAGCGTGCGGCGAACCGCTGACGTCGCCTTCCCCGGCGTGAGGGTGGCCGTGTTTGTGGATGGATGCTTTTGGCACGGATGCCCGGATCATTGCCGGTGGCCAGGCACGAACGAGGAGTTCTGGCGAGAGAAGATCGAGGGGAACCGCGCGAGGGATTCCGAGACCAACCGTCTGTTGGAGCAGTCGGGGTGGCTGCCTGTGCGAGTCTGGGAACACGAGGATCCGTCGGAGGCGGCCGACAAGATCATCGCTCTTGTGAGAGCCCGGCGACGCGTCAGGGCTCCCAAGACGCGCGCCTCACAGGTCTCCCTCTCCCAGGAGGTCGGCGATGGCGTCCTCAGCGCGACGCAGCATGATGCGGCCGTCGCCCGCGCTATAGGCGAGCAGACGGCTGCCGCAACCAAGGCCGGCCTCAGCCAGTAGCCCCATGGGCAGCTCGACCCGACCGTTCTCATCGATGACTACCTCGGCGGGCTCTCGGATCATGAGAACCAGTCTGGCATGCGTCAGGAAGGATCGTCGGCGATGCATCGCCGCTGGTGTGAGGGCCGATCCTGCGGATCCCGAACTGATTGTCAGTGGGCGTCAGTAGAGTAAACGCATGCTGACGCGAGGTATCTCGGGGGGCGAGTCGCGGGCAACGCGAACCTCAAACCCCGCCGGTCAAACGCACTTCACCAAGCACGACGCGGTACACGGCACCCGGGGAGCGACGACGCATGTCTGAAGGCCAGTACATCAACGTGATGCCGCATCCCCGCATCCTCGGCGTCCTGGGCGACATCGAGTTCGCGGCCTGGCAGTGCCTGGCCGAACTCGTGGACAACGCCTTCGACGTGTTCCAGTCCTCGCCCGAGACGGGAGGCGAGAGGCCCACCGTGAGCATCTCTCTGCCGACCGCGCAGGACTCCCGGTCTGCGGCTGAGGTGGCCGTCCAGGACAACGGCCGAGGCATGAGTCTCGACGAGGTGCGTAAAGCGATCAGCGCTGGCTGGAGCGGAAACGGTCGGCACGGCGCGCTCGGCCTGTTCGGCATGGGCTTCAACATCGCGACCGCCCGCCTCGGTCGCAAGACCGTCGTCCGCACGGGGCGTTCCGGAGACTCCTTCTGGACCGAGGTCACGCTTGATCTTCCGCAGATCGAGGCGTCGGCCGCGTACCAAGCTCCGTACCGCCAGGTGCCCAAGGCCAACCCCTCTGAGCACGGGACTGTCATCACCATCAGCGACCTCAAGGGTGAGCAGTTCGAGGCGCTTCGTCGTCCCAACGCCCTCAAGGTGATCAGGGAGAAGCTGGGTGACGTGTACAGCTACCTCCTGACGGCACGGGGCTTCCGGCTGACGATCAATGGCAAGAAGCTGCCGCCCAGGAAGCCCTGTATCTGGGACGAGAAGCGCACCGTCACACGGCGAGGCGTAGAGATCAGCGCCGTTCAGCGCATAGACGTCCCCCTCTCGGACAAGAAGGCATGCATGGCCTGCGGGTACTGGAACCCGCTCGACGTTGATCGCTGCCGCGAGTGTGAGCAGGACCGGCTTGAGGTTCGTTCCCGCCGTATCTGGGGCTGGCTCGGAATCCAGCGCTACGTGCACCGCACGGACTATGGCATCGACTTCCTGCGCAACGGCCGGAAGATTCTCCTCAAGGACAAGCGGGTCTTCTACTGGAACGACGAGGACGGCCTCGGCGAGCCGGAACTTGAGTACCCCATCGACTCCAAAGCGGCGACAGGGCGCATCGTCGGTGAGATTCACTGCGACCACGTCACCCCGAACTACCAGAAGACTGCTTTCGAGTTCGAGACTGCCGAGTGGCACCAGGTGCTGCGGGCCATTCGTGGGGAGAGCCCGCTGCGTCCGGAGATCGCCAAGCGACGCCAGCTCCCGGAGAACGAGAGTCCGCTGGCGCTCCTGTACTCGGGCTTCCGCCGCCAGGACCCCGGCCTGAACTACTTGGTACCCGGAAACGGCAAGGAAGCCATTCACGAGAAGACCGTCCAGTGGGCGAAGCTGTATCGCGATGACCACCCCGACTACCAGAGCGACGAGATCTGGTACGAGGCGGCCTACAGCCACGATCACCCGCACAAGGACGACCCCGGGGCCGACTCGGACAGCGGCACCGACGAACTCCTGCCCGGCCTCGGGCCCGTATCGCCTGGCGAGGAGGACGATGACCAGGAAGTCCCCAAGACTGAGGACGTCCCGCCGGCCGACGATCCGGCACCAGTAGAGACCTTCGAACAACGGCTGCAGCGTTATCGCGACAGCGCGGACCAGTTCCCCGACCTCGCGGGCGAGTACCTGATTCCCGAGATGGGTCGGATCGAGCTGAGAGTCTGGGCTGTGCGGGACCATCGACTCACCAATGCCAAGGAGCAGGAGACCCCGGCCTTCGCCATCATGCTGCGCTCCCCGCAGCTGGAGGTCTTCGTCGACTCCGATCACCCGCTCTATCGTGAGCATGGAGCGGACATGCGTGACATTGCGCTGCTGGAGGCAGCCGAGTACATGCGTGTCCGGCAGAACGACAACTCGACGCCGCTGTCGCAGTTGCTGCTCCTGTTCAAGGAGCGCTCTTCCAGCCCTCGCCTCACACCGACAGCGATGGCCGACGAGGCCGAGCGGCTGCTGGAGCGGATCCGCACCCTGATGGTCCCGGTGATCGCGGAGACGCCGGCAGTTCACTGGCTGCAACTACGCGCGGACGAGAGGGAAGCCGCTGAGGAGCGTTTCGCCTTGGAGTCGGAGCCCGGGCTCGACTGGAACGAGGCTGTCAACAATGGGGACTTCATCCGGTTCGCCCCCGCCAGCGCCGTCCTACGTGTCATCAGCGAGTCGCCAGCCCCCTTTATGGACGGGAAGGTCTTCCGGCGCTCCTATGCCGCGCTGTCGGCTTCGGACGCGCGCGACTTGATGGTGGAACGCTTGATGAACCCCCTGAGTGATCTGGCGCTCCTCGCGCAGCACCGGCCGAAGGTCACTCCTGAGGAGCTGGGGCGCATTCGCGTCAGCTGCCGCCTGATCGCCCGCGATCTCGCGGACGACAGCTGAGGATCGGAGAGGCGATGCACAGCTTCCTGGACCCGGCCCCCCTTCTCGACGCCGGACCGCTGCAGTTCCCTAGGCGTGTCGAGCGGCTCCTGTGGCATCTGGGTTTCACGGACGTAGCCGTTATCGATGGCTCCGGTGACGAGGGTGGCGATGTCCTCGCTCGTCGACGGGGAGAACTATGGGTCTTCCAGTGCAAGTGGAAGCGACGAGGGGTCGTCGGCGCTGACGCCGTGGACGAGGTCGACAACGCGCGTGACCACTACAGTGCGCATCAGGCCGTCGTCGTGACCAACAGCCGCTTCAGCTCAGAGGCCCGGCGCCGGGTCGACGTTCTATCGCGCATCCGTCCCAGCATCCATCTCTGGGAGGGCGGTCACCTCGCCCGCAGTTTCAAGGGGATCCCGCCCCGCTTCGGAGAGGTGACGCCTCGCCCCTACCAGGCCGAAGCGCTTTGGGCCCTGGACAAGGACCTGGACTCACACGGACGCGCCCTGCTCATCCTGGCGACGGGTCTCGGCAAGACCGTGGTCGGCGGCGAGGTCATCGCGGCGCACCTCCGCCGCCACCCCACGGATCAGGTTCTCGTTGTCGCTCACGCCAAGGATCTTGTCCATCAATTGGAGCGCGCCCTCTGGCGACACCTGCCCAAAGAAATCCCCACCCGTCTCCTTACTGGGGACACCCGCCCGGACGACCTATCCGGAGTGACCTGCGCCACAGTGGGCTCCGCTCTGCCGGCTGCCCGCTTCGGTTACCGGCCGGCACTTGTCATGGTTGACGAAGCCCACCACGTCGGCGAGGACGGACAGTACGACGAGCTGCTCGAAGTGCTCTCTACCGCGAGGCAGTTCGGGGTCACGGCCACTCCGTGGCGAGGGGACTCGCATGACATCAGCCACCATTTCGGGCCCGCGAGCTTCACGCTCGGCATCGAGGAGGGAATGCGTCGGGGTTACCTGGCCCAAGTGGACTATCGGTTGTTCGTCGACAACGTCGACTGGGATGTCGTCAAAGCGGCGAGCGAGCACGAGTACGGCCTGGCCGACCTCAACGCTCGCCTCTTCCTGCCACAGCGGGACGAGTCCATCCGAGACGAGCTGGCTGCCGCATGGGCGGCCACCGCCAATCCTCGAGCCATCGTGTTCTGCCGCACGGTCGAGCACGCCGAGCGACTGGCCGAACTACTGCGTCGCACCCCGTTGTGGTCCGGCGCTTTGGCCCTGCACGCCGGCCTGGCCAAACGCGAGAGGCAGAGCCGGCTCCTAGCCTTCCGTAGCGGCGAGGTCCCCATCCTCACCTCAGTGGACATCCTCAATGAGGGTGTGGACGTCCCCGACGTCAACATCCTCTGCTTCGCCCGAGTGACTCACTCTCGGCGGATCTTCGTCCAGCAGCTGGGGAGGGGGCTCCGACTCCGGGAGGGCAAGGAGCGCGTGACGGTACTCGACTTCGTCAGCGATCTACGCCGGATCGCGGCGGCCCTCAACATCAAGCGGAGTCTGGAGGGTGGCGAGCTCGAAGTCCTGGACCAAGTCGCCCCATCACAGATTGAGTTCAACGACCAACGGGTTGCGACCCTTATGGAAGAGTGGATCAAGGACGCGGCCAGTCTCGAAACCGCGTACGACGAGCACCGCCTGCAGTTCCCGTCCGCCCTCGCCACCTTGGAGTAGCCGCCTTGCCCCAGCTCAACCTTCCGGAAGCTCTTCGCCGTCGCATCCTCCTCAGCATGTACCGCACCGCCGACGAGCTGGATTGGGAGTTCCTGAGCAATCCCGGGAAGACCGCTCAGTACCGCCGCTGGTTCGATGACCCGGGAATTGGCGGGGAGCTCCGGAAGTTCGCCAGCGACCAGGACGTCCGTGTGTGGATCAAGGACGTACCGATGAAGGAGTACGCCCGAGCTCAGGAGGGTATCGGCAACTTCGTCCCGTACGTCCGCCGTCGTTTTCGCGGGGCGGACGAGATTGTCCACTTCTTCTGCGGACCCGGTTGGTCAGTGGTGCCGGACTCGGTGGAGGGCAAGCCCAATCACTGCCTTGCCACAGACGGCAACGTCAAGCGTTACATCTGCTGGGGCAAGGCGGGGGTCTTGAAGGACCTCATCTGGGCCGTGCTGAACGAGGCCATCGACTCACCCACCCGTCCCGGCATCGTGATCACCACCAGGGACGGCGAGACGATCCCTCAGCGCGCGCGTGAACGTCACGTGCGGCTGGCGAACCACTGCGGTGTCGACCTGGACCACCTACACCGCAGCATGATCGATAACCCCGACCTGCTTCCCGATCGGTAACCAGCTCCTCGTCGCCCCACAACAGGTGCCCGACCTGGGAGCCATCTGGGAGCCGATCCGCTCCCCGAGCCCGTTCCAGGCCATGCGACGCCAACCGAGCCCACCCCTCCGACCTGCGGAAACACCATCGAAGCTGGCAGGCTACGCAACCGAACCTCATTCGGGACGAAGAGGTCGTGGGTTCAAATCCCGCCACCCCGACAGCTAAGTAGCAGGTCAGAGGGCCCTCACCGGCAAGGTGAGGGCCCTCTGACGTTGCTGTGTGTCTAAGTGCGTGACTATCGATTCCCGAGTGACTACGACCGCCGTCGCTCAGCGCCGAAGATCCCGTCCATGACCACGGCGCCGGTCTGGATCGGAATGGATGCCGAACTCGACCGCGATCTGCTTGGCCTGCTTTCCGGCCTGGACAAGCGCGATGGCACGCGCTCGGAAGTCCGCTGGACAGAGAGGAGGCCTGACTGCCAGCCCTCCGTGAAGGAGCGTCAGCCAGCTACCAGAACTGGAGCCCAGGACATGGGGCAGGTCAACCTGTCCCCCAAGCCCGCATCAGTCCCGACGGCGCTCCCTCCTCGCACGAGGCTCAGTAACTCGTCGACAAGTTCACCGGTCGGATTCCTCGTCGCGTACCACCCGGAACTCGGCCCTCTCCCCCAGCAGGCCATCACGCATAGTCACAATATGATCACGAGGTGGAGTGTGCGGCTGATCTGGTGGCTGATCAGCGAGAAAATGCCGCTCTATGTTTGCCGGAATTATCCGGCGTCCTGTGCTGGGGAGCCACAGGGGCGAGGGGTGGGGAATGAGCACTTACCGTTTCAATCCGCCGCCGGGTTGGCCTGTGCCACCCGCAGGATGGATGCCGCCGCCGGACTGGCGGCCCGACCCTTCGTGGCCCCGAATGCCGAAGGGATGGCAGTTGTGGGTTCCTGAGGCCGACTCTGCCGCCGCCGCGCTCGCCGCCGGTCCTGCCACAGGCTCTACGGTGCCAACTGCGGCTGCTCCCGGGAGCGCAACGGCGGTGCCGGCCCCTCGGAAGGGCGGGCTGTTCGGGCGTCGGCGTCCGGCCACTGTGCCCGAGGCCGAAGAGTTGCGGGCGTGGATCGAAAGGACACAAGGGCTGGATGCCGCGCGAGTCGCGGGCCTCGTACGGCAGGTCGAGGCGGAGGCGGCCGCACTACGTGAGAAGGCATCCGCCGAAGCTGTCGAGGAGGCCGAGGCGATCCTCAAGGACGCGCGTGAGACGGCAAAAGAGATTCTCGGCGACGCGCGCCGTACGGCAAAGGAGACCGAGCGGGTCCGCAAGGAAGCCGACCGGCACCGCAAGGATGTCTTCGACGCCGAGCGACGGCTTGCTGAACTGCACGGCCGGATCGTCAACGCCGACGAGACCGCCATGCTGCAGGAGGCCGGAATCTATGCCTACCGGCATGCGCTGCACGACGCGATCGCCTACCGCAGCAAGCTCGACACACTGCAGAACGAGATCAAGGCGCTCGCCCGTGCTGGCCGCGCCGTCCAGGCAGCCACGGACTGGACGGTCAACGGTTCCAAACGCGAGGGCCAGAAAATGGTCCGCGACTTCTCCAAGCTCATGCTGCGCGCCTACAACGCCGAAGCCGACTACGCCGTACGGTCCATGCGGCCGCATCGGCTGAGTTCCCTCGTGGACAGGCTCTATAAGAGCCGCGAGACGATCGCCAAGCTGGGTGCCACGATGCGCATTCGGATCGCCGACGAATATCACAGCGCACGGGTGCGGGAGTTGGAACTCACCGCCGACTTCCTGCAGAAGAAGGAAGAGGAAAAGGAGGCCCAGCGCGAGGTACGCGCCCGGGAGCGTGAGGAGGCAGCGGTCCAGCGGGAACTCGACCGGCAGCGCGAGAAGCTGAACAAGGAACTCGGTCACTACCAGTCAGCACTTGACCGCCTGCGCGAACGCGGTGACGAGGCGGGTGTGGCGGAGATGGAGGCCAAACTGGCCGAGATCGAGAATGCTCTGCAGGATGTCGAGTCCCGCGCGGCGAACGTCCGCGCCGGCTATGTGTACGTCATCTCGAACATCGGCGCCTTTGGCGATCGTATCGTGAAGATCGGCATGACGCGTAGGCTCGAACCTCTTGAGCGCGTATACGAGTTGAGTGGCGCGGCCGTGCCCTTCCGCTTCGACGTGCACGCGCTGATCTTCAGCAAGGACGCAGTCGGCCTGGAGACGGAACTCCACCGACAGTTCGCCTCGCAGCGGGTCAACCAGGTCAACAGCCGGAAGGAGTTCTTCTACGCCACCCCGGCAGAGGTGCGCGACGCGCTGCAACGGTTCGCTGGACAGCATCTGATCGAGTTCACCGAGGAACCCCAGGCACTGGAATGGCGGGCCGGCAGGCGCATGGGCGAAGCCGGTGCGCCTGCCGCAGGCACACGAGGAGTTACAGGCCGGACAGCATGACGTGCGGCCAAGCGTCACCACGATCACGGGCATGGATCGGCTGGAGCGTGCCGCGAAGCTGAGGCAGCGGAGCCGGGACGAGGCACGGGTGCCGCACAAGCCGTTGCTGCTGTATGCGCTGGGACGTTTTCAGGCAGATGTCGCGGACTACTTGCCGCTGCTGGGCCGCATGGCAAAGGTGCTGCTGGAGCCACGCCGTCGAGCGCTCAGCAGGCGGCGCGTTGCTTCTCGACGAGCATTTCCGGTGCCACCCGCGCATCGCCGCGATCTCCGACGACCTCTTCTATGAGGGCGGACTGACCGTCCTCAGCGACACCCGCAGTCACCCCCCTCTCCCCCGCGTCCCGCCGGCATCTGGACAGACGTGCCCGGACGGCCTACCTCGGCCCCGATTGGGTGGCTCCTGGGTCGACGAAGACGAGATCCGAGAAGCGCACGACGGCGTCAGCTAACTGCTGGAACAGCTGCCGCCCGAAACCACCGTCGGCGTCGTCATCCCTTCCCCGACGGAGGCCCTCACTCTCCGTACACTCGCCCCCGCCGGGCCGCGACCCGGTCGAAGCACCGCCGCCGAGGGTCAGGCGCAGACCGGCCTCGAAGCGGCCACCGGGGTGAACGGAAGGCCGAAAGAACCGTCCTGTTCCGCGAGCGCGACGTCCTGGTGGATGTGGGGTGTCAGCGCGTTCCACGGGGCAGTGGCCCGCTGCGCCCAAGTGTCCACGTCGGTGATGACGCCTGGTGTGCTGCGTGGGGTCGTAGCGTCCCAGCGCCCCTCGGGCGCAGAGAAAGCGTCAGCCCCTGGAACACTCCCGGAGGACTCTCCCTACGCGCGTCGTCGGTAAGGCCGAGCCCTCGCCCGGCGCCGGTCCCTCCCCTCGTGGGGACCGGCGCCGGACGGCGGGGGTCATCGATGCGCCACATGGCGGCGTGGCGCGGTGCCCGGGCCGCGCACGCCCCGGGTTCACACGGCGGGGCGGGCGCCATGCCGTGGCTGCGGCGCGCGGTGACCGGAAACGATCGGTGCCATGGGACATCTCCGTGCGCTGAGCTGGTGGCCTGGTCGGGCGGTGTGCGGCTGATCCGCGGAAGTGAGAGTGCCAGCCGGGGGTGAGGAAGAGGAGGTTCCGGCATCGAGTCGACCGCTTCGTTGCAGGTCAGCGGCATAGAGTAAGTTTTCCGGTCCGGATGTCCGGACACGGGGGAAGGAGGGAGTGGAGGATCTTGAGCTCCGACTCGGGGGCGCGTGAGGCCTTCGCGGAACGTCTCGCGCTGCTGTACAAGGAGGCCGGTGATCCTCCCCTCAAGCGAGTCGCCGAGGCGGTCGTCCGGCTCCAGCGCGTCGATCGGCAAGGGCGTCCCGTGCGGGTGTCCGCTCAACGGATCAGCGACTGGCGACGGGCCAGGAACGTGCCCGCCCAGTTCCCCGCCCTCGCGGCGGTGCTGAGCGTCCTGATACCCCAGGCTCGGCGCTCCCGACCCACGCCGGTGTCGGAGGGCCTGTACGACCTGGCCCGGTGGCGGTCCTTGTGGGAGCGCGCGGTGGCCGACCCGGTCGGCGAACGGCCCACATCCCCCACTGCCTCCGCAGCCGCCGCGGAGGACGAGATTCGTCCCCCCAGCGGCGCCCCGGGCGTCCCCGGCGTATGCCCCTACCGGGGGCTGGCCTCGTACCGCCCGCAGGACGCCCCCTGGTTCTTCGGCCGGGAACGCAGCACGGACCTTCTCGTCGCCGAGCTCCGCGCGGCCGAGAGGGCGGGCGGCCTGGTCATGCTCGTCGGCGCGTCAGGAGCGGGAAAATCGTCTCTCCTGAATGCCGGCCTGGTGCCCGCGCTGCTGAACGGCGCGCTGGACGACGGAGACGGCCGGGCGCGGCGCGTTCTGCAGCTCGTACCGGGGAGCGATCCCCTGGCGGAGCTGGCCCGCCACATCCCCGAACTCGGATCCGTCATCTCCGCCGCGAGCACCGCCTCCGAGGACACCTCCGGGAGCACCTCCGAGGACGGCCCGCAGGACCCCCCGAAGGACGCCTCCGACGAATCCTCCGGGACGGACGGCGGAGGGACGGACAGCGGAGGGACGGACAGCGGCGGCAGCGGTGGCGGCGCGCGGGTCGGGCCGGCGGCGCGTGAGGCCGTCGTGGCGTGGGCACGGCGCGCGGCGTCCTCCAGCGGCCGTCCGGTCGTCATCGTGGACCAGTTCGAAGAGCTTTTCACCCTCTGCGGGGACGAGCCGGACCGGCGTACCTTCGTCCAACTCCTCCACGCCGCCTCCTCGCCCCCGGGCCCCGGCGAGCCGGCACCCGCGCTCGTCGTCCTCGGCATACGCGCCGACTTCTACGAGCAGTGCCTCGCGTACCCCGAGCTGGCCGAGGCGTTGCAGCACCGGCACACGGTGCTGGGTCCGCTGACCACCGCGGGACTCCGGGAAGCGGTCGTCGGCCCGGCCAGGGCCGTGGGGCTGGAACTCGAACCGGGGTTGGCAGAGCTGATCGTCCGGGAGGTGAGCGCCGGCAGGCCGCAGGGGACGCACAACGCCGGACTGCTCCCGCTGCTCTCCCATGCCCTGCTGGCCACCTGGCAGCGCCGTACGTCCGGAAGGCTGACGCTCGCCGGATACCGCGCGGCGGGCGGAATCCAGGGTGCCGTGGCGGCGACCGCCGAGCGGGCCTGGTCCGGACTCGACCCGGCGGCGCGTACGGCCGCGCGACAACTCCTCCTGCGACTGGTGCGAGTGGGCGAGGACACCCACGCCACCCGCAGGCGCGAGACACGGCGCCGGCTCACGCGGGAGTCGACGGATCCCGACAGGACGCAGGAGTCGCTCGAAGCGCTGGTGCGTGCCCGGCTGGTGACACTCGACGCGGAGACCGTGGAGATCACCCATGAGGCGCTGCTGCACGCCTGGCCACGACTTCGCGACTGGCTGGACGAGGACAGGAACGGCAATCTGCTGCGGCAGCGGCTGGAGGAGGACGGCAGGGCCTGGGAGGGATCGAACCGTGACTCGTCGCTGCTGTACCGGGGTTCGCGCCTGGAACAGGCCCACGGCTGGGCGATGTCCGCGGGCGACGCGTCGCTGACCCGGAGCGGGGTGGAGTTCCTGGCCGCGTCGGTCCGACTGCGCAGACGTACCGTCCGGATGGGCCGTGCCGCCGTATCGGCCCTGGTCGTGCTGGCGTTGCTGGCCGTGGGCACGGCGGTGCTCGCGTGGCGGCAGCGGGACGACGCCGTGTTCGCGCAGGTGCTCGCCGAGGCGGACCGCGCCCAGTACACGGATCCGTCGCTGTCCGCCCAACTGGACCTGGTGGCACACCGTCTGCGCCCGGACGACCAGGACACGGACAACCGGCTGGTCTCGATCGTCAACGCCCCCTTGGCGACACCGCTGCGGGGGCACAGCGGCCCCGTCTACCTCACCTCCTTCAGCCCGAACGGCCGGGTGCTGGCCACCGCCTCCTACGACCGGACCGTACGCCTGTGGGACGTGTCGGATCCGGCGCACGCCCGTCCGTTGGGCAAGCCCTTGACCGGTCACACCAGTTGGGTGAGCACCGCCGTGTTCAGCCCGGACGGCCGTGTGCTGGCCACCGCCGGCGACGACGGCGACATCTGGCTGTGGGACGTGACCGACCCGCAGCACGCGCACCCCTTCGCCGAGCCCCTGACCGGCGGCTCCGGCGCGGTCTATCTGGCCGCCTTCAGCCCGGACGGGCGGACCCTGGCCACAGCCGACGACGATCACACCGTACGACTGTGGGACGTCGCCGACCCCCGTCATCCGCGTCCTCTCGGGGCGCCGCTGATCGGCCACACCGGCTCCGTGCGGACCGTCGCCTTCAGCCCCGACGGGCGGACGCTGGCCTCCAGTGGTGACGACGCCACGATCCGGCTGTGGGACGTGGCCGACCCCCGCCACCCGCGCCCCGTCGGCCGCCCCCTGACCGCCGCGTCCAGCACCGTGCACTCGATCGCCTTCAGCCCCGACGGGCGGACATTGGCCAGCGGCAGCAAGGACGACACCGTACGGCTGTGGGACGTGACCGACACCCGTCATCCGCGTTCCCTCGGCAAACCCCTGGCCACTCACACCGGTCCCATCTGGTCCGTCGCCTTCAGCCCGGACGGGTCCCTGCTCGCCGCGGGCAGCGCGGACAGCACGGCGAGCCTGTGGAACGTGAGCAACCCCGCCTTCCCTTCGCAGGTCGGGGAACCGCTCACGGGCGGCAGCGGTGAGATGTACGCCGTCGGCTTCAGCCCGGACGGGCACACCCTCGCCACCGGCAGTGGCGACAGCCGGATCCGGCTGTGGTCGATCCCGGCATCGGACATGATCGGCCGGACCGGGGCGTTCAGCCCGAACGGGAAGGTGCTCGCCACCGGGGCGGGCGACGGCAGGATCCGGTTGTGGAACGTCGTGGACGGCGAACGGCCCGTGGCGTTGGGCAGTCCCTTCTCGACGACGGGCGGCGACGACCGGCGGTCACCGAAGTTCCTGCCCCGGTCGATGGTGTTCCTGCCTGACGGCCGCACTCTCGCCGTGCTGATGGGAGGCACCAACACGGTCCAACTGTGGAACGTCGCCGATCCCTCCCGGCCCGTCGCCTACGGCCCGCCCATCCCGCAGAACACGAGGTACGCGGGACCCGCGCTGGCGCTCAGTCCCGACGGGCACACCCTGGCCCTCGACTACGACGACCGGTCCGTGCAGTTGCTGGACATCACCCACCCGGCCCGCCCCGACCGCCTGGGCACGCCCCTCACCGGGCACACGGGCTATGTCAACACCCTCGCCTACAGCCCCGACGGCCGCACCCTCGCCAGCGGCAGCTCCGACGGCACGGTACGGCTGTGGGACGTGACCGACCCCCGTCGTGCGCGGGCGCTCGGCAGACCTCTCACCGGGCATCTGGGGCCCGTCAACACTCTCGCCTTCAGCCCGGACGGGCGGACGCTGGCCAGCGGCAGCGACGACGACACGATCCGGCTGTGGAACGTCACCGACCCCGCGGAGGCCACCCGGCTGGGCCGCCCTCTCACCGGGCACACCGAGGCGCTCGTGTCACTGACGTTCAGCGTGGACGGCCGTACGCTGGCCAGCGGTGGCAGCGACAACACCGTACGGCTGTGGAACGTCACCGACCCCGCCGGGGCCACCCCCATCGGCCAGTCGATGAGCCCCAACGCCAAGACGGGCAACTTCCTCTCGTTCAGCCCGAACAGCCATCTGCTCGGGGTGTCGAGCGGCGCCGACACGCTACGCCTGTGGAACCTGGACACGGACGCGGCCGTTCGCCACATCTGCTCGGCCACCCGGGGCGTTCTCACACCGGAGAAATGGCAGGAGTACCTGCCTCGCCTCCCGTACGACCCCCCGTGCGACGGATGACCGGCCCGGGGGCGGAGCCGGTGCGGCGACCCCAACCTGGCGGCCCCACGCGCCGGGGCACCCACCAAGACCTTCTCGCGTGATCCCGATCACACCTCCTTGCGCCGCGGAGCAGTCGGCTCCGCCGCGCAAGCGGCGTTGTTAGTGTGGGCCGTAGCCCGATCGCTGGTGCATCCCCCGTCGCCAGCGATCGGGCCTTCGCATGCCGGGGAACACCCGACCGACGGCACGGTCCGGCGCGGCTTCCGCACGCGGGGACCGTCCTCGTTCAGCGCTTCGGCCGGTACTCGGCCCAGGGCTTGGGGGTCTCCGAGATCCGGACCGCGGCCAGCTCCGGGAAGCGGTCGATCCAGTGGTCGAAGATCCACACGGCCAGGTTCTCCGCCGAAGGAGAGATCCCCGCTCCCACCGCCTCATTCAGGTGCCGGTGATCGAGGGTGTCGTCCATCCACTTCTTGAAAACGTCGAGCTCACGGTAGTCGCGGACGAAACCCGCCTCGGTGAGGTCCGCGCGAGTCGCCGACAGTTCCAGCACCACGATGTAGTTGTGGCCGTGCATGCGGGCACAGGGGTGCGCGCTCGGCAGCCGGTCCAGCACATGACTGGCCGAGAAGTGGAACTCCTTGGAGACCGTCAGCATGGCGCCTCCGGCCGGTCGAACGCCGCCGGATCCCCCCGGCCCCGTATTCGCCACTCCGTATGCGTCATACGGTCGACAAACCCCGTCCGCACCACAGCCCCCCGTCTCAGCCGTCCTTCACGGCGCTTCCGCAGCCCCCGCGTTGTGCTCGGCCCACGGTAGATAAAGTGGGCCGCTGGGCGGCGACCCGGTCACTCGTCGTCCGCGGTGGTCACCGGGCGGGTCTGGCCGATCTCCGGCAGTTCGCCGAGTCGGGCCCGGATGTGCAGGACGTCGCCGATGAAGAGGTCGTAGACCAGGACTCCGATCACCCCTCCGATCAGCGGCCCGACGATGGGTATCCAGAAGTAGTCGCTGAAGGAGCCGGGCATCGTGCCGGGCAGGGCCAGTTCCTTCCAGCCCGCGAGCCAGGTGAACAGGCGCGGCCCGAAGTCGCGGGCGGGGTTGATGGCGTAGCCGGCGTTCGCTCCGTAGGACATGCCGACGGCGGCGACGACCAGTCCGATGACGAAGGGGCCGAGGTTGGCCTTCACGGCTGTGTTGCGCAGGTCGATCACCGCCACCACGAACATGACGAGGAACGCCGTGCCCACGATCTGGTCCAGCAGGGGGCCCCAGATCCCGCCGTGGAAGTACGGCGCCGGGAACGTGCCGAAGATCGAGAACGAGGCGAGGGTGTGGCCGTTGATCTTGGGGTCCTTCGCGGCCTGGTCATAGGCGTTGATGGCGTCGTGGTAGATGCCGTACACCAGGGCCGCCCCGGCGAACGCGCCGAGCAGCTGGGAGAACATGTACGGCACGACCTTGACCCAGTGGAACCGGCGGCGCACGGCGAAGGCGAGGGTCACCGCCGGGTTGAGGTGTGCGCCGCTGACACCGCCGGCCACGTAGATGCCGAAGGTCACGGCCATGGCCCAGCCCAGCGAGATCAGGAGCCAGTCTCCGGCGCCGACGAAGATGGTGGTGGGGCTCGCGGTGCGGCCGGAACCCGGCAGCGCGGCCACCGCCATCGCCACCACGCCGCATCCGAACGAGATGACGACGAACGTCCCCAGGAATTCCGCGAGGCACTCGCCGAGCAGGCCTCCACGGCGCCTGAGCCGGGATGGTCGTACCAGGGGTGAGATTTCCACAGCCATGATGGACCCCTCAGGGACTGGTCCGGCCGGTGGCGGCTTCCTGCGCCCTGTGCACACAGCGAACACGGCCGGGCACACACACGAGTATGACTCATGCGGCGCCGACCTGCTCATCGCCGGCCCGGGCGCCGCCGGGGGCGGGATGGCCGGTGGGCCACCCTGTGAGGTGCGGGGACCGCGCGTCCTGGCAGGGTGGACGGCGTGCGTGGTGTCAAGGAGTCCAGGACAGCCGCACGTTGGCCGGTATGGCTCCCGAAGGATCAGGGTGCGCCTGGCGCTTGTGGAACCAGGGCCACGGATAGGGCAGTCTTTCCCGGCGTGGCAGACGTTCCGCAGCAGAACGGGTCGAGTGGCCCGGGCCCGCACATGGTGGTGTGCGGTGATGACGGGCTCGCGCACCGGCTGGCCGCCGAGTTGCGCGGGGTCTACGGCGAGCAGGTGACGCTCGTCGTTCCGCGGTCCGACCGTATGGCCCGGCAGCCTGTGGTGGGTCGGGCACGCGCCTCGGCGCTGCTGGACCGGGTGTCCGCCGCCGTCACCCGGGCGGCGGGCAACGGGAACGGCAACGGGAACGGGAACGGGAATAGCAACGGCTCCGACGGGCGCGCCCACGCCGACGGTGCTCGCGCGGCCGGGGCTCCGGGGGCGGTCCGGCTTCAGGAGGCCTCGGAAGCGTCCGAGGCCGTGCTGGCCGAGGCCGGGGTGGAGCGGGCGACCGCATTGGCGCTCGTCTACGACGACGATGAGACCAATATCCGCGCCGCGCTCACCGCGCGCCGCCTCAATCCGCGGCTGCGGCTCGTCCTGCGCCTGTACAACCGGCGGCTCGGACAGCACATAGAGGCACTTCTCGACCAGGCCGCGGCGCTCGCCTCGGGCGGGGCGGACGGTGCGGTGGGGGCGGTCGACGCGTCCACCACCGTGCTGTCCGACGCGGACACCGCGGCGCCCGCCTTGGCCGCCACGGCCGTCGCCGGCACCACCAAGGTCGTACAGACCGACGGGCTGATGCTGCGGGCCGTCGAGCGCCCGCCGCCGGGGCCCGGTCAGGTGGCGGATCCGGGACTGTGCACGCTGGCTCTGCTGTCCGCGACGTCCAGCGATCCCGCCGGAGCCGACGGCTCGGAGGGCAGCGGTGATCTGGGACCCCGGCTCCTGCCCGACGAGGAGGCGGTCGCGCGGGCCACCGGGCGCGGAACGGTCGTCCTGGAGAACGTCTCGTACGCGGGCCCCTCGCTGCCCACCGGGCGCAGCGGCGTCCCCCTGGGCCGGCTGCTGTCGCGGCGGCTGCGGTGGTCGGTCGCCGGGCTCATCGCCTGTGTCGTCGCGCTCGCGGTCGCGTCGATGGCCGTCACCGGCGAGCCTCCGCTGCGGGCGACCTACCTGACGCTGCTCGACCTCTTCGCCATCAACGACCCGGCACTCGGCCAGCCCATCGGACGGCAGATCCTGCAACTGCTGTCCGGGCTCATGGGGTTGCTGCTGCTCCCTGTGCTGCTCGCCGCCGTGCTGGAGGCGCTCGGCACCTTCCGCAACGGGTCCGCGACGCGGAAGCCGCCACGCGGGCTGTCCGGGCATGTCGTGCTGCTCGGGGTCGGGAAGATCGGCACACGGGTGATGACCAGGCTGCGGGAGCTGAAGATCCCCGTGGTGTGCGTCGAGGGCGATCCCGAGGCGCGGGGGCTCGCCACCGCGCGGCGGCTCGGTGTGCCGGTCGTGCTCGGGGACGTGACGCAGGAAGGCGTCCTGGAGGCCGCCAAGATCCACCGGGCGAACGCCCTGCTCGCGCTGACCAGCGCCGACACCACGAATCTTGAGGCCGCTCTGTACGCGCGTTCGGTTCGGCCCGACCTCAGGGTGGTCCTGCGCCTGTACGACGACGACTTCGCGACCGCCGTCTACCGGACCCTGCGCGCGGCGCACCCCCATGCGCTGACCCGCAGTCGCAGCGTGTCGCATCTGGCGGCTCCCGCGTTCGCCGGAGCCATGCTGGGGCGGCAGATCCTGGGCGCGATCCCGGTGGAGCGGCGGGTACTGCTGTTCGCCGCCGTGGACGTGGCCGGTCATCCGCAGTTGGAGGGGCGGACCATCGCCGAGGCGTTCCGTGCGGGAGCCTGGCGTGTGCTGGCCCTGGACGCCCGGGCTCCCGGCGACCGGGACCAGCAGCCCGACCCGGAGTCGGGCACCGGCGACCGGCCCCCCGGTCTGGTCTGGAACCTGCCGCCGACCTACGTCCTGCGTCCGCAGGACCGCGTGGTCCTCGCGGCGACGCGTCGTGGCCTGGCCGAACTCCTCGGTCGCGGACGCCGCGAGCCGTCGGGGAGGTTGGGCACGTCGGAGGCGTAGGCGGTGCGGGGCACTGGGGAAGTGCGGGGCGCGCGGGTGACGTGGGCCGTACGGGTCGAGGCGGGCGCTCAGGCAGCGAAAGCGGCCACGTGTGCCGTCGGACGGCTTGACCGCCTTCGGCGGCGCCGCGGCCGCGGTGGCTCGCGGCGCGGTGCTTCGCGCACCCGTGGTCAGTACCGCTCGACCAGGTGCTCGCGGCCCGCCGGGGGCTCGTACGGCTCGGGCCAGAACTCGGTCACCGTGGCTATGTGGCCCTCCCGGTCGGCGGTGAAGAACGAGATGCCGTACATCTCCTCCAGTCCGACGGTGAAGTGCAGCCAGGAGACGGCCTGTCCGGGCTCGGCCACCACGCGCTCGACGCGCAGATGCCAGTCGCCGGGGTACTCACGCTGGAAACGGAGGAAGTTCTCGCGCCCGCGAACGCGCTCACGCGTCTGCGGAAGGGTGTAGACGACGTCCTCGGTCAGGGTGTCCGCGAACGCCGCCCAGTCACGGGCCTCGGCGGCGGCCCAGAAGGCCTCCACCGTGGTGCGGAGATCGGTCATCGAAGTCATGGGGCGAGTCTGCATCCCGGCACTGACAATCGGCCCTGAACCGGGCGAACAGTACGGCGCCGGCGGCGGCCCGCCGACAACGACGGCTGTGGATCATTCCTGGTCAAAGAGTTCTCCCGGCGAGTTGTCCACAGGCTGGGGGCCTTCGCCGCACAAAGTCGTCCGGGGCGTGCACTATTGGCCCATGACGCAGAGCAACGGGTCCGCCTCACCACGGCGCGGTGGGGACATGCCGGACTGGGAGAAGCGCTTCCGGGCACCGCGGGTGTCACTGCCGGACTGGGCGGAGGACGCACCGCACCGCTCGCTGTTCGTGTCCAACGCGACGGGGACGTTCGAGCTGTACGCGTGGGACCGGACCACGGGCGAACAGCGCCAGGTGACGGACCGGACGAACGGTACGACGGACGGACTGCTCTCGCCGGACGGCGAATGGATCTGGTGGTTCGACGACAAGGACGGCGACGAGTTCGGCATCTGGCGGCGCCGGCCGTTCGCGGCCGGCACGCCCGCCGGAGAGGAGAATCCTGACGCGCCGGCCGCGCCCGGGCTGGAGCCGTCGTATCCGGCCGGGCTCGCGGTCGGGCGGGACGGGCGGACGGCGGTCGTGGGCCGCTCCACCGACGAGGACGGGTCGACGATCCACCTGGTGCGGGCCGGTCAGGAGCCGGTGGAGATCTACCGGCACCGCGAGTCGGCCGGAGTGGGCGACCTCTCGCACGACGGCTCGCTGATCGCCGTCGAGCACACCGAGCACGGGGACGCGATGCACTCGGCGCTGCGAGTGCTGCGGCCCGACGGTTCCATGGTCGCGGAGCTGGACGACAGCAAGGGCGGCACGGTCGAGCTGGGCCTGGAGGTACTGGGCTTCGCACCGGTCGACGGTGACACCCGGCTGCTGATCGGACACCAGCGGCGTGGCCGCTGGGAGCCGATGGTGTGGGACGTCGCGTCGGGCGAGGAGACGGACCTGGCACTGGATCTGCCCGGTGACGTGACCGCGGAGTGGTATCCGGACGGCTCCGCCCTGCTGGTGGTGCACGACTTCGAGGCGCGCGGCGAGCTCTTCCGCTACGACCTGGCGGCGCGGGAGCTGCGGCGAGTGCCCACCGCGCCGGGCACGGTGTCGGGGGCGACCGCGCGTCCCGACGGGACCGTGGAGTATCTGTGGTCGTCGGCCGCCGAGCCGTCCGTGGTGCGCTCCACGTCCGGGGAGGTCGTGCTGGATCCGCCCGGCATGAAGTCCCCGGGATCGGTGCCGGTGCGGGACGTGTGGGTCGAGGGGCCCGGCGGGCGCGTCCATGCCCTGGTGCAGACGCCGGCGGGCGTGACCGGACCGCTGCCGACCGTGTTCGACATCCACGGCGGTCCGACCTGGCACGACAGCGACGCCTTCGCGGCGGGCCCGGCGGCCTGGGTGGACCACGGGTACGCGGTGGTGCGGGTCAACTACCGCGGCTCGACGGGATACGGGCGCGAGTGGACGGACGCCCTCAGACATCGGGTCGGGCTGATCGAGCTGGAGGACATCGCGGCGGTCCGTGAGTGGGCTGTGTCCTCCGGGCTCGCGGATCCGCAGCGGCTCGTTCTGATGGGGGGATCGTGGGGTGGATATCTGACGCTGCTCGGGCTCGGCACCCAGCCCGAGGCCTGGACCCTGGGCATCGCGCAGGTCCCGGTCGGTGACTACGTCACGGCGTACAACGACGAGATGGAGGCGCTGAAGGCGATGGACCGGACACTGCTCGGGGGCACCCCGGAGGAGGTTCCGGAGCGGTTCGAGGCGTCGTCGCCGCTGACGTACGTCGACGCGGTCAAGGCACCGGTGTACATCTCGGCCGGGGTGAACGACCCGCGCTGCCCGATCCGTCAGGTGGAGAACTACGTGGACCGGCTCGCCGCGCGGGACGCGGTGCACGAGGTGTACCGGTACGAGGCCGGGCACGGTTCCCTCGTGGTCGACGAGCGGATCAAGCAGGTTCGGCTGGAGCTGGACTTCGCCGCACGCCATCTGGGCACGGCCGGGGCGTCCGCATCGCCAGAAGCGTCGGCATCGACATCGGCGTCCACGTCGGCGGATGTTTCGAGGGAGGTGGGAGGAACGGGGACGGCGAGGTAGGCCCGGCTGCCCCTGCCGCGGTGCGGTGGCCAGGTGTGGTGGCACGGTGTGGCGGCCGGCCCGGGTACCGCACCGTCACCCGGCGTGGCTGGCCCCCCGGCGGCCGGACCGGCGCGCGGGACCCACGGGCGGGTCCCCGTGGGCGGCACCGTACCTTTGAGGCGTGTACCGGTTTCTGCTGACGCCCCGATGGTGGGGGATCAACGCCTTCGTGCTGCTGGCCATCCCCTTCTGCGTCTTCATGGGGTCATGGCAGCTGAGCCGGTTCGAGGCCCGCGTGCAGGAGCATCACACCCAGACCGAGCGTGCCGCGACGGACCGTACGCAGGCGGCCCGGCCCCTGGGCGACCTGCTGCCGGTGGACCAGAGGACGTCGGGGATGCGGGCGACCGCGACCGGACGGTACGGGAAGCAGCTGCTGGTGCCGGACCGGGAGCTGGACGGCAAGCGCGGGTACTACGTGCTGACCATGCTGCGGACCGGGTCGGGCAAGGCACTTCCGGTGGTGCGGGGCTGGCTGCCGGGAGACGCGGACGCCGCGAAGGCACCGGCCGCGCCGGCCGGTGAGGTCACGGTGACAGGGGCTCTGCAGGCCTCGGAGAGCCCGGGCTCCGGGGGCGCGGGCACGGGCGGTGGTCTGCCCGCCGGGCAGACCGCGGCGATCAGCGCCGCGTCGCTGGTGAACCTGGTGCCGTACGACGTGTACGACGCGTGGGTGACCCTCGACAAGGCCGACAGCGGGATGCGGGCGGTACCGGCGACGGCGCCCGCGGGAGGCGGGCTGGACCTGAAGGCGTTCCAGAACCTGGGCTACACCGGCGAGTGGTTCGTCTTCGCTGGGTTCACGGTGTTCATGTGGTTCCGGCTGCTGCGGCGGGAGGTCGAGTACGCCCGTGACGCGGAGCTGGGCCTTGTGACCGGCGGTGCGGGCCCGGTTCCCGGGGTGTCCTCAGCCGAGGAGGGCGCCGGCGGCGGGTCGGTCGGCCTGTCGTCCGAGGCCGACAGCGACAGCGACAGCGGCGGCGACACGGACACCGACACCGACACCGCTTCCGCGCGTGAGACCGGGGGCCGCGCGGGGGCCGCGCAGTCCTGAGCCGATCGGCCGGGGCCGCGGGGCGGGTCATCGGTCGGCTATGCCCCCCGCGTCCGAGACGGGGTCGCCCGCACCGGAACCTCTGGAGAGGCACGCCCCAGAGCCACGCCCCCCCCAGAGCCACTGACCGGGGGCCGCGGACCCGGGTCACGGGCCGGCCGAGGGGCCGGGCCCGGCGGGAAGAGGGGTGCCGGTGTCGGTGAGGGCTGTTCCCGGGGGCGGACGTGCCGTGGTCCGGCCGGGTCAGGAGGTGGCCGGGAGGAGGCCGGTGCGGTAGATCGTGCCGGCGCACGCGTCGGGGATGGTCGCGGTGGAGGTCGCGGTGCCGGTGGCCGGTGTGTGGGAGACCGTCACACTGCCGTCGGCCACGCCGTCCTCCCTCATCAGCTGCGGTGCCGCTCCACTCTCCCCGCCCGCGCCGTCGCTCGCGCTCGGGGTGCCCGAGGGAGTGGGGTCCGAGGTGGGGCCGGGGCCCGTGCCGCCCCCCGTCGTGGGGCAGGTCTGCGAGGGCATCCAGGCGAACTTGATCTCGTAGCCGGCACCCGGTTCGAGGACGAGTGAGGCGACCTCCTGGGCCGGGTCCGGCAGTCCGGTGGCCGCGTCGGTCGTGACATGGGTGACCACGCTGATCTTGGACGCGTCCGCGGCGCCCTGGGCGGCGGCGGTCACGCTGCCGGCGTCGGAGACGGTGCAGGCCGAGGCGGACACGTTGACGACGTGGAACGAGCCGTAGATGGTGCCCGCGGAGTCCGGGCCGCCCGCGGCGGCGGTCGCACCGCCGAGTTGCGTCGCCGTGCAGGCCGGGGCGCTCTGCGGGGAGGCGGAGGGGTCGGCGGAGCCGGTGGCCCCGCTGCTGACGCCGTTGCCCGGCTGGTCGCCCTGGCCCTTCCCGTCGTCCTTGCCCGGTGTCCTGGACGTGCCGGAAGCGCCGGCGGCGTCGCGGGAACCGCCGTCCGGGTCCTTGCCCTCGGCGGTGTCCTGCCCGGCCTGGGAGGCCTGTCCGGCGATGGCGGGGTCGGCGCCCAGGTCGGTGGTGTCCGAGACATGCACCAGGGCCGGGATCGCCGTGCCGAAGAACAGGGCGGCGGCCGCCACGCCGACCACGGCCTGCCGCTTGCGGGCCCGTCTGGCCGGCACCGCGCGTCGCAGATGCTCCAGCGTGCCGTCGCTCGGCTCGATCTCCCGCACCGCCCGGTGCAGCAGCTGCCTCAGGGCTTCCTCGTCCGTACCGGGCGCATCCTCCGCATCGAGCGCACCGAGCCCAGGCCCCTCGGGGGCCGGGGCCGCACCGTGCCCCGGCTCGCCACCGCCCGTATCGGCGCCACCATCCATACCGACGCCGACGTCCGCACCGGTGCCGGTGCCCGAGCCGGTACCGGCCTCGTCGCGGGCGCGGCCACCGATGTCGGGGTCGGTGGGGGACGGGGCGTCGGGGCGTTGGTTCACAGGTGCGTTCCCAGCGTGCTGCTCATGGTCGTTCTCGTCGGGCTCTCGCCGGTCTGTCGGCTCCCGCCACGCGTAAGGCTCGTGCCGTTCGTGGGAGTCGTGCCCCCAGGGAACGACGCCCTTGTCGTGCTCGCTCATGCCGTCGCCCCCATCGCGACGCGCAGCGCCGCTATGCCACGGGAACCGTACGCCTTCACGGACCCGATGGAGACTCCGAGCGTCTCGGCCACCTGGGCTTCGGTCATGTCGGCGAAGTAGCGCAGCACCAGGACCTCCCGCTGGCGCCGCTGGAGGCCCTTCATCGCCTTGATCAGCGCGTCGCGCTCCAACTGGTCGTAGGCGCCCTCTTCGGCGCTCGCCATGTCCGGCATCGGCTTCGACAGCAGCTTGAGGCCGAGGATGCGGCGTCGCAGGGCCGAACGCGAGAGGTTGACGACGGTCTGGCGCAGGTAGGCGAGGGTCTTCTCGGGGTCCCGGACGCGCTTGCGGGCCGAGTGGACGCGGATGAACGCCTCCTGCACGACGTCCTCGCAGGAGGCGGTGTCGTCGAGGAGGAGGGCCGCCAGACCCAGCAGGGAGCGGTAGTGGGCGCGGTAGGTCTCGGTCAGGTGGTCGACGGTGGTGCCGGCGGCCGTCGCGTCGGCGGCGCTCTCGGCACGCGCCGATCCCCGCTCACGTGCCGCGTCCGACCCCTGCGCCTCACGTGCGTCGCGCGGCTCCTGCGGTGTCTCACGCTGGTTCGGTATGCGGGCGGGCCGCCGCGTCGTGGGCATGGGGGCGATCACCGGCATGCCGCCGGGCGTGCCGGGCACGCGAGGGCGACGGCGAGGCGGGCGAAGGGCCGCGCCCCTCGCCTGTACCGCGGTGAATTCCAGAACCTCAGCCACGCCAGTTGGACACGTCGTCCCCGGCCAGGGTTGTACGCGGCGGGCCGGGCTTTCCCGCGCGTCTTCACATCCCGGTGCGCCTTCACATCCCCGAGCGGCGTCCCCTCCCCGTGCACGCCCCGTCGTATGCCCCCCGGCACGGACCGTGCGTCAAGTGCCCTCATGCGTACCAGCTCTTCCTTTATGCCCCGTGTGTGGTGGCGCCCAGCCCCCGAAGGCGACCGCAAAGACGCTCCCCGCCCCGCGCGCGGTTGCGAGGGCGGGGAGGGAAATCTTCGAACGCCGAGAGGGGTCGATTCAAGTGGTCCGGACCATGGTCCTGCACACAACCACCACGAATCCTGCAAACGTTTCAGACATCAGGCAAGGGAATTCGCTCGCCCCGGCCGTCCGGTCCGACGCCGTCCGGCACGCTCCAACGCCGTCCAACGCCGTCCAACGCCGTCCGATGCCGTCCGATGCCGTCCAACACGGTCCGGCAGCGCCCCTACTGCCCGGTTGTCCTCAGCTCGCCCGCCACCAGCTCGGCGATCTGCGCCGTGTTCAGGGCCGCGCCCTTGCGCAGGTTGTCGCCGCACACGAACAGTTCGAGGGCGGTGGGATCGTCCAGGGCACGCCGCACCCGGCCCACCCAGGTCGGGTCCGTGCCCACCACGTCCGCGGGCGTGGGGAACTCGCCCGCCGCCGGGTTGTCGAAGAGGACCACACCGGGCGCGGTGTCGAGGATCTCGCGCGCGTGGCCGACCGTGACCTCGCCCTCGAAGCGCGCGTGGACGGTCAACGAGTGCGTGGTGACCACGGGCACGCGCACACAGGTGACGGCCACGCGCAGCTCGGGCAGGCCGAGGATCTTGCGGGACTCGTCCCGTACCTTCATCTCCTCCGAGGACCATCCGTCCTCGCGCAGGGATCCGGCCCACGGCACGACGTTCAGCGCGACCGGCTCCGGGAACGGACCCGTGTTGTCGCCCAGCGCGCGCCGCACGTCACCGGGGTGGGTGCCGAGTTCCGTACCGGCGACGAGCGACAGCTGCCGGCGCAGGGTGTCGATGCCCGCGCGGCCCGCACCGCTGACCGCCTGGTAGGAGGACACGACCAGTTCGCGCAGCCCGAACTCGGCGTGCAGCGCGCCGAGTGCCACGATCATCGAGAGGGTCGTGCAGTTGGGGTTGGCGATGATGCCGCGGGGGCGCACCCGGGCGGCGTGCGGGTTGACCTCGGGAACGACCAGCGGGACGTCGGGGTCCATCCGGAAGGCGCCCGAGTTGTCCACCACCACCGCGCCCTTGGCGGCGGCGATCGGCGCCCACCGCTCCGCGATCTCGTCCGGTACGTCGAACATCGCCACGTCGACGCCGGTGAGCGCCTCTTCGCTGAGCGCGAGGACCTCGACCTCCTCGCCGCGCACGGTCAGCTTGCGGCCCACCGAGCGGGGCGAGGCGAGCAGACGGATCTCACCCCAGATGTCCGCGTGCTGGGACAGGATCTGGAGCATGACCGTGCCGACGGCCCCGGTCGCTCCCACGACCGCGAGCGTCGGCTTCCCGGCCCGCGCCGTCATCGACCCTCCGTGCGGGTCGTACGACGGCCCATGCCCCCTCGGGGGAGGGCGTTCATCGTCCGGTGCCTCCGTAGACGACGGCCTCGTCGCTCTCGGAGTCCAGGCCGAACGCGGTGTGCACGGCGCGCACGGCCTCCGGCACGTCCTCGGCGCGGGTGACGACCGAGATGCGGATCTCGGAGGTCGAGATCAGCTCGATGTTCACGCCGGCGTCGCTGAGCGCCTCGAAGAAGGTGGCCGTGACGCCCGGGTTCGTCTTCATGCCCGCGCCGACCAGGGAGATCTTGCCGATCTGGTCGTCGTAGCGCAGGGAGTCGAAGCCGATGCCCGTACGCCGCTTCTCCAGGGCGTCGATCGCCTTGCGCCCCTCGGTCTTCGGGAGGGTGAAGGAGATGTCGGTGAGACCGGTCGACGCGGCCGACACGTTCTGCACCACCATGTCGATGTTGATCTCGGCGTCGGCGATGGCGCGGAAGATCGAGGCGGCCTCGCCCGGCTTGTCCGGCACGCCGACGACCGTGACCTTGGCCTCGGAGGTGTCGTGCGCGACACCGGAGATGATGGCCTGCTCCACCTTCTTGACCCCTTCGATCGGCTCGCTGCTGACCCACGTGCCCTGCAGTCCGCTGAAGCTGGACCGGACGTGGATCGGGATGTTGTAACGGCGTGCGTACTCCACACAGCGGTGGAGCAGCACCTTGGAACCGGAGGCCGCGAGCTCCAGCATGTCCTCGAAGGAGATCCAGTCGATCTTCTTCGCCTTCTTCACCACACGCGGGTCGGCGGTGAACACGCCGTCGACGTCGGTGTAGATCTCGCAGACCTCGGCGTCGAGGGCGGCGGCCAGCGCGACAGCGGTGGTGTCGGAGCCTCCGCGACCCAGGGTCGTGATGTCCTTCTTGTCCTGGCTGACGCCCTGGAAGCCGGCGACGATGGCGATGTTGCCCTCGTCCAGCGCCGTACGGATACGGCCCGGCGTGACATCGATGATCCGGGCTTTGTTGTGGACCGAGTCGGTGATGACACCTGCCTGGCTGCCGGTGAACGACTGGGCGTTGTAGCCCAGGTTCTTGATCGCCATGGCCAGCAGTGCCATGGAGATCCGCTCTCCGGCGGTCAGCAGCATGTCGAACTCGCGCCCTGCAGGCATCGGGGAAACCTGCTCGGCGAGATCGATCAGCTCGTCCGTCGTGTCGCCCATCGCGGAGACGACGACAACCACCTGGTTGCCGTTCTTGCTCGCATCCACGATCCGCTTGGCGACGCGCTTGATGCCTTCGGCATCGGCTACGGAGGAGCCTCCGTACTTCTGCACGACAAGGCCCACGTGCGCTCCTCGCTCAGTGTGTCTCTTTCCGCACCCGCACAGCTTGCAGGTCCGGTCGGCTCAGTCTATCGAGCGGCCGGATTCCACTTCCGGCATCCCGGATGGTGAGATGTCCCGCTCACCATGGCGTCCTCCGGCCGCTCCAGCAGCGCATCTGCCCCCGGGAGGGCGTACGTACTCGGAAAGTGCCGCGTGTCACAGCGCGCGCGGAGTGGGCTTACTTGACGGTCCGCAGTCCGAGCGGCCCCGCGATCTCCTGGGCCATCACCCTGCCCGCCTGCTCGGCCAGCACCTCGTCGCCGAGGTCCTCGTCCGTGTCGAGGCCGTCGAGCTCCGCGAGGGGCTGGTTCAGCCGGACGTGCGCGACCAGGGACTGGAGTGCGCGCAGCGTCGCGGACGCGGTCGATCCCCAGTTGGAGAAGTACGAGAACTGCCACCACCACAGGGCCTCGGTGGTGCGGCCCGCACGGTAGTGGGCCATGCCGTGGCGCAGGTCGGTGATGACGTCCGCGAGGTCGTCGGAGATCCGGGCCGGGACCGGCGCGGTGCGCGGCTCGTAGGGGTCGAAGACCTCCGAGTAGACGTCGATCGGGTCCAGCATGGTGGCGAGGCGCTCGCGCAGCTCGTCGGCGTCGGCGTCCGGGCCCGAGTCGGGCTCGTAGCGCTCGTCCGGCACGATGTCCTCGTGCGCGCCGAGCCGGCCGCCCGCGAGGAGCAGCTGGGAGACCTCCAGCAGAAGGAACGGGATGGCCGAGTCCGGCTCGTCGCCCTTGGCGACCTCGGTGACGGCGACCAGGAAACTCTCGATCTGGTCCGCGATCTGCACGGCGAAGTCGTCGGGGTCCTGCGTCGTGGAGTGCAGCGTGGCGTCAGACATCTAGGAGTCGTCTCCCCTCGAAGGCCCGGCCGAGGGTGACCTCGTCCGCGTATTCCAGGTCGCCACCCACCGGGAGGCCGCTGGCCAGGCGGGTGACCTTGAGGCCCATGGGTTTGATCATCCGGGCGAGGTAGGTGGCCGTGGCCTCGCCTTCCAGGTTCGGATCCGTGGCCAGGATCAGCTCCGTGACCGTGCCGTCGGCCAGTCGCGCGAGCAGTTCCCTGATGCGCAGGTCGTCCGGGCCCACGCCCTCGATCGGGCTGATGGCGCCGCCCAGGACGTGGTAGCGGCCGCGGAACTCGCGGGTGCGCTCGATCGCCACGACGTCCTTGGGCTCCTCCACCACGCAGATCACCGAGACGTCGCGGCGCGCGTCACGGCAGATGCCGCACAGCTCCTCCTGCGCGACGTTGCCGCAGGTAGCGCAGAAGCGGACCTTCGCCTTCACCTCCAGCAGCGCCTGGGCGAGGCGGCGTACGTCCGTCGGCTCGGTCTGCAGGATGTGGAAGGCGATCCGCTGCGCGCTCTTGGGACCGACGCCGGGCAACCGCCCCAGCTCGTCGATGAGGTCCTGGACCACGCCTTCGTACAACGGACTGCCTTCCTGCTTCCCGAACTACCTGAACTTCGTGGACTGCCTGAACTTCATGCACTGCTCGGACGACCTGGACTTCCGGAAGGGACTCCGGTGCGTTCCGGTACGTACCGTAGTTGGCCCCCGCCCTTCTTAGAAGGGACGGGTCCGTGAGTCGGCCGCCGCGATGTCAGAACGGCAGCCCGGGGATGCCGCCGCCGCCCAGCCCCTGCGCGAGCGGGCCGAGCTTCTGCTGCTGGAGCGCCTGTGCGTTCTCGTTGGCCGCCTGGACGGCCGCGACGACCAGGTCCGCGAGCGTCTCGGTGTCCTCCGGATCGACCGCCTTGGGGTCGATCACCAGGCCCCGCAGCTCCCCGGAACCGGTGACCGTGGCCTTCACCAGGCCGCCGCCCGCCTGGCCGTCGACCTCGGTCCGCGCCAGCTCCTCCTGCGCGTTCGCGAGATCCTGCTGCATCTTCTGGGCCTGCTGGAGCAACTGCTGCATGTTGGGCTGGCCACCACCGGGAATCACGATGAGCTCCTGGTCTCGTACGGTTCGGTCGGCTGTCGGGGGTCAAACGGGCGATTTTCCCGCCTGGCACGAGCCTACGTGGTCACCGCGACGCTCGCCCCGGTAGTCCACCCGGAACCGGCTGGACGAGGTGCGGGAGCGGTTTTCGCGCGGATCCGACACGCCTCACTCGTCCGGGTGACTTCGGGGGGTGGCTTATACCTGACCAGGGACCACTTCCGGGCGCATTGACGGCAGAACGCGGGGCTTCGCCACCCATTGGGAGGTAGGAAGGAGTCGGCGCCTCAGCACCGTGCGTCACGAGAGCATGGCGGGACGTCACAGCCGCCGGTAGGGAGTGCCGGGTGAGCCAGCCGGAGATGCAGCCGGAGGGCCCTCTCCACGAGGAGCGGGACGAGGGCACGGCGAGGGCACGGCCGGACGACCTCACGGGACGGCCCTTCCCGCACGGGGACTGGGGGGAGCCCGCCCAGCGGCTGGACGAGCTGTACCGGTGGGTGGAGTCCCGGGCGCTGCGGACGGCGGCCTGGTATCTGGCGAACCGGACGTGGAAGCGGCGGGGTGCGTTGCTGCTGCGGGGCGGGGCCGCCGCCGGGGCGGTGTGCGGGGCCGCGCTGCCCCTGCTCGATCTGACCGCGGTGGTCGGCGGGGTCGCGCCCTGGGCCTATCTGTCCCTGCTGCTCGGGGCCGCGTGTGTCGCGGCGGACCGCTTCTTCGGGGTGACGTCGGGCTGGATGCGGGACGTGGCGACCGCGCAGGCGGTGCAACGGCGCTTGCAGGCCTTGCAGTTCGACTGGGCCTCCGAGAGCGTGCGCGAGGTGCTCGGGCCCACCGAGGGGACCGCCGGGGAGGCGGCCGAGCGGTGTCTGGCGGTGCTGCGGCGGTTCTCCGAGGACGTGACGGAGCTGGTGCGGGCCGAGACAGCGGACTGGATGGTGGAGTTCCGGGCCCGTTCGGGGCCGCTCGGCATCCAGTCCACGACCGTGGCCGCGCCGCGACCGGAGGGGGGCGCCTCGGGCAGGTTCACCCCGCCCGGCGGCGCCCGGCCGAACATGCCGCGCCAGCGGCCTCCGGAGCCTCGCTGAAGGACGGTGAAACCGCCCTGGTCGGCGCGGGGTCCGGGCGTCAGTGCGCCTTCTTGACGTAGGTCAGGGACTCACCGGTGCTCGTGTTCACGCGCTGGAGGGCGCCGGCCGCGAGGACCGTCAGCCGTGTCGCACCGCCCGGCGTGCAGGACGAGGCGGGCTGCCCGACCACGACCGTCGACGGGCCGATCTCCAACGGGCCGTTCCCGGCGGGGGCTCCGGACAGCCTCGCCTCGAAGACGCAGTGGTAGGAGCCGGCGCCCGCCGGGCCGTCCGCCGTCACGGACAGCACCGCGTCGCCCACCTTCCCCTGCCTGATGACCAGTTGGCGGGTGCTGTGGCTGGTGGCGCTGTCGATGGACGCGGTCCAGGTGCCGAGGTAGGCGTCGGGGACGGCTCCGCCCCCGGAGGGCCGGGAGGAGGGTGCGGGGGAGCCGGGTGCCGCGGTGTCCGGCGGCGCGGGGGCGGCGGTGCCGGTGTCCGGGGTCGTCGGGGTGCCGGCGGCGGCGCCGGTCGTCGATCCCGTGCCCTTCATCAGCGCGAACACCGAGCCGCCCGCGCCCAGCGCCACCACCAGCGCGGCGATGACCAGCGCGGCGGTGGCCCGGCCGCTGCGGCCCCGGGGCGCCGAAGGGGCCGGGACCGCGCCGTAGCCCGCCGGACCGAAGCCGGTGCCGGTACCCGTACCGGTGTACGGGGGCGGGCCGTACGGGGGTGTCGGACCGGGTGCGTGCTGCTGCGGGGAGCCGTAGGGGCCGTAGGAGGCGTACGCCTGGTGCTGCTGCGGATAGCCGTAGGCGGGATGCGGGGGCGCGGCGGAGACCGGCGGCGGGGTTCCCGGCGCGCCGGCGGCCGCGCCGGCCGTGGCTCCGGCCGTGGGCGGCTCGGCGGGCGTCGGGGCGCCCGCGGCCACCGGGGCCGGCCGCGGCGCCCCGGCACCGGCCCGGGCGTCGCCTACGGGGGCGTGCCCGGGTGCACGCGGGGCGTCCTCGGGCGCGGGCGCCGCCATGGGCGCCGGGGGCTGCTTGGTGAGCTGCACCGTCGCGGGACCGTCGGCGGCCGCCGCCTCCTGCGGGTCCTCGGCGTCCAGCAACCGCACCGCGTGCCGCCCGAGTTGCGCGACCAGCGAACCCGGCAGCCAGGGGTCGCGGCTGCGTCCGCCGGAGACCGTGTCCTCGGCTCCGGTCCGCTCCAAAATCCGGGCGGGCGTGGGGCGGGCGTCCGGGTCCTTGTGCAGGCAGTCCCGCACGAGGTCGGCGAGTTCCTCGGGCATGCCGTCCAGGTCGGGCTTCTCCTGCGCGATGCGGAACATCTGCGCGTGCACCCCGCTGTCGGTCGCGCCGAAGGGGAGGCTGCCCGTGGCGGCGTACGCCAGCACGGAGCCCAGGCAGAACACGTCGCACGCCGGTGTGATCCGGTCGCCGCGCACCTGCTCGGGCGCCATGAACCCCGGGGAGCCGACGAGCGCGCCGGTGCGGGTGAGCCCGTCGGCGCCGGGGGTCTGGAGGGCCCGGGCGATACCGAAGTCGATGACGCGGGGCCCGTCGATCGTCACCAGGACGTTGGACGGCTTGAGGTCGCGGTGGATGAGCCCGGCCGCGTGGATGTCCTGGAGCGCGTGGGCGAGCCCGGCGGCCAGGATGCGCACGGTGCGCTCGGGCAGGGCCCCGTGCTCCCGCGACACGACGCTGTACAGGCTGGGTCCCGCGACATAGCCGGTGGCCACCCACGGGATCTCGGCCTCGGTGTCGGCGTCCAGGACCGGTGCGGTCCAGTATCCGCCGACCTGGCGCGCCGCCCGCACCTCCTGCCGGAAGCGGGCCCGGAACTCCTCCTGCTCCGCCAGCTCCCGCCGCACCAGCTTCACCGCGACCGTGCGGCCCCGGTCGGAGCGGGCCAGATACACCCGGCCCATGCCGCCGGCGCCGAGCCGTGCGAGCAGCCGATAGGCCCCGATCCGCTGCGGATCCCCCGCATGCAGCTTCTCCATCGCCGCGTCCCACCCGCTCCCGTGCCGCCCCCAGCCCTTGAGACAGCCGAGGATAGTGCCGTCGCGGCGGAAGCCGGGAAGAAGACCGTCCACGGTTGGGTAACAGGTCGAACGCGCGTCGCACCGGGGGGCGCGCGGCACACGTCGACACACTGTCGCGTTCCCGCCCGGACCGTGGGACAGGACGCCGATGTCGCCCGGCGCCCCGGGCACCTACGCTTCCGCGCATGACCCCTCACACCGACCCTCAGGCAGGAGCGGCCGTCAAGGCCGCGGACCGTGCGCACGTCTTCCACTCCTGGTCCGCCCAGGAGCTCATCGACCCGCTCGCCGTCGCCGGTGCGGAAGGGTCGTACTTCTGGGACTACGACGGCAACCGCTACCTCGACTTCTCCAGCGGCCTCGTCTTCACCAACATCGGCTACCAGCACCCCAAGGTGGTCGCCGCGATACAGGAGCAGGCCGCCCGCCTGACCACGTTCGCGCCCGCGTTCGCCGTGGAGGCCCGCTCGGAGGCGGCCCGGCTGATCGCCGAGCGCACGCCGGGCGACCTGGACAAGATCTTCTTCACCAACGGCGGCGCCGACGCGATCGAGCACGCCGTGCGCATGGCGCGCATCCACACCGGCCGCGCCAAGGTGATGTCCGCGTACCGCTCGTACCACGGCGGCACGCAGCAGGCCATCAACATGACCGGTGACCCGCGCCGCTGGGCCTCCGACAGCGGCACGGCGGGCGTGGTGCACTTCTGGGCGCCGTACCTGTACCGCTCGCGGTTCTACGCCGAGACCGAGCAGCAGGAGTGCGAGCGGGCGCTGGAGCACCTGGAGACCACGATCGCGTTCGAGGGGCCGGGGACCGTCGCCGCGATCGTGCTGGAGAGCATTCCCGGCACCGCCGGGATCATGGTGCCGCCACGCGGGTATCTCGCGGGGGTGCGCGACCTGTGCGACAAGTACGGCATCGTCTTCATCCTGGACGAGGTGATGTCCGGGTTCGGGCGTACGGGCGAGTGGTTCGCGGCGGACCTGTTCGAGGTGACGCCCGACCTCATGACCTTCGCGAAGGGCGTGAACTCCGGGTACGTGCCGCTCGGCGGTGTCGCCATCTCCGGGAGGATCGCGGAGACCTTCGGCAAGCGGCCCTACCCGGGCGGGCTCACCTACTCCGGGCACCCGCTGGCCTGTGCCGCGGCCGTGGCGACGATCAACGTCATGGCGGAGGAGGGCGTGGTCGCCAACGCGGCCGTCGTCGGGGCGCAGGTCATCGAGCCGGGGCTGCGGGAGCTTGCCTCGCGGCACCCCTCGGTGGGTGAGGTGCGGGGGGTCGGCATGTTCTGGGCGCTGGAGCTGGTGAAGAACCGGGAGACGCGGGAGCCGCTGGTTCCGTACAACGCCGTCGGGGAGGCCAACGCTCCCATGGCGGCGTTCGCCTCCGCGGCGAAGGCGCGGGGGTTGTGGCCGTTCGTGAACATGAACCGGACGCATGTGGTGCCGCCGTGCACCGTGAGTGAGGCGGAGGCCAAGGAGGGGTTGGCGGCGCTGGACGCTGCGCTGGCTGTGGCGGACGAGTACGTGTCGTAGCGGGCGGTTCTCGCGCAGTTCCCCGCGCCCCCTTTCCGGTGTGTGGTCGCCTGCGGGTGCGCGGTGGGCTGTTGCGCAGTTCCCCGCGCCCCTCACGGCGGTGCGTTGTCGTCTGCGGGTGCGTCGTGGTGGGGCGCGCGGTTCCCCGCGCCCCTGAGGGCGCGCTGCGCGCGCGATGCCGCCCGCGGACGACGACGCACCGGACCACGCCGGACAGGGGCGTGGGGAACCGCGCGAGATCCCACCGCGGACCCGCAGACGACCACGTACCGGTTGAGGGGCGCGGGGAACTGCGCGGAAACCCACCACCCACCCGCGGGGGGTTCAGCGCGTAAGGTGACGCGTGGCTGTATGTCGTCTGTGTACGTCACCTGACTCGGATGGGGAGCCTGAGTGTGATGCACGGTCATGGGGCCGTCACCCGCAGCACCCTGCGCCAGCAGGTCGCCGACGCGCTGCGCGACGAGATGCTGGCCGGACGCCTGCAGACGGGCCGCGCGTTCACGGTGAAGGAGATCGCCGAGCAGTACGGCGTCTCCGCGACCCCCGTCCGCGAGGCCCTGGTGGACCTGGCGGCCCAGGGCCTGCTGGACGCCGTGCAGCACCGGGGGTTCGAGGTGCACGCGTACTCCCTGGAGGACTACCGCGGCATGATCGAGGCCCGCGGCCTGGTCACCGAGGGAATGTTCCTGCGCCTGCTCGCCGGCGAGTGGGGCACCATCACCTCCGCCGTCGGCTACGGCACCGCCCTCGCCGCCGTACGCCGCCGCGGCGAGGAGGCGCACCGTGCGGCGGCAGTCGGCGACCTGAACGTCCTCATCGGCTACGACCTGCGCTTCTGGCGCGAGCTCAGCGGCCTGTACGGCAACCCGTACCTCGCGGACTTCCTGCACCGCCTGCGCGTCCAGTCCTGGGTCTGCACGGTGCAGTACCTGCGCGGGGCGACCGGGCTGCGGGGCCGGCTGTGGGCCGGATACACCGAACTGGTGGACGCCCTGGCCGGCAACGATCCGACCGCCGCGCGGTCCGTCGTCTCCTCGTACAACGCCCACTCCCTCGCGCTGCTCCCCCCGCCGGGCGCCGGTTGAGCGCGGGACCCTCCGCCCACGTGAACGAGGGCATGCGGGCCAGTGGAGGGCGGGCGTGCTCGTGCCGCCCCCGCAGCAGTACCAGGAGCCGCTGCGGCGGACGGTGGACGAACTGGTGGGGCGGCCCGTGAAGTGGGGCGGCGGGGTGTGGGTAGGGGACCTGCACGACCCGTGCTGCGCGCACCCCCCGCACCGCTGAGGCGCCGCGCCGCCGCGGCCATTACGCTGCCTGCACCACTTGGATGAGCCGTCCCGACAAGCCGAGGAGCTTACTGTTGGCCTGTGACCTGTGGCTGGTCCCCCTCGTCGACGTGCTGTGCCACACCCCCGACAACCCGTTCGCGGACGAACTCGCCCTCTACGACAAGGTGCTGGGCGAGGCAGGACTGCCCCCGGTGCCGGTCTACCAGTACATGCCGGGCCTGACCGGCGAGGTCGCCCCGGTCGCGGGCTTCGACTACGACGCGCTGCACTTCCTGCGCCGCGCCTACCTGCTCCAGGTGTGCGGGCTCGCCGTGACCCCGGTGGACGAGCTGGGCGGCGACTACGAACAGCTCCTGGAGATGTTCGAGACGACCGCCCAGCAGTCCCATCTGGTCTGGCACTACGACCACGCCGGCGCGTACGTCCCGGTGGACTTCCCCCAGCCGCTGTCCAGCGACGAACTCCTGGCGAGCGGCGGCCCGCTGGGCTCCACCCACGCCCTGCTGCGGGAACTGCAGGCGGTGGCCCCGGCCATCGGCATCGACCCGGTGAACCCCCCGATGGCCCCGCGGCCCCCCTCGGCGCCCACCGCCCTGGAGGAACCGGCCTCCCCCGCCCCGTACGACCCGAGCCCCTTCGCCCGTGAACGCCACGTCTGGCTCGGTCTGCACGCGGCGGCGACCCGGAGCCTCGCCCAGGGCTCGATGATCGTCTTCAGCTGAGCCCCCTGTGGGGGCGCCGGCGTGGCGACCGCCTCGTACACGCGCCCGCACGACAGAACGCCCCCGCCGTTGCCGGTGGGGGCGCTCGGTCGTCGGCCGGTCCGGTCAGAACACCGGGGTGCCGTCCTGCGTCAGCTTCCAGTTCGTGACGGCGAAGTCGGCCGGGTTCAGGGACTTCTTCGCGGTGACGTAGTCGATCATGAGCTGGCGGATCTCGTTGGTCGAGCTGTACGCGATCGGCGCCGCGGCGATGTGCGGGTAGCCGGAGCCGCCGTTGGCGCGGTAGTTGTTGACGGCCACGACGAAGACCTGGTCGTCGGCGATCGGGGCGCCGTTGTAGCTGAGGTTCTTGATCCGGGAGCCCTCGGCCTGCGCGATGTCGATGTCGTACGAGACGCCCGCCGCGGTGTCGTACATGTAGTCCCAGAAGCTGTTGGCGTTGGTGAGGGTCGCGGTGTCGACCTTCGTGCCGCCGGGGACCTGGTGGTAGTACTTGGCGCCGTACTCCAGGTAGTCCTTGAGCTGGGCGCCCGTCAGCTTCTTGCCGTACAGGGTGTTGTCGTAGATGTAGAGCCCGGCGATGTCCTTGATGGTGACGTTGCCCTGCGGGATGTCGGCCGTGCGGCTGAAGGGGGCCGCGACCGAGATCAGCGGGAGGGCGGCGTCGGCCGTCGACAGTCCCGCCTTCACCGCGTCCATCTGGACCTGGTGGATGAAGTCCATGATCGGGACGTCCTTCCAGCAGGAGTCCGCGGCCGAGAGGTCGGCGGTGCAGGTGCCGACGGCGGTGTTCACGTACTTCACGACCAGCTCGTGGTCGGCCTGCAGGAGCTTCTTGATCTCCGGGTCCTCGTCCACCGTGTTGGGGTTGAGGGTCTGCGCCTTCTTGGAGGTGACCTTCCACTGACCGTGGTGGAGTTCGAGCTCGAAGTCGAAGACGCTCAGGCGGTAGCCCCAGCAGTACGGCTCGGAGAGCAGGACGTCCGCGCCGGTCTCCTTGTTCTTCACCGTGTACGACGGCACCTCGACGTGGGTGTGGCCCACGAGGATCGCGTCGATGCCGGGGACCTGCTCGGCCACGAGGTTGGAGGCGTTCTCGACGTACGGGAGCTCGTCGCCGTAGGAGGAGGAGCCGTCCAGGCCGGAGTGGTCGGTCAGGAAGACGACGTCGCAGCCGAGGGCGCGCAGGCGCGGCACGTACTTCTTGGCCTGTTCGACCAGGCCCGGGAAGACCATCCTGCCGCTGACGTTGTCCTTGTCCCACAGGGCGATGCCCGGGTTGGTGAGACCGAGGATGCCGACCTTGATGTCCGGGGCACCGGGGACGCAGATGCGCTTGACGGTGTACGGCGCGAAGGCGGGGCGGAGCGTCTTGGCGTCCAGGGCGTTGGCACCGAGCAGCGGGAAGTCGCACTGGCTCTCGAACTTGCGCAGGGTGTCGATGCCGTAGTTGAACTCGTGGTTGCCGAGGGCGGCGGCGTCGTAGCGCATGTGGTTCATGGCCACGGCCATCGGGTGCTTGGGGCCCTTCTTGCCCTTCGAGCCCGTGATGGGCTCGACGCGGGCGAAGTAGTAGGCCAGCGAGGTGCCCTGGATGATGTCGCCCGCGTCGACCAGCAGGGTGCGGTGCTCCCCCTTGGCCTTGCGCTGCTGCTTGATGAGGGTGGCGACGCGCGCCACACCCACGGAGTTGCCCGCCTTGTCCTTGTAGGGGGCGTCCAGGTAGTAGTCCCAGTCGAAGACGTGGCTGTGCAGGTCGGTGGTGCCCAGGATGGAGAACGACCAGGTGCGCGGCGTGTGTTCGGGCATGTGGCCCGGGCGGTGCTCGGCGGCCTCTGCGGGGGCGGCGGCGACGGTGCCCGCGGCGGCCACGGCCGCACCGGTGACGGCCGACTTCTTCACGAACTCCCGGCGGTTCATGGGAGGAACGGGCATTCGGTGCTCCTGGGTCTCGAGGATCGAGGGTCAACTGCGCTGGTGGCGCGGGGAGTACGGCTCGCGGCGGGACTACACGCGTAGATGGTCGCGGCACTCCGGTGACGCGCGAAACCCTCAAATTCCCATGTACAGGTCAAGGATGACCCATGGAACGACCATGCCTCTCGGGCGACCGCTCCCTCGTCGAAGCGGCTCCGTGGGCGGGCGGGTGCGAGGTCCTGGCCGGCGGTCGCGGACGATCACCGGCCAGGACCCCGAATCCGATCGGCCCTGCGGGCCTGGAGGGAGGGGACAGCCTTCAGATGAACGAGTTGATCTCGATCGTCTCGTCACGGCCCGGGCCGACGCCGATCGCCGAGATCGGCGCGCCCGACATCTCCTCCAGGGCCTTGACGTAGTCCTGCGCGTTCTTGGGGAGGTCGGCGAAGGTCTTGGCCTTCGTGATGTCCTCCTGCCAGCCCGGCAGGTACTCGTAGACCGGCTTCGCGTGGTGGAAGTCCGTCTGGGAGTAGGGGAGTTCCTCGACGCGCTGCCCGTCGATCTCGTAGGCCACGCAGACCGGGATCTGCTCCCAGCCGGTGAGGACGTCCAGCTTGGTGAGGAAGAAGTCGGTCAGGCCGTTCACCCGGGTCGCGTAGCGGGCGATCACCGCGTCGAACCAGCCGCAGCGGCGGTCGCGGCCCGTGGTCACGCCCCGCTCGCCGCCGATGCGGCGCAGCGCCTCGCCGTCCTCGTCGAACAGCTCGGTCGGGAAGGGGCCCGAGCCGACGCGGGTGGTGTACGCCTTCAGGATGCCGATCACCCGGCTGATCTTCGTCGGGCCCACTCCGGCGCCGGTGCAGGCACCGCCGGCGGTCGGGTTGGACGAGGTCACGAAGGGGTACGTGCCGTGGTCGATGTCCAGCAGGGTGCCCTGGCCGCCCTCGAAGAGGACCACCTTGTCCTCCTCCAGGGCCTGGTTGAGGACCAGGACCGTGTCGGCGACGTAGGGCGCGAGCTTGTCGGCGTAGCCGAGCAGCTCCTCGACCACCTGGTCCACGGCGATGGCGCGGCGGTTGTAGAGCTTGCTCAGGATCTGGTTCTTGGCCTCGAGCGCGGCCTCCACCTTCTGGGTGAGGATCGACTCGTCGTACAGGTCCTGGACCCGGATGCCCACGCGGTTGATCTTGTCGGCGTAGGTCGGGCCGATGCCGCGGCCGGTCGTACCGATCTTGCGCTTGCCCAGGAAGCGCTCGGTCACCTTGTCGACGGTGACGTTGTACGGGGTGATGATGTGGGCGTTCCCGCTGATCAGGAGCTTCGACGTATCGACGCCGCGCTCGTTCAGACCGCTCAGCTCGGAGAGCAGGACCGACGGGTCGACGACAACGCCGTTGCCGATGACAGGCGTACAGCCGGGCGACAGGATTCCGGAAGGGAGGAGGTGGAGGGCGTACTTCTGGTCGCCAACGACGACCGTGTGGCCGGCGTTGTTGCCGCCCTGGTATCGCACCACATAATCCACCGAGCCACCGAGCAGGTCGGTGGCCTTTCCCTTGCCTTCGTCACCCCACTGAGCACCGAGCAGCACAAGTGCGGGCACGCGCGTACACCCCTTCCGGGCGGGGCATGTCCAAGGTCAGGGGCGTACGCGGAGGGTCCACCCACCGTGTGCACCGCGACCGCCTTTGGCCGCAAACCGTCGGACCGGATGCCCCGGAATAGACGAAGCCCCTGGCGCAATAGCGCAAGGGGCTCTTGCACAAAGATGCTACCCGAGGAAGCGAGGCAGGACCGAGGTGGCGACTTCCGACCAGCTCCTCGTGGTGATCGACCCGGTCGCCCGCACCTGCGACGGTGAGTCGGTACGGATCGCGAAAGACGTGCTCAGCGCGGGTGCGGCGACCAAGGTGTGCCTGCCCGAGGGGCCGGAGGAATTCGCGCGGGCGCTGGCCCGCAGGGGGTCGCGCAGACCCGTGGTCGTGGGGGACGACCGGGCGCTGCTGCGGGCGGTGACCCTGCTGCACCGGCGCCGCGAGCTGGACGGGACGGTCCTGTCGCTGGTGCCGGTCGGATCCGCGCTGTCGCTGGCGCGCTCGCTCGGGGTGCCCACCGGGGCGGTGGCGGCGGCGCGGACGGTGCTGGAGGGCGTGGAGCGGCGGCTGGACCTGCTGGTGGACGACAGCGACGGGGTGGTGCTGGGCGAGCTGCGGATCGGGGCGGGGGCTGGCCTGCCGACGGTGCCCACGCAGCGGGCGGGCGGGTCCGGGGGGCGGTTGCTGCGGGTGCGGCGCTCGCTGGTGCGGACGCTGACCCGTCCGCCGCGGCCGGGGGCGGGGCCCTCGCGGCTGCGGGTCGACGTGGACGGCGTCCTGCTGGTGGATCTGGACCGGCCGGTGGAGCGGGTCTCGGTCGTCCCGGACCGGACGGGCGCGGCGGTGGTGGAGGTCCGGCCGGCGCCGCTGGGTGCGGAGGCCTCCTCCCCGCTGGCGGCGCGGGGGCGGGCGGTGACGGTGTCGGGGCCCGACTTCCGCTACCGGGCGGACGCGCTGCCGGGCGGCCCGGTGCGCAGCCGGACCTGGGTGGTCCGCGAGGGGGCCTGGGGGATCACGGTTCCGCTCGCGTAGCGGGGGTGCTCGGCGGAGTCGCGCGACGGGGTCGTGTGGCGGGGTCATGTGGCGGGGTCATGTGGCGGCGTGTGCCGCGGTGTCCGGTTCCGGCGTGTCGGGTACCGGGGAGTCGACAGATTTCTCTAAAGGTCTGGTTGACAAACATTTAACGTGCGGACACGCTTGGTCGACTCATTCGGGCCACAGAGTTCCACTCCGGCAGCAGTGCGCAGCGCGATCACGGCACCATGGAAAGGGCCACCCGATGGCAGTACAGAATGACTTGGTCCCGGACGCGAAGACGGGCGACGGCGACGGTGAAGGCACCGTTCATCGGCTGAAACCCAACGCCGTCGGGTTGCTCGGTGTGGTGTTCATGGCCGTGGCGACCGCCGCGCCGATCACGGCCATGACGGGCAACGTGCCCTTCATGGTCTCGGCGGGCGACGGCATCGGCGCGCCCGCCGGATATCTCGTCGCAATGGTCGTCCTGGCAATCTTTTCCGTCGGTTTCACCTCGATGGCGAAACACATCACGTCGACCGGCGCCTTCTACGGCTTCATCTCCTACGGCCTCGGCCGCACCGCGGGTCTCGCGTCGGGACTGCTGGCGACCTTCGCCTACGCCGTCTTCGAGCCCGCCCTGATCGGCATCTTCTCGACCTTCGCCACCACCACGCTCAGGGACCAGACCGGCCTGGCCATACCGTGGTGGGCGTTCGCGGTGGTGATGCTCGCCCTCAACGCCACCGGCACCTGGTTCGGCATCGACGTCGCCGAGAAGCTGCTGGTCGTGCTGCTGGCCACCGAGGTCACCGTCCTCGCGGCGATGGCGGTGTCCGTGGCCCTGCACGGCGGCGGACCGCACGGCTTCACCTTCGCCCCCGTCAACCCGGTCAACGCGTTCAAGGGCACGAGCGCCGGCCTCGGGCTGTTCTTCGCCTTCTGGTCGTGGGTCGGCTTCGAGTCGACGGCGATGTACGGCGAGGAGTCCCGCGACCCGAAGCGGATCATCCCCAAGGCGACGATGATCTCGGTGCTCGGCGTCGGGGTGTTCTACGTCCTCGTGTCCTGGATGGCGATCAGCGGCAGCGGGGAGGCTGAGGCGGTCAAGGCCGCGTCGTCGGCGAACCCGCTCTCCCTCTTCTTCAACCCCACCGAACGCTATGTGGGGCACTGGGCGGTGGACGTCATGCAGTGGCTGATGATCACCGGCTCGCTGGCGTGCGGCATGGCCTTCCACAACTGCGCCGCGCGCTACATGTACGCGCTGGGCCGTGAGGGCGTCCTGCCGTCGCTGCGCCGGACCGTGGGGCGCACCCACGCACGGCACGGCTCGCCGCACATCGCGGGCCTGGTGCAGACGGCCGTCAGCGCGGTGCTGCTCGGCGGCTTCTGGGCGGCGGGCAAGGACCCGTACACCGGGACCTACGTCCTGCTGGCCATCCTCGGCACCATGGCGATCCTGGTCGTCCAGGCCGTGTGCTCGTTCGCGGTCCTCGTCTACTTCCGCTCCCACCACCCCGAGAGCCGCCACTGGTTCAAGACCCTCACCGCCCCGCTGATCGGCGGGGTCGCGATGCTGGGCGTGGTGGCGCTGCTGCTGTCCAACATGGGCGCCGCCGCCGGCCCCGAGTCCGGCTCACTCGTCCTGAAGGCGACCCCGTGGCTGGTGGCCCTGGTCGCGGCGACGGGTATCGGCTACGCCCGCTACCTGAAGCGACGCGCCCCGGAGCGGTACGCGCTGCTGGGACGCACGGTGCTGGAGGAGACGAAGGAGCGGTAGCCACCGGGGGAACCGAGCCCCTCAGTCCGCCCAGCGCTTCAGCTCCGCGGTGTCCAGCTCGATGCCGACGGGCATCGGCAGGGTGACCTTGCCGCCGAGCCTGACCGTGTGGACGTCGGCGTAGCCGCCCTCGGGATCGGGCTCGCTGTGGACGAGGATCGTGTGGTGGTCCCGGTCGATCAGCAGATAGACCGGGATGCCCGCCTCGGCATAGGCGCGCGGCTTGTCCACACGGTCACGCCGGTGGGTGTCCGCGTCGTACGACGTGATCTCGACCGCCATCAACACGCCGTCGGGGTCGGCCCATTCGCCCTGGTCCGTGAAGTACCCCACCCGTGTCAGCACGGCGTCGGGTCGCGCACGCCCCTTCCGGTACGCCTCGACCTTCAGGCCCTGGCCCGTCGTGTTGAGGGTGAGGTCCGGTCGTGCGTGCTTGCACTGGAAGACCAGCCACATCGCCGGCTCGCCGTGGTTACCGTTCGTCACCTTCTTGAGCCCGATCCGTCCGTCGATGAACTCGAACCTGACGGTCTCGTCCTCAGAGGCGGCGAACTCGGCCATCCGCTCGAACAGGTCCACCGACATCCGAGACGACGTGCGCTCTGCCATGACCGTCATGGTGTCTCCCTTCGCAGGCGAGCACCAGCATGGCCGGGCCCGGCGGACCCCGGCCCCGGCCTGCCCCGCGATCAGCCGAACGGGTGATCAGTCGATCGTCACGTCCAGGCTTTCCAGGCCCCTGATCACGAAGTTCGGCTTGCGGGTCGGGGGTGTGGTCGGGCTCAGGGTCGGGGCGCGGTCCAGGAGGGCCGTCATCGACGCCGCCAGCTCGATGCGGGCCAGGGGCGCGCCGATGCAGTAGTGGATGCCCGCGCTGAAGGAGATGTGCGGGTTGTCGCGGCGGGTCAGGTCCAGGCGCTCGGGGGCGGTGAAGACCGCCGGGTCGTGGTTGGCCGAGCCGAAGAGGAGGGCGATCTCCGCGCCGCGCGGGATCACCGTCCCGTCGATCTCGATCTCGTCCAGGACCCAGCGTTCGAAGAGCTGGAGCGGGGTGTCGTAGCGCATCAGCTCCTCGACGGCGGTCGGGACGAGGCTGTGGTCGGCGCGCAGCGCGGCGAGCTGGGCCGGGTTGCGGAACAGGGCCGACCAGCCGTTGACCGTCGCGTTCACCGTGGCCTCGTGCCCCGCGTTCAGCAGCAGGACGCAGGTCGAGATCATCTCCTGCTCGGTGAGCCGGTCGCCCTCGTCGTACGCCGCGATCAGGCCCGAGATCAGGTCCTCGCCCGGGTCCGCGCGGCGCTCGGCGATCAGCCCCCGCAGATAGTCGGAGAACTCGGTCGAGGCCAGCACCGCCTGCCGCGCCGTCTCCTGCGACGGCCCCAGCTCGTACATCCCGCAGATGGCCGACGACCAGGGCCGCAACCGGTCCCGGTCCGCCTCGGGGACACCCAGCATCTCGGCGATCACCGCGACGGGCAGCGGTTCGGCGACGTCCGCGAGCAGATCGCCCCCGCCGCGCTCCACCAGGCGGGCCACCAGCTCCCCGGCCAGGTCCTGGACGTACGGCTTCAGGCGCTCCACCGTCCGCGGGGTGAACGCCTTCGAGACCAGTCGCCGGATCCGGGTGTGGTCCGGCGGCTCCAGGTCGAGCATGCCGTGGTCGTTGAGCGTGTGGAACGGCTCCTGCTCGGGCGGCGGCGCGGTGCGCCCGAAGTCCTCGTGCGTGAACCGGTGCTGGTACGTCCGGCCCAGGCGCCGGTCCCTCAGCAGCGCCGACACGTCGGCGTGGTGCGGGACCAGCCACTGGTCGCTGGGCTCGTAGTAGTGCACCCGGCCCTTCGCGCGCAGCTCGGCGTAGGCGGGGTAGGGGTCGGCGAGGAACGCCGGGTCCCAGGGGTCGAACGCGAGGGAGGATCGGGCTGCCATGAACGGACGCTAGCCCGGCCTCCCCCTCGGTGACCAGAGGCCAAGTGACCAGAGGCCCGGTGACCAGAGGCTCGGTGACCGGAGGCCCGGTCACCCGAGGCGCGGTGACGTGACCTGGTCCTCGCCGGGGCGGCGGTCAGCCCGGCGTCACCAGTCGCGCCTCGTACGCGAACACCGCCGCCTGCGTCCGGTCCCGCAGCCCCAGCTTCACCAGGATGCGGCTGACATGGGTCTTGATCGTGGACTCGGCGACCACCAGCCGCCCGGCGATCTCCGCGTTCGACAGGCCGTGCGCGATGAGGACCAGCACCTCCGTCTCCCGCTCGGTCAGCTCCCCGTACGCCCCCTGCGCGGCGGACGGGAAGCGCGGGCCGTCGGACAGCTTGGAGAACTCCGTGATCAGCCGCCGGGTGACCGAGGGGGCCAGCAGCGCCTCCCCCGCCGCCACGACCCGCACGCCGTCGGCGAGTTGACGTGCCGAGGCGTCCTTGAGCAGGAAGCCGGAGGCCCCCGCCCGCAGCGCCTGGTACACGTACTCGTCGAGGTCGAACGTCGTCAGGACCAGCACCTTCGCCGACGCGTCCGCGGCGACGATCTCGCGGGTGGCCTCGATGCCGTTCATCTCCGGCATGCGGATGTCCATCAGCACCACGTCCGGGGCCAGTTCGCGGACCCGCCCGACCGCCTCCCGGCCGTTGACCGCCTCTCCCACGACCTCGATGTCCGGCATCGCCCCGAGCAGCACCGAGAAGCCCTCCCGGACCATCATCTGGTCGTCCGCGATCAGGACGCGGATGGTTCCCGCGCTCACGCGGCGTCCTCCGTCCCGGGCATGGCCACCGGCAGGAACACCGCCACCTCGTATCCCCCGTCGTCCGTCGCCCCGGCGGTCATCTCGCCGTTCAGCATCGTGACCCGCTCACGCATGCCCGTCAGGCCGTGCCCCGCGCCCTGCGTCGACTTCTCCAGGTCGGGCCGGGGCGGCGGCCCGTTGACGATGCGCAGGCCGAGGCCGCCCAGCACATAGCCGACCTCCACGCGGGCAGAGGCGCCCGGGGCGTGCCGCAGGGTGTTGCTGAGGGCCTCCTGGACCATGCGGTACGCCGACAGCTCGACGCCCTGCGGAAGCTCCCGCACCGCGCCCGTGACCGCCTTCTCCACGCTCAAGCCCGCCTCACGCACATTGGCGAGCAGGGCGTCGAGGTCGGCGAGGGTGGGCTGCGGGGCGTCGGGGGCCTCGTAGTCCTCGGCCCGTACGACGCCGAGGACGCGGCGCAGTTCGGTCAAGGCCGCCACCGCGTTCTCCCGGATGGTGACGAACGCCTTCTCCAGTTCCGGGGGCGGGTTCTGAACCCGGTAGGGCGCGGCCTCCGCCTGGATCGCGACCACCGACATGTGGTGGGCCACCACGTCGTGCAGTTCGCGGGCGATCGTCGTGCGCTCCTCCAGCAGGGTGCGGCGGGAGCGCTCGTGCGCGGTCACCGTCTGCTGCGCGGTCACCTCCTGCTCGGCGTCGTGGCGGATGTGCCAGACGGTGACGACCAGCAGGACCAGCGCGGAGATCACCAGCATGGGCGCCAGGTTGTCGCCGAAGGAGTAGCCGTGGAGGCTCCTGACGGCGAAGGCGTAGATCGCGGTGAACACCCACATCCACGCCGCCGTGCGCGGCCGGGTCCGTATCGCGACCACGGTGAGCACGACCAGGTGGGCGATGAAGGTGCCGGGCTGCCAGGGCCAGTCGTCAAATGAGCCGGACAGCATGGAGGTGACCGCCGTCACGGCCAGGGACAGCCAGAAGGCAGCGGCGGGGCGGACCAGGGTGAGCAGCACCGGGAACAGGGCCATCAGGCCGAACAGGGGGGCCTCCGGGCTCGCGCCGCCGCCCTGCCAGCCGCCGGACATCGCCACCAGGCCGGCCGCCGCCACCAGGCCGTGCCGGGTCCAGGGCCCGTACCGGGCCCGCCACCGGCCCACCGGCCGGCCGCGCCGCCCGCGGACGGTGCGGGGCGGCAGCGGGCGGTAGGCGAGGACGTCGTGGAGCAGGTCCTGCCGCAGGCCGCGCAGGGACCTCACGAGGGCCTGGTACTCCGGGCTGGTCGGTACGTACGGTCTGTACGGACCCTCCGCGCCGTGATGCGACGGCGGCGTCTGTGTCTGGGGCGTCTCGGTCACGGTATCGAAGGTAGGCGGCGGCGGAGGCGGCCGTCGTCACCGGTGAGAGGGGCCTTGGGGATCCGCCTGAAGTACTACGGAGGGGCCGCGGAGGCGCCGGGAGGACGGTGCGGCGGGGGTGGCGCGCCGGCGCGGCCCCTGTTCGTGCCCGCGGAAGGCGGCCCAGCACACGGCCAGCGCGACGGCGAACACCGGGAGCCAGGCCAGCCGGCAGGCCATCCAGGTCAGGCCCGCGGGGGCGGTGTGCAGGCCCGGCAGGGGTCCCGCGAGGAGGCCGGTGGCCGTGGTCGCCATCAGCGCCGTCAGATGCCAGAGATAGATCGTCATGGCGAAGAGGTTCACCATCGCGACCGCCGCCCACAGCGGCAGGCGGCGCCGCATCAGACGGCGCAGCGGTGCGCGCAGCAGCAGGGCCCCTCCGCACTGGGCGACACCGAAGGTGGCGGCGGCCAGGGTCGGCGGATCGAGGTTGGAGACCGCCTCGCCCGGGACGCCGACCATCGACGCCGGGTAGCCCGCGAAGGCCACCAGCAGCACGGTCGCGGCGGTGCCGGCCAGCAGGAGCACCCAGCCCGTGCGCCGGCCCTCCAGTTCGCCGCGCGTCCAGGCCGCGCCGAGGGTGAAGGGCACCGCCCAGCCGGCCGCCACGTTGACCCAGCCGAGCCAGGAGGGGCCGCCGAACCCGAAGCGGACCAGGTCCACGTGGAGGACCACGACCAGCGGCCAGAGGGGGTGGAGGCGGGCCAGCAGGGGGGTCGCCGCCGTCAGCGCCGCGAAGACCAGCAGGAACCACAGGGGGGACAGCGCCAGCTTCACCAGGGTGTGGAGGGTGACCGCGTCCGCGCCGGCCGCGAGCAGGGCGCACGCCAGGACCGTCCACAGGCCGACGAGGGCCGCGACGGGCCGGGTCAGCCGGGCCAGCCGGCCGCGCAGCCACTGCCCGTAGGTGCGGCCCTCGGCGCGCGCGCCGGCCAGGCCCTTCGTCGCCACGTGCCCGCCCACCAGGAAGAACACGGCGAGCGTCTGGAACACCCAGGAGACGGGGGCGAGCCACGGATGGTGGCGCAGCGGGCTCGCGGTGTGCAGGGAGCCGCCGTCCGCGACCAGCGCGGTCACCAGCCAGTGCCCGAGGACGACCCCGAGGACGGCCAGGGCCCGCAGCGCGTCCACGGCACGGTCACGGTCGGCGGGGGTGGCCGCGTCGACACGGCGCGCCGCCTCCCGGAAGCGGGTCGCGGCGGTCGCCGACCGGGCCTTCGCGAGCCCTGCGTGCGCGTGCGGGGGATGCTCACGCACGGGGCGCCTCCGGTGCACGGCCCTGAGTGATGCGGGCGAGGTTGCGCAGGCAGAGCGAACCGGGCCTGAAGTAGTCGCTGTGGCCGCCGCCGCCCGCCGCGAAGACCCGGGCGCCGTATCCGGGCGACACGGGGTCCGCGCCGAAACCGGTGGTGGTGCCGAACAGGTCGGCGCTGACGTGCGGCACGTGCGCGATCCAGTCGCCCGCCCCGCGGCCCGCCCAGACACGGGCCCGGGTGCGCAGCCCGGCGGCACGGTCCACGCCGGTGCCGGGGCTGCCCAGCAGGACGACGTCCTGGACGTCGGCCGCGCCCGCGGCCTTGGCGCAGACCACCGTGCCGTAGGAGTGGCACAGCAGGGAGATGCCGGGCCTCTCGCCCCGCGCCCCGCGCAGTTGGCGCACGAACCGCCGCAGCAGGGGCGCCGCTTCCTCGGCCCGGGTCGTGGTGAGCGCGCTCGGGCTGATCATGCGGGGCGTGTCGTATCCGAGCCAGGCGATGACGGCGGTGTGCGGCCCGGCCGCGCGGTACAGGGCCCCCGCGCCCGCGCCCAGACGGCCGTAGGAGTCCAGGGTGGTGTCGGAGCCCGGGACCAGGACCGCGATGTGCTCCGCCGTGGCCAGGTCCCCGAAGACCTCGGCCACCCGGCCCGTCCCCCGGCCGTCGAAGGCCAGGAGGTGGCGGTCCGGGGAGGCCATGGCCCGCTCGACCGCCGCGCGGTGCCGGTCGCCGTGGCCGTCGGCCATCCGGGACGCCGTCGCGGCGTCCGCGCGGTTCGCGTCGTAGATCGCGGCGATCGTGGCCACCGAGAGCGGGGCGAGCCGGGCCGGGGGCGGCGCCGGGATCGGGGGGCGTACGCCGGCCGAGAGGGGGATGACGACGGCGGCCGCGAGCAGCGCCGTGAGCCCCGTGCGCCGCAGGCGGCCACGGCGCCGGCGGGTGCCCTCGCGGGGCACCGCTCCCTTCGCGGCGGTGCCCCCGGCCGTCGCCGCGCCCGCCCCCCGATCCGTCGCCGCGGCCGCCGCCCGCGCGACCGGGTGCCTCCCCCGGAGTCCCATGGCGTCCTCCCCCTTCCGCCGGCCCGCTCATCGGGCCGTCACGGAAGGGAAGTTACGAAGGGTGAGGTGTAGTCGGCGTCATGCCGAAGAGCCCACTGCGGAGGTAGTCCTCGGGGACTACGGGTACTACGGGCGCCCCGCGGGCGGCGGACGGCCGGGGGCCGCAAAGGCCTTGCTCACCAGGCCAGTTGCGCGATCTCCTCCGCCACCACCGCGCACGCGTCCGCCGCCGGGTCGATCAGGGGGAAGTGGCCCACGTCCTCCAGGAGCGTGAGGCCGACGACCTCACCGGCCCGCGCGGCGGCGTCCGCGTACGCCTCGGCGACCGCCTGCGGGACGACGACGTCCGTACACCCCTGGACCAGGGTGGTGGCGATGCCTGTGGGCAGCAGCAGGGAGGGGTCCGCGTAGGGGCGCCGCCGCTCGAACCACGTCGGGCCGCCCAGGAGTTGCGTCTCCGCCCCACCGCACACCCCGAGGTCCCGCGCGGTCTCGAAGTCCGCGATCGGGGCGAGCGCCACCACTCCCCGCAGCGGCGCCGGCCGGTCCGTACGCCACGGGGAGTCCTTCGGCAGGACATGGCGGGCCGCCAGCCACAGGGCGAGCTGACCGCCCGCCGAGTGCCCGGTGATCACCATGCGGCGCGGATCGGCCCCGGGCAGCGCCCGGCCCACGAGGTCGGGAAGCGCGTCGAGCGCGGTGGCGACGTCGTCGAAGGTGTCGGGCCAGCGGCCCGCCGCCGGAGCCGTGCCGCCGCTCTCGGCCGCACAGCCGTCGGCCTGGGCCGGGATGAGGGCGCCCCTGCGGTACTCGACATTGGCCACGGCGAAGCCCCCGCGGGCCAGGAAGTCCGCGAACGGGCTGATGTGCAGGCGGTCGTAGGGCGAGCGCCACGCTCCCCCGTGCAGCACGACGACGAGCGGGGCGGCACCCGCGGGGCCGGCCGGCTCCACACCCCTGGCGGCGTAGAAGTCGACGACCTGGTCGGGATGGTCGCCGTAGGCGGCGGTGGCGTCCGGCTCGACGGGAGGATGGGAGAAGAGGGACGCCTCCTCCGCGGCGTCGCGGGCGTCGTCCGGCATGCTCCAACCTCTCAGCGGCGAGACGGGATACGACCGCCGTGACCGGTGGGCGGCCGGGCGTTCGCGGGGACGCTACCAGGGCGGACGGCACCGGCCCACGGGACCGCCCGCGGGACCGCTCGACGAACGGTCCCGCAGGACCTCACCGCGTCCCCGGGGCCACCGGGGTCCCGGGGAGGCGCCCCTCAGGACAGGGTCTCCCCCAGGATCCGGGCCGCCCGCTCCACGTCCGCGAACCCCACGTACAGCGGGGTGAACCCGAACCGCAGCACGTCCGGCGGACGGAAGTCGCCGACCACGCCGCCCGCGACGAGCCGCCGCATCACCTCTCCCGCGTCACGGCACCGCAGCGCCACCTGGCTGCCCCGCTCCGCGTGCGCGAGGGGGGTCAGGCACTCGACCGCGCCCCGGGGGACGTGGGCGGCCACGCACTCCAGGAAGAAGTCCGTGAGCGCGAGGGACTTGGCGCGCACCGCCTCGACGGTGACGCCGTCCCACACGTCGAGCGCCGCCTCCAGGGCGAGCAGGGACAGGATGTCCGGGGTGCCGACACGGCCGCGCACCGCGCCCGGCGCCGCCTCGTAGTCCGGCCGCATGCCGAAGGGCTCGGCGTGCGAGTTCCAGCCCGGCAGCGGGGAGTCGAAGCGGTCCTGGAGGTCCCGGCGTACATAGAGGTAGGCCGGGGAGCCGGGGCCGCCGTTCAGGTACTTGTAGGTGCAGCCGACCGCCAGGTCGACCCCGTGCTCGTCCAGGCCGACCGGCAGGGCGCCCGCGCTGTGGCACAGGTCCCAGACCGCCACGGCTCCCGCCGCGTGCACGGCGGCCGTGAGCCCCGGCAGGTCGTGCAGCCGGCCGGTGCGGTAGTCGACGTGGTTGAGCAGCACCGCGGCCGTACGGCCGGACAGGGCCTCGGGCACCTCGGCCGGGGCGACCGGGCGCAGGGTGCGGCCGGTCATCCGGGCCGCCGACCCGGCGAGGTAGCCGTCGGTCGGGAACGTGGTCGCGTCGACCAGGATCTCGTCCCGGCCTGTCCCGTCGGCCATGCGCACGGCGGCCACGAGCGCCTTGAACACGTTGACGCTGGTCGAGTCGCCCACCACGATCTGCCCGGGCGCCGCGCCCACCAGCGGGGCGATCCGGTCGCCGATCCGCTCCGGCGCCGTCCACCAGCCGCTCTCGTCCCAGGACCGGATCCGCAGCGATCCCCACTGCCGGCGGACGACGTCGTCCATCCGGTCCGCCACGTGGGCGGGCAGGGCACCCAGGGAGTTTCCGTCAAGATAGACGACGTCGTCGAGGGTGAACCTCGCGCGCAGCGGGGCCAGTTCGTCGGCCGCGTCCAGCGCCGCGGCCGTCGCGGCCACCCCGGTCGCCGAGGTGCCCTCGGTCGCCGCAGTCGCCTCGGTCGCCTCAGACATGGGACCGGGCCGTCCACAGCTCGGGGAACACGTTCTTCTGCGCCCGCTTCTCCAACCAGGCCACCCCGGCGGAACCGCCCGTGCCGACCTTGGAGCCCATCGCGCGCCGGGTGGCGAGCAGATGGTCGGTGCGCCAGCGCAGCACCAGTTCCGCGACGTCGGTCAACGCCTCACCCAGACGCGCGAGTTCGTCCGTCGGGTCCCCCGTGTAGAGGGCGGTCCACACCGCCTCGACCTCGTCCGAGGGCTCGTAGCGCAGGGAGACGTCGCGGGAGAGCACCGCGTCCGGGACCGGGTGCCCGCGCCGTGCGAGCAGCCGCAGCACCTCGTCGTACAGGCTCGGCTCGTGCAGCGCCTTCTCCAGCTCGGCGTGGACACGCGGCGCGCCGCGGTGCGGGACCAGCATGGACGCCGACTTCTCACCGAGCAGGAACTCCATGCGGCGGTACATCGCCGACTGGAAACCGGACCCCTCGCCGAGGGCGGAGCGGTAGGAGTTGAACTGGGCGGGCGTCAGCTGGGCCAGGGGCCGCCAGGACGCGTTCAGCGCCTCCAGCTCCCGTACGGACCTCTTCAGCGCGTCCACCGCCACCGGCACCCGCTCCTCGCGCAGGGCCCGCGCGGCGGTCTCCCACTCGTGGACGAGCACCGTGAACCACAGCTCCATCACCTGGGTGGTGACCAGGAAGACCATCTCGCCCGGATCGTCGGACAGGGGGCTCTGGAGGTGGGTGAGCAGATCCGCCTTGACGTAGTCCTCGTACGGCGTCGTGCCCTGGAAGTCGAGATGCGGGGCCTCGGGCTGCGATGTCCCCTGCGTCCCTGATGTCTCCTGCGTCTCATGGGACTGCTGAGCCTGTGCGGCCATCGCTGTCTCCTGTGTGTGCTCGGGTAGCGGTCCGCCCCTGCCGATGCCGGCACGGGGGCCCCGGTCCCCACGCGCATCCTGCGCAATCATTCCCGGCGCCGCAAGGCACGGGAGGGACGTGGGGGGCGAAGGAAACGGGAGGAACGGGACGCACCCTTATGATCTTGCCCGGGTGCGGGGCCCGGCGCATGTGCGGCACGGCGTCCGCGGCGCTCTTCCGGCGCGGCCCGCGCGTCCGGACGTCCTGCCCCGTGGCCCGCGGCGGGTGGCAGACTGACCGCATGACGACGCACAAGAACCTGCTCGGCGGCCCCGAGCCGACCCGCCTCCCGGAGGACGTGGAGGCGTACCGCCTGCTGGGCGAGGAGTCCCGGCCGCCGGCCGAGGTCGCGGCGAAGCACCCCACGTTCTCGCTGGCCTGGGCGATGCTCGCCGACGACGCCTTCGAGGCGGGACGGGTGGTCGAGTCGTACGCGTACGCGCGCACCGGCTACCACCGCGGTCTGGACGCCCTGCGCCGCGCCGGGTGGAAGGGCCACGGCCCGGTTCCCTGGGAGCACCGGGCCAACCGCGGGTTCCTGCGCTGCCTGGCCGCCCTCGCGCGGGCCGCCGACGCGATCGACGAGAAGGACGAGGCCGAGCGCTGCTGGCAGTTCCTCCAGGACAGCAGCCCCGAGGCCTACGCCGCGCTGCGCCGGTAGCCGGCGGGGGCGGGGCGGCAGCGGTCCGGCACCACCGCGACGCACCGCCGAGCGGCCCCGGCCCCCGGCCAACGGGTGGCGAGGGGCCGATGCCGGATGCCAGATGCCGAGCCAGGGGCACCCGGACGGACACGAGCACTGGGCCGGCGGTTGGCGGGTGGCGGGTGCTGAGCGCCCGGTGACGCATAGCGGCCCGACGCCGCCCGGCGGGCCGTCGGGGCTTCCCCCCTGTCGCCCGGCGACGGCGGGTTGGCGGACACGAGCGCTGGTCCGGCCGGTGGCTGGTGCTGAGCGCCGGGTGACGCATGAGGGCCCGAGGCCGCCGCTCAGGTCTGGGAGCCGCCCGGGCCGCCCGGCGGGCCCTCGGGGCTTCTCGTCCTGTCGTCCGGCGACGGCGGGGCGGCGGCCGGGACGCTGCGGCGGGGTTCCAGGGGCGGTGTCGTGAGGCAGCCGTGGGTGCGGCACTCCGGGCGGCGGCAGTCCGGTGCCGGGCGGCGCACCGTCGCGAAGGCGAGTACCGCCCCGACCACCAGGACCCCCGCGCACAGCGGCATCGCCCGGTCGAAGGCGGCGTCGAACGCGTCCGGCGAGCGATAGGCGTCCGGGCCCATCCCCGTCAGCAGCGGCAGCGCGGCCACCGCCATCAGGCCGGCCGCGCGCGCCGCCGCGTTGTTGACGCCGCTGGCCAGTCCGGCCCGGCCGGTGTCCACCGAGGCGAGCACGGCGGAGGTCAGCGGCGCGACCAGGGTGACCATGCCGGCGCCCATCACCACCAGCGCGGGCAGCACGTCGACGGGGTACGAGGCGTCCTTGCCGACGCGCAGCATCAGCAGCATGCCGCCCGCGCACAGCAGGGGACCGACGGTGAGCGGGATGCGGGGTCCGATGCGCTCGGCGAGGGCGCCCGAGCGGGACGAGAACAGCAGCATCATGACGGTCGTGGGCAACAGGGCCGTACCGGCACGCAGCGGCGAGTAGCCGGCGACCACCTGGAGCTGCAACGCGGTGAGGAAGAAGAAACCGCCGAAGGCCGCGTACACGCACACGGTCACCAGGTTCACCGAGGTGAACTGGCGCGAGGCGAAGATGTCGAGCGGCAGCATCGGGTCCGGCCGGCGCCTCTCCACGACCACGAAGGCGACGCCCGCCGCCACACCCGCGACCGCCGTGAGTGCCACGGCCGGGGAGCCGCCCTGGGCCTCGATCAGGGCGTAGGTGACGAAGGCGAGGGCCAGCGCGCCGAGAACGGCACCGAGGACGTCGAAGCTCCCGTGGGCGCGGTCGTCCTTGGACTCCGGGACGTGCCGGAGCGCGATGGGAGCGCACAGCAGGGCGAGCGGCACGTTGAGGAGGAAGACCCAGCGCCAGCCGGGGCCCGCCACCAGCCAGCCGCCCAGGAACGGGCCGACGGCGGCGCCGATACCGCCGAAGCCGGACCACAGGCCGACCGCGCGGGCCCGGTCGTCCCGGTGGAACGAGGCCTGGATGAGGGCGAGCGAGCCGGGGGTCAGCAGGGCGCCGCCGATGCCCTGGAGGGCGCGGGCGGCGATGAGCATCGTCGCGTCGACGGCGAGCCCGCACAGCAGGGAGGCGCTCGCGAACCAGACGACGCCGACGACGAACACCTTGCGGCGGCCGAAGCGGTCCCCGAGGGAACCGCCGAGCAGGATCAGACCGGCGAGCGTGACCAGATACGCGTTGACGGTCCACTGGAGGGCGGCGAGACCGGCGTCGAGATCCTCCCCGATCCGGGGCAGCGCGACATTGACGACGGTGGAGTCCAGCAGCGCCATGCTGGATCCGAGCACCGTGGTCAGCAGGATCCACTTGCCCCGCGGTGACTCCAGCCTGACGGCGGGACCGAGCTGTTCCGCACTGACAGCCATGCACGGATCATCTCTCGTCCCCCGCGCGCGGGCCAGACCTGGGCGCTCCGGGACGGGTCACCCCGCCCCGGAACACCCGGTGCGTCGCTACTTGATCCGCGTGCCGCTGGAGCGGAGGTTGCCGCAGGCCTCGAGGACGCGCTGGGACATCGACGTCTCGGCCAGCTTGCCCCAGGTGCGCGGGTCGTAGGTCTTCTTGGAGCCGACCTCGCCGTCGACCTTCAGCACGCCGTCGTAGTTCCGGAACATGTGGTCGGCGACCGGACGCGTGAACGCGTACTGGGTGTCGGTGTCGATGTTCATCTTGACCACGCCGTTCTCCAGCGCCGTCAGGATCTCCTGCTCGCTGGAGCCGGAGCCGCCGTGGAAGACGAAGTCGAACGGCTGGCTGCCCGCCGGGCGGCCGTACTGGGCGGCGACGCCCTCGTTGAGCTGCTTCAGCAGCTCGGGGCGCAGCACCACGTTGCCCGGCTTGTACACACCGTGCACGTTGCCGAACGACGCGGCCAGCAGGTAGCGGCCCTTGTCACCGAGGCCCAGCGCCTCCGCCGTGCGCACCGCGTCGTCCACCGTGGTGTACAGCGAGTCGTTGATCTCGTGGGTGACGCCGTCCTCCTCACCGCCGGTGGGGGTGATCTCCACCTCCAGGATGATCCTGGCGGCGCGGGCACGCTCGAGGAGCTCCTGCGCGATCTTCAGGTTGTCGGCGAGGGTCTCCGCCGAGCCGTCCCACATGTGCGATTGGAACAGCGGGTTCTCACCCCGGCCCACACGCTCCTCGGAGAGCGCGAGCAGCGGCCGCACATACCCGTCCAGCTTGTCCTTCGGGCAGTGGTCGGTGTGCAGCGCGATGTTCACCGGGTACTTCTCGGCGACGATGTGCGCGAACTCGGCCAGGGCGACCGCGCCGGTGACCATGTCCTTGCTGTACTGGCCACCCAGGAACTCGGCGCCACCCGTCGAGATCTGGACGATGCCGTCGCTCTCGGCCTCCGCGAAGCCGCGCAGGGCCGCGTGCAGGGTCTGCGACGAGGTCACGTTGATGGCCGGGTAGGCGAACTTGCCAGCCTTCGCCCGGTCGAGCATCTCGTTGTAGACCTCGGGGGTTGCGATGGGCATCTGTCCGCTCCTTGTTGTGCGGGTTGCGGGGATTCGTCCTGCGTACTACAAGCCCTGACCTAGGGGGTGACGTCATCGTCGCGGCCCATCTTCGCAGACCGTGCCGGATACGAGGGGCACCCTGTCCAGCCTGTGGATAACTCCGCGCTCAGTCCAGACCCAGGTCGTCCTTGGAGTACGCGAACAGGTAGGGAACCCCGGTGCCCTCCTGGATCTTCTCGGCCGCTCCGGTCGCCCGGTCCACGATGGTCGCGACGGCGACGACCTCGGCGCCCGCCTCCCGCACCGCCTCCACCGCGGTCAGCGGCGAGCCGCCGGTGGTGGAGGTGTCCTCGACGACCAGTACCCGGCGGCCCCTGATCTCCGGGCCCTCGACGCGGCGCTGCAGACCGTGCGCCTTCGCGGCCTTGCGCACGACGAAGGCGTCCAGCCTGCGGCCCCGCTTGGCGGCGGCGTGCAGCATCGCGCCCGCGACCGGGTCGGCGCCCATGGTCAGGCCGCCCACCGCGTCGAAGTCGAGGTCGGCGGTGAGGTCCAGGAGGACCTCACCCACCAGCGGGGCGGCCTCGCCGTCGAGGGTGATGCGGCGCAGGTCCACGTAGTAGTCGGCCTCCAGGCCCGACGACAGCGTCACCTTGCCGTGCACCACGGCCTTGTCCTTGATCTGCTGGAGCAGCTCGTCACGTGTGCCGTGGGGCCTTGTTTCGTCGAGGTCAGTCATGGCCCTCAGCTTAGAGGCGACGCCAGCTCCACGTCGTCGCGGCCTCCAGCGGCTCGATGGGCGTGACCAGCCGCGGAAGCGTGTTGAGGCCGTTGGGCGGGCCCGTCTGCGGCTCCACGCAGACCGCTTCCTCCTGCTCGTCGTACACCACCACCCATTCCTCCCGGCTGGTGACCTTCAGCTCCAGCAGTCCGGGCCAGGTGAGGGTGACGTCGACTCCGTCGGGCATGCCGAAGCAGTCGTCCCAGGGGCCGGGCTTGCGGTCGATGCGGTGGCCCGTCGGCAGGTGGTCCTCGCCGCGCTCCTCCTGCCACGCCGGGGAGAAGTCGACGCGCGCCTCGGAGCCCTGGATGCTGCGGTTGAACCAGGGGTGCCAGCCGACCTGGGCCGGGAAGGAGGAGTGGTGCGCCTCCACCGCCATGGTGAGCGTGAGGGAGTCCTCGGTGAGTGTGAAGACCTGGGTGACACGGCCGGGGTAGGGCCAGGGGTCCGCCAGGTCCTGGACGAGGACCGCCTCGGCGCCGTCCGCGCGGGCCACCCGCCACGCGCCGTCCCGCACGGTGCCGTGGATGGCGTGCGGCGGGTTGTTGAGGGGCATCTGATGGACCGTGCCGCCGTCGCGGAACCTGCCGTCCCGGACCCGGCCGCACCAGGGCGCCATCGGGAAGCACCCGAACCGCTCGCCCTGCCGCAGCAGTTCGCTCCCGCCGACGCGAAGACTCCGCACGCGTCCGCCGTTTCCCGGCGCCAGGACCACTTCCGCGTCTCCCGCGGCCAACCTGATCTCGTCGTTGCTCACGAGGCCGACCCTACTGGGACCTTCGGCACCCGGCGCTCACGGCGGCCCGCCGGGTCAGCGGCGGCGGCGCAGCATCCGGCCCGCCACGACCACCGACGCGACGACCAGGGCCGCCGCCGGTGCCGCCCAGCGCAGGGTCGCGGTGGCCGTCGCGGTCTCCGGGACGGGTACGGGGGCGTAGCGGCCGCGCGGGGGCGCGTGGTCGACCTCCTCCGCGCTGCGGCCGATCATCGTGCGCCGGGCGTGGGCCGCCTCGGCCTGGGGATCTCCGTCCAGCGAGGAAGCGTCCGGGACAACCGGCGCGTTGTCGTCCTCGCCGTCGAAGCCCCCCGCCAGGTAGTCGTCCCCGGAACCCACACCCGGGCCCGCCCCTCGACCAGAGCCGGAGCCAGTGCCAGGGCCGGTTCCGGTGCCCGTGCCCGCGTCCGTACCGGGGCCGGTACCCGTACCAGGGCCGGAGCCGGCGTCCGTGCTGGAGCCGGTGCCGGTACCCGTACCAGGGCCGGAGTCGGTGCCAGTGCCGGAGTCGGAACCGGTGCCCGTGCCAGGGCCAGGGCCTTCGGCATTGCCGCCCTCGTCGCCCTCGCCGCCCCCGACGCCCTCGTGGTGGCCCTCAGCACCCTCGCGGCCCCCGGTGTCCTCGCCACCCTCGCGCCCCCCAGCGCCCTCGCGGCCTCGGCCGCTCTCGGTGGGCTCGGTGGGATCGGGCTCCTTGGTGGGGAGGAGGTCCTCGATCGGCGGGTCTCCGTCGGCGCGCTTCTCGGCGGGTCCGGGCGTCCCGTCCGACCCGGCCCCGAGTCCCTCCGCGAAGCGCCCCAGCAGCCGCGTCCCGGCCGAGGCGACCGCGTCCTCGGGGAGTTCGGCGATCCGCCCGTCGCCCGTGGCCGTCCCCGTGAAGGCCAGCGTGGTGCCGCCGCGGGCCGGGAGCAGGCGCAGGGACAGGGAGAGCTTCACCCCGCCGGTGCCGCGCGCCTCCAAGGCCTCGGCCTCGATCGCGTACGACGTCTCGTCCTGCCTGCTGACCCTCAGCGTGCCCCGGTAGGTGATCGTGTGTCCCGCGACCCGCACCTTCAGCCGCCCGGCGACCGACTCCGCCTCCGCTCCCACGTCCTGCTGGAGCCCGGGGATCGCGCGGGCCACCCGGGCGGGGTCGGCCAGCGCCTCACCGAGACGCTCGGCGGACATCATGACGAACACCTCATGCTCCATGTCTGCCGAGCCTACCCAGGAGTGCCACGGACGCGCCCCTGTCCCACGTGATTCGTGCCCTCAGTCCAGGTATCTCGGGTGCACCAGCGTCGACGGCGGCAGCCCGGGCACCCGGGTGCGTGCCGCCGCGCGCGCGTCCGCCCGCAGCGCGGCCCGGCTCAGGGTGCCCGAGGGCGGCTCGTGGGGGTCCAGCGTCAGCACCGGGCGGGCGCGTGCGGCGAGCACGAACCCCCAGTCGTCGCAGGCGGCGCCGGACAGGGGCAGGGCCGCGCGGGCGAGACCGGTCGCGGGGGCCGGGGCCAGGTCGGCGACACGGTACGGCACCGTGCTCAGCCCGGCCGCCCGTATCGTCGCCTCGACCGTCCAGAAGGCGCGCGGGCGGGCGGTCACCGGCCCCGCGTGCACCACCAGCCGGCCTCCGGGCGCGAGGGCGCGGCGGGCCAGGCCGTAGAACTCCTGCGAGTAGAGCTTGGTGCTGGACGTGCTCCCCGGGTCGGGCAGGTCCGCGATCACCACGTCATAGGTCCGCCGGGTGTCCCGCAACCAGCGGAAGGGGCCCGCCGCGGCCACGTGGACGCGGCGGTCGGTCAGGGCGTGGCCGTTCAGCGCGGACAGGGCGGGGTCGCGGCGGGCCAGCCGCACCAGTCCCGGGTCGGGGTCGACCAGATCGACCCGGCGCACCCCCGGATGCCTCAGCACCTCGCGCGCGGCGAGACCGTCGCCGCCGCCGAGGACGAGCACGCGCGCGTGCGGGCCGCCGCTGAGCGCGGGGTGGACGAGCGCCTCGTGATAGGCCCGCTCGTCGTCACCGTTCACCCGCAGCCGGCCGTCGAGGAAGAGGTCCAGAGGGCGGCCGTCGGTTCCGCCCGTCAGCACCACCTCCTGGACGCCGGTGCGCAGCGCGACCCGGACGTGCCCGCCGTACACCGCCTGGCGCGCGGCCCGTTCGAAGTCGTCGACCAGGGCCGTCGCCGCGGCGAGCACGCTCAGCACGACGACGTTGGCGATCAGCAGCAGCCAGCGGCCGCGCCGGGTCAGGTCCCGCCGGAACAGGCCGAGCGCGAGGGCGCCCCCGGCGGCCGCGTTGACCATGCCGGTCAGCAGGGCGCCGGTGAGCTGGCCGAACTGCGGCAGCAGCAGGAAGGGGAAGGCGAGGCCGCCGACCAGCGCGCCCACGTAGTCGGCGGCGAACAGGTCCGCGACCGCGCCGCCCGCGTCCTGGCACCGGATGCGCTGGATCAGCTCCATCAGCAGCGGGATCTCGGCGCCGATGAGCAGGCCGATGGCGAGCGAGAAGGCCACCAGCAGCCAGCGCGGGCCGCCGGAGCCGAGGCCGACCCAGTCGCCGCTCCAGGCGAAGACCGCGTAGAGGGCGATCGCGCTGCAGCCGCCGACCAGCGCGAGCGCCGCCTCCACCGCGCCGAAGCCCGCGGCGGCGCGATGGCGCAACCGCTTGGCGGCGAGCGAGCCGATCCCCATGGCGAAGACCATCACCGAGAGCACGACCGAGGCCTGGGTGACCGAGTCGCCGATCAAGTAGGAGGCCAGGGCGACCAGTTCGAGTTCGTAGACCAGGCCGCAGGCCGCGCAGACGAAGACGCCGAGGAGGACGAGGAACCGCCCCGTGCCGGGCCGTACGGGAAGCCGCGCCTGCTCGGGGCCGGCCTCGCCCGGGTGGCGCGGCACGCCGGGTGGCGCATGCGCGTGCGGTTCGATCACCATCGGAACGCTACGTGACGCATACGCTCGACCTTGTCACCCACACGTGTGGAACTGTCGGCTCCGGCGACGACACCGCGCGTTTCGGCCACCGGGTGTCGGCGGTGCCGGACGCCTCAGACGCCCGACCCGCTCAGCTGGGCCGCCGGCACCCGCACGCCGACGCGGGTCCTGGTCGCCACCAACTGGCCGTCCTGCGGATACGCGTGCCAGGTGCGCCAGTGGACCTGGCCCTCATGGCGATGCGCCAGCATCGCGGTGAACGCGTGCGGACTGCCGGGGAAGACGCCCGCCAGGCCGTGCGGGTGGTCCGAGACGAGGGCCAGCAACTCCTGGGCGCGGCCCGCGAAGGAGCCGGGCGACAGGAGTTCGACCCGGGCCGCGAACTCGTACTCCCAGTCGCCGACGCGTTTGGCGACGCCGAGCGGCAGGGGGGCGCTGGAGCCCGCGATGCACGCCACCGTCTCCGAGCAGGTGCCCCGGTCCTCCTCCAGGATGACCTGGTGGGACGCGCCGAGGAGTCTCAACTGACAATGAGCTCCGTCGAGTTCGAGATCGAGTGTGGCGAGCGCGGGCAGCGGCTCGCGCCCGAGGGTCCAGGCGAGGTCGGCGGCGCGTGTGTCGGTGTAGGAGGTGTTGAGGGTCGTGAGCATGGATCGGCTCCGCTAGCACGCGAAAGATGGGGAGAGCTCCGGCGCGCCACGGTCGGCACCTGGGACGCGGCCTGCTCGGCCTGTCCGGGCGAAAACGCCTGCTGGACGGGGATCCGGGAGCTTTGTTGGTGATTGAGAGGGAATCACGAACCGCGCCGTCACCACACCATTTTTACCCAAGTTCATAGGGTTTCCATCCCACCGGGGGCACACTTGCGCAACTGTTCAACCACCTTGTTGTGCAAGCTCGTTGACCCGCAGGTCGGCGTCGGTTCGCCGGTCCGGCGGCAGGCGCACGCACTACGGGAAGCGCCCGCGGCACACGCCCTCGCGCCCCACTGCCGGGTGAAACACAGCGTGCCCGCCGCGCTTCCCGCGGCGGGCACTCGACATGGTTCCCGCGCGTCCTGCGCGCGGTCCGCTCGGCTCGTGGAGCCCTCGGCACTCCCGTCAGCTGGAGCCGCAGCCGCCCCCTCCGCACGAGGAGTGACCGCCGCACGAGTGGCCCCCGCCGCACGAGTGGTGGCCGCCCGAGTGACCTCCGCCGGAGTGGTGACCGCCCGAGTGGTGACCTCCGGAGTGGTGGCCGCCCGACGATCCGCCGTCGGTCGACCCCGCCCACCAGCTGCCGCCGTCGCCCGACCGCGACCCGCCGCGGCCGCGCGGACCCGCCTTCGCGTCGCCCCCGCTCCTGCGCCCGGCCTTCGCGAGAGCCGCGAAGACCACGAAGAACGCGACCACCAGGAATACGCCCAGGATCATGGCGCAGTCCCCCTTTCCCCTACGGTGTCCCATGCGGTCCGCAGGCGGTGCCCGTGCGACTCGCATGCCCCGGACCGGCCCCCCGTGGGCCCGTCTTCCTCCCGGGGTGACCGGGAGATGCCCGTGCCCGGCGCGGCCCAAAGCAGAGTTGAGGAACTCCAGAGCTTCGGCGCAGGATGACCGCCATGACGACCTCCAGCGCGCGTCCCCTCCTCAACCGCCGTCTCGCCGAGTTCGGGACGACGATCTTCGCCGAGATGTCGGCCCTCGCCGTGAGCACGGGGTCCATCAACCTCGGCCAGGGCTTCCCCGACACCGACGGCCCCGAGGAGGTGCGCGAGGCGGCCGTACGGGCGCTGCGCGACGGGCGCGGCAACCAGTACCCGCCGGGCCCCGGCGTGCCCGAGCTGCGCGAGGCCGTCGCCGCGCACCAGCTGCGGCGCTACGGGCTGTCGTACGACCCCGGGACCGAGGTGCTCGTCACCGCCGGCGCGACCGAGGCGATCGCCGCGGCCCTGCTGGCCCTCCTGGAACCCGGCGACGAGGTGATCGCCCTGGAGCCGTACTACGACTCCTACGCCGCCTCGATCGCCATGGCGGGCGGCCGGCGCGTGCCCGTCACCCTGCGCCCGCACGAGGGCGCCTTCCGGCTCGACCTGGACGAGCTGCGCGACGCGGTCACCGACCGCACCCGGCTGCTGCTGATCAACACCCCGCACAACCCGACGGGCACCGTGCTCAGCCGCGAGGAGCTGGCGGCCGTCGCGGCGCTCGCCGTCGAACGCGATCTGCTGGTCGTCACCGACGAGGTGTACGAGCACCTGGTCTTCGACGACGCCGAGCACGTCCCCCTCGCCACCTTCCCCGGCATGCGCGAGCGCACGGTCACCATCGGCTCGGCCGGCAAGACGTTCTCGTTCACGGGCTGGAAGGTCGGCTGGGTCACGGCGGCGGCCCCGCTCGTGACCGCGGTGCGCTCGGCCAAGCAGTTCCTGACCTATGTGGCCTCCGGGCCGTTCCAGTACGCCGTCGCCGAGGCGCTGGCGCTGCCGGACAGCTACTTCGAGGAGTTCCGCGCGGACATGCGGGCCAGGCGGGACCTGCTCGCGGCCGGGCTCGGCCGGGCGGGGTTCGAGGTGTTCCGCCCCGCGGGCACGTACTTCGTCACCACCGACATCCGCCCCCTCGGCGAGCGCGACGGCTTCGCCTTCTGCCGCGCCCTGCCCGAACGCGCGGGCGTGGTCGCCATCCCGAACGCCGTCTTCTACGACCACCGCGAGGCGGGAGCCCCGTTCGTCCGGTTCGCGTTCTGCAAGCGGAAGAGCGTGCTGGACGAGGCGGTCGCCCGCCTGGAGCGGCTGGCCCCCTGACCGCTCCCCCCGACGGGGCGCGGGAGCGGCGCCGCACGGGCCCGGGCCCCCCGCCCGGGGCGTGACCACGCATGGGCCGGACCCGCCACACCCCACCGCGCCCCGGCACACCAAGGGGTGGCAATTCCGTCCGTGCGGACCTGCGCGGATCGCGAAACGGGCGGGGGCGGCGCAAGGTGCGGTTGTGACCCACGCCAGTACCGCCCCGGCCCCCGCCGCCGGGGGCTCGGGAGACCGTGACCTTGTCCGACCGGCCGGAGCCGGACGCCTGCCCACCTCGGCGCTCGGCGCCCTCGGGCTCTTCGCGGCCGTCCGCGTGTGCGGCGCCCTGGTGCTCGCCGCCGCCTCCGGGGGCCTGGTCAGGCGGCCTCTGCTGCTGCTCGGGCACTCGTGGGACTCCGTCTGGTACGTGCGGATCGCCGAGCGCGGCTACGGGCTCGACCAGCACACCGCCGACGCCATCCACAACGACCTGGCCTTCTTCCCTCTGTACCCGGCGATGATCCGCGCCCTGACCGTGTTCACCCCGCTCCACGGCATCACCTCGGCCCTGCTGGTGTCCTGGACGGCCGCCCTGGTCGCCGCGTACGGCGTGTACCTGCTCGGCACCCGGCTGTACGGCCGTGCCGTGGGCACCGTCCTCGTCGCGCTGTGGGGCCTGCTCCCGCACTCCGTCGTGCTGACGATGGCGTACACCGAGCCGTTGCTGATCGCGTTCGCGGCCTGGTCGCTGTACGCGGTCGTCACCGGGCGCTGGCTGTGGGCGGGCACCCTCGCCGCCCTCGCCGGCCTGTCCCGGCCCAACGGCTTCGCGGTGGCCGCGGCGGTCCTCGCGGCGGCGGCCCAGGAGGTGTGGCGCGCCCGGGGGCGCGGCATCTCCCCCAGGCTGTGGGCGGGCGCGGCGCTCGCCCCGCTCGGCTGGTGCGGCTACGTGCTGTGGGTGGGCCACCGCAGGGGCGACCCGCTCGGCGGCTACTTCACCGTCCAGCGGCTGTGGGGCTCGCGCTTCGACTTCGGGCGGGGTTCGCTCCACTTCGCCCAGCACATGGCGCGGCACGAGACGCGCGTGGTGTCCGTGATGGCGCTGCTGGTGGTGGCGGCGGGCGCCGTGCTCTTCGCCCTGCTGCTCGCCGACCGGGCGCCGCTGCCGCTGGTCGTCTACAGCGGTCTGCTGCTGCTCGTCGCGCTCGGCGGGTCCGGGTTCTTCGAGTCCAAGCCGCGCTTCCTGCTGCCGGCGTACCCGCTGCTGATCCCGGTGGCGCGGGCGCTGGTGCGCACGGCGAGAGCCCGGCCCTGGCACGCCACCGTGATGGGGGGCGCCCTGGCCGGGCTCTCGTTCGTCTACGGGGCCTACCTCCTGGTGGTGGCCCGGTCGCCCCTGTGACAGGGGACGGGGACGGAGCTACTCTCCGTCGGTCTCTTCCCCGGACCCGGGCTCCCCGGGCTTCTCCGAGGTGTCGACGTCCTCCGTGAGGCCGAGCTGCTCCACGAGCCACCGGTCGAACTCGATGGCGGCGCGCACCCAGCTGACGGTGGAGGAGACGAAGTGCTCCAGGCTCACGCCCGTGCCGATCAGCATCTGCGCCTCACCGATGAGGCGGACCGTGCCGTCGTCGTGCGTGTGCGTGTACACCTTGGGCCACAGCGTGCGCCGGTTCCAGTCGTCGAGGGACTCCAGCAGCTGCGGCTTCTCGTCGATCTTGTGCGGCCGGTCGTAGAACGTCCGTACCGAGAAGACCTGCTGGTCGTCCTCACCGCGGAACATGAAGTACGTGCGGAACTGCTCCCACGGCGCGACGAGGTCTCCCTCCTCGTCCACGAGGTGCTTGAGCTCCATCTGCTCCAGGAGCTGCTTCACAAGGTCCTGATCCGGGACGACGGGGCCCGCCGGTCCTTGGGGCTGCGGCTCGGGCTGGCCCCCGAAGTTCGGAATCGAGGACGGGTCGATGCTCACCGTGTTTTTCCCTTCATACGGATCTCGCCATCCTCCCCCATCCGGGGAGGGAAGTGGCAAGCCCTGACGTGACCTGTCAGCCATAGGCTGACATGATCCGGCCCGACGGGTGGGGATTCGGCGTCCCACGGGCGGGGAGGCCCTCATGGCGCACGGGCGGGCGAACACGATCGCCGGCAGGGTGATGGGCACGATCGGCGTGCTGTGCGCGATCGGGCTGGCGTGGTTCGGGTGGCGGCTCGCGACCTTCGATCCCCTCGCCGGGCAGAGGGCGTCCTGCGCCGACGCGCTCGCCTTCGGCGGCGCGAGGCTGCCGGAGGGGGCGTACGACACGGACTGCTCCGTGCGGGCCTGGACGGACACCGACCACGAGGCCGGATTCCGCATGCCGAGGGCGGCGGTGCGCGACTGGCTGAGAGCCACCTATCCCAAGGCGCCGCCGAGCGCGTACGAGGACCCCTGCCGCGACGGCTCCGCTGACCTGTGCCTGAGCCTTGGCTTCACGGAGGGCGACGGGGACTGGGCGGGCCGTGTCCCCGGGGCCGCCGGCGCCGGGTTCGGGGCGGACTCGGTGCGAGTCGACGTCACGTACGAGGGCCCGGACCGGGCCCTCGTACGCTTCACCGCCTTCACGACCTGAGCGTCACAGCGACACGGCCTCGGTCCCGGTCTGCCCGGTCCCGGTCTGCCCGGTCCCGTTCCCGTCCGTGGCCGGGCCCACGAGCAGGCCCTCGCCGAAGGTGTCCACCCGGACCGTGTCGCCGTCCCTGATCTCTCCGGACAGGATCTCCTTGGCCAGCCGGTCGCCGATGGCGGTCTGCACCAGGCGGCGCAGCGGCCGGGCCCCGTAGGCCGGATCGTTGCCCTCGTCGGCGAGCCAGGCCAGCGCCGCCGGCGTGATCTCAAGGCTGAGGCGCCGCTCGGCCAGCCGGCGGGCAAGGCGGTCGATCTGGAGCTGGGCGATCCGGGCCAGCTCGTCCCTCGCCAGCGCCGAGAACACCACCAGGTCGTCGAGCCGGTTGAGGAACTCCGGCTTGAAGGAGGCGCGGACCACCTCCAGGACCTGCTGCCGCTTCTCCTCCTCGCTGGTCACCGGGTCGACCAGGAACTGGCTGCCCAGGTTGGAGGTCAGGACGAGGATGACGTTGCGGAAGTCGACCGTACGGCCCTGGCCGTCCGTCAGGCGGCCGTCGTCCAGCACCTGGAGCAGGATGTCGAAGACCTCGGGGTGCGCCTTCTCCACCTCGTCCAGGAGCACCACGCTGTACGGGCGGCGGCGCACGGCCTCGGTGAGCTGGCCGCCCTCCTCGTAGCCCACGTATCCGGGCGGGGCGCCGACCAGGCGGGCCACGCTGTGCTTCTCGCTGTACTCCGACATGTCGATGCGGACCATCGCCCGCTCGTCGTCGAAGAGGAAGTCGGCCAGCGCCTTGGCCAGTTCGGTCTTGCCGACGCCGGTGGGGCCGAGGAAGAGGAACGAGCCGGTGGGGCGGTCGGGGTCGGAGATCCCGGCGCGGCTGCGGCGTACGGCGTCCGACACGGCGCGTACGGCCTCGGACTGGCCGATCAGCCGCCTGCCGATCTCCTCCTCCATGCGCAGCAGCTTCTGCGTCTCGCCCTCCAGCAGCCGTCCGGCGGGGATGCCGGTCCAGGAGGCGACGACGTCCGCGATGTCGTCGGGCCCGACCTGGTCCTTGACCATCGTGTCCTTGGAGGCCTCCTCCTCGGCCTCGGAGGCCGCCTCCAGCTCCTTCTCCAGGCCCGGGATCTCGCCGTACAGCAGCTTGGAGGCGGAGTCGAAGTCGCCGTCGCGCTGGGCGCGTTCGGCCTGGCCGCGCAGGTCGTCCAGCTTCTCCTTGAGTTCGCCGACCCGGTTGAGGGACTGCTTCTCCTTCTCCCAGCGGGCGGTCAGGCCCCGCAGCTCCTCCTCCTTGTCGGCGAGGTCGCGGCGCAGCTTGTCCAGGCGCTCCCTGGAGGCCTGGTCGGTCTCCTTGCCGATCGCCAGCTCCTCCATGCGCAGCCGGTCCACGGCGCGCTGGAGCTCGTCGATCTCGACCGGCGAGGAGTCGATCTCCATCCGCAGCCGGGAGGCCGACTCGTCCACCAGGTCGATGGCCTTGTCGGGCAGGAAGCGGGAGGTGATGTACCGGTCGGAGAGGGTGGCCGCGGCGACCAGGGCGCTGTCCGCGATCTGCACCTTGTGATGGGCCTCGTAGCGGCCCTTGAGACCGCGCAGGATCGCGATGGTGTCCTCGACGGTCGGCTCGGCGACCAGCACCTGCTGGAAGCGCCGCTCCAGCGCCGGGTCCTTCTCGATCCGCTCGCGGTACTCGTCCAGCGTGGTGGCACCGACCATGCGCAGCTCGCCACGGGCCAACATCGGCTTGAGCATGTTGCCCGCGTCCATCGCGGAGTCGCCGCCGGCGCCGGCGCCCACCACGGTGTGCAGCTCGTCGATGAAGGTGATGATCTGGCCGTCGGAGTCCTTGATCTCGGCGAGGACGGTCTTCAGCCGCTCCTCGAACTCGCCGCGGTACTTGGCGCCCGCCACCATGGCGCCGAGGTCGAGCGCGACCAGCCGCTTGTCCTTGAGGGACTCGGGCACGTCGCCCTTCACGATCCGCTGGGCGAGCCCCTCCACGACGGCCGTCTTGCCGACGCCGGGCTCACCGATGAGCACCGGGTTGTTCTTGGTGCGGCGGGACAGCACCTGGACGACACGGCGGATCTCCTGGTCCCGGCCGATGACCGGGTCCAGCTTGCCGTCGCGCGCGGCGGCGGTGAAGTCGGTACCGAACTTCTCCAGGGCCTTGTACTGGCCCTCCGGGTCCGGGGTCGTCACCCGGCGTCCTCCCCTGGTCTTCTGGAACGCGTCGAGGAGCCTCCTGGCGTCGGCTCCCGCCTGGGAGAGTACGTCGCCCGCCGCGCCGCCCTTCGCGGCGGTGCCGATGAGCAGGTGCTCGGTGGAGACGTAGTCGTCGCCGAGGTCCTTGGCGCGTCTGCCCGCGTCGGCGATCACGGCGAGCAGTTCGCGGTTGGGCTGGGGCGGGGCGACGGTCGACCCGGTGACGCCGGGCAGCGCGGCGAGCACGCGCTCGGCCCCGGACCGCACGGACGCCAGGTCCGCCTCGACCGCGGCCAGCAGGTCGGTGATGTTCTCGTTGTCCTGCCCCTCCAGCAGGGCCAGGAGCAGATGGGCGGGGGTGAGGTCCGGGTTCCCCTTGTCCACGGCCCGCTCGCCGGCCGCGTTGATCGCGTCCCGGCTCCTGTTGGTCAGCTCGGCGTCCACGTTCGCCTTCTCCTCCTCGCGTCGGGCGTCACCTTACTTGAGCAACCTGCACAAAGTTGAGTCTATCCCACTCAAGTCAAGGATGGGGTGAGATCGCGCGGATGATCGAGTGGGCGATCCGGCGGGTGACCGGCTAGGTTCCGGCCCATGAGCTCCTCCCCCACGGATCCCGGCACACCCGACCCCTCCTACCTGGCCTTCTGGCGGGAACGGCACCTGTGCACGCTGACCACGCTCCGCCCCGACGGCAGCCCGCACGTCGTCCCGGTCGGAGTGACGTACGAGCCCGAGGCGCGGCTGGCCCGGGTGATCACGAGCGGGACCAGCGCGAAGGCCCGGTACGTGGCGGCGGCGGGCGCGGAGGGGGTCCGGGTCGCGGTGTGCCAGATGGACGGGCGGCGCTGGGCGACCCTGGAGGGCCGCGCACGGGTCTCGACGGATCCGGAGCGGATCGCGGACGCGGAGCGGCGCTACACCGAGCGGTACGGACGCACGCCCCGGCTCAACCCGGCGCGGGTCGTGATCGAGATCGAGCTCACCAGGGCCCTGGGACGCGGCTGAGCGCCGGCTCCGGGGGCACGGCGGCGCACCCCGAGGACACATCGCTTTTCGGCCATAGCCGGGCGCTGACCCAATCCACGGATTTGGGAGATGCCCGCACAAAATGCAGCGGCGTCACCGTGTTCAGGTCACGGTGACGCCGCTGCGGGGGGGAAGTGCCTGGGCGATCTCTTGCGACGGGGGAATCGCGTCAGGCACTGCGGGGGGTGGCTGAGATGGTCCTCACGTCGGAGGTGTCGGGCTCGACCAGCCGGTGGTCGCGCTGGTCCAGGTTCACAAAGATCATTCCGTACCGGATGGCGCATCGTACGGGCTGCGGCGCCCCCCGAGGCCGCCGCAGAAGCCGATACGCCCGCAGGTCCTCGTCCTCGTCCCGCGTCACGACGACCGGCTCACCGAAGACGGTCACCATCAGTGAGTCGCCGCTGTGGGGGACCGCGGTGACCAGGTCGATGAAATGCCAGCCGGAGCGGTAGGCCGTGGCCATCTCCCGACGGAATGAGCGGTCGTCCGGAGGAGTGGTCATCGGTCAGCCCCAGCTACTGTCGTCCGCGCCGCTCAGGGTTACGGCGCCGACGTGACCCGCTACGCCGTTCACAGCGGCCGCGCCCCAGGAGCTGTCCGTCGGCGCAGCGTTCTCCGCACCGGCGAGACCACTCATGACACCGATGGCCACACCGGCGGAGAAGATAACGGCAAGCGCCGAGCGAAGCATTCTCTTACCCATAGTCGGCTTCGTCCTCACTTGAAGTCCCCTAATCCCCCGTCCTGTAGTAAGACGATGGCTCATTCGGGCACGTCATGGCCACACAATCAGTGCATCATGTTCCTGCACGTTCAGGACCCTGGGGGGTGGAGCTTTGACAATGAATCGGCCCAAAGCGCCACATCCTCACGCCTTGACCGAGCTGTGCGAGGAAGGGGAACGCCTCTACGCGAACGCACTGCGCACGGGACGTATCGCCCGCGCCGACGCGGAGGACGCTCCCTGTCTGATGGAGTTCGCACTCCTTCACCCCGATCCTGACGACGCCACCTGGCTTCGCCCGGTTCCCCCCACCGTCGCGCTCGCCCAGCGGCTCAGCCCCCTGGAGCGCGAGATCTCCGAGCGCAGGCGCCTGTCGACGGACCTGGCCGAAATCTTCGAGCCGTTCATGACCCTCAGCGCGCAGGTGACCGCGCCCACGCACTCGATCACGGTGCTGGAGGGACTCGACCGCATCAACGCCGCGCTCGACCTGGCCACGGCCGGCTGCCGGTCCGAGATGCTCACCGTGCAGCCGAGCTTCCGGCGCCTGGAGCACACCCTCCTCCAGGCCCTGGAGCGCGACCGGCCCCTGCTCGAACGCGGCGTGAACATCCGGACCCTGTACCAGCACACGGCCCGCTTCTCGCCCGAGACGATCGGGTACGTGTCCCAGTTCGCCGAGGGCAAGGTGGAGTACCGCACGATCGACGAACTGGTCGAGCGGCTCATCATCTGCGACGAGACGGTCGCCTTCATTCCCACCCGCGACGACCGCCAGGTGGCCCTGGAGCTGCGCCACCCGGGCCTGGTGCGCTATCTGATCAAGGTCTTCGAGTTCATGTGGTCCCGCGCCGTGCCGCTGAGCACCGGCGCCCCCTACGAGACCGCGCCCGACGGCATCACCGACATCCAGCACTCCATCGCCAAGCTGCTGGTCGAGGGCCATGTGGACGAGGCCATCGCGCGCCGGCTGGGGATGAACGTCCGCACCTGCCGGGCCCACATCGCCAAGCTCGCCTCCGCGCTCGGCAGCGGCAGCCGGGCCCAACTCGGCTACCTCATCGCACAGTCGGGGATCCTGAGCCAGGACCAGGAAGCCGGGAGCGGGACACCCGGGTGACGCCCCGCGCCGGCCCCGGGCCGGTCGCGACCTCGATGGGCCCGGCCGCCACCGGGCGCGCCGCGCCGTCCAGCCCCTCCTGCGCGATGCGGACACCCAGCTGGGTCCGGCTCGCCGCCCCCAGGGTCTCCGAGAGCCGGGCGATGTGCGCGCGGCAGGTGCGGACGCTGATGCCCAGCCGTTCGGCGATCACCGCGTCCTGGTGGCCCTCGGCGAGCAGCGCCGCGATCGAGCACTCCCGGTGGGTGATGCCGTCGATGCCCGTGTCCGGGAGCGGGGAGGTGAGCGGGATCGCGAGCCGCCACAGGCGTTCGAACACCGTCACCAGGTAGTCGACCAGCGCCGGGTGGCGCAGCTCCAGCGCGATCGTGCGGTCGGTGTTCGCGGGGACGAAGGCCACCGTGCGGTCGAAGACGATCAGACGCTCGGGCACCTCGTCCAGGGTGCGGGCCTCGGCCGCGTCGCCCATCAGCTCCATGTAGGTGTGCAGGCCCTGGCCGTGGCGGGCGACATGGGTGTACAGGTCGCGCATGCGGACGCCTCTGCGGCGCATCTCCAGGGCCCGGTGCAGGCCCTCGGAGAGCTCGTCCTCGCGGCGGATGCCGCCCGGCTGGACGGTGAGCACCTCCGTCGCGCACAGCTCGGTGGCCTCGTCCATCGCGGCCTGGATCCTCGGCAGCCCGTCCAGGACCCGGATCGCCACACCCTCCGGGGGCGTGCGCTCGCCGCCGTGGCCGCCGAGACCGGCGTACCACTCGGCCGCCGCCACCGCCGCGTCCATCCTGGCCTGGCTCGCGCTGACCTCGTCGTGGACGCCGCGCAGCAGCCGGGTCATGACCTCCTGCGGGGAGGTCGGCACCAGCCAGTCCATGTCGTCCGGGTCCGGGTGCAGCAGCGCGAGTTCCAGCAGGCAGGGGACGGGGTCGGCGTCCGCGCGGGGAACCCGGCCGCGGCGTACGGCGCGGGAGTACACGCGGTTCCCGGTCTCGCAGAGGCGGTCAGCGCCGTGCGGATGCGCGTCCGTCCCGTGCCCGGCCATCTTCCACCCCTGGCTTTGGCTCCTGCGGCGATGCCGCGAAGGCGTGACCGTGCCTTCGCAGCGCAACTATGCGCGGAGCGGGGCGGGTCCGCAACCAGGGCCCCGTGCCCCTGCTCCAGGGCACGGGGCAGGTGGTCAGCCCAGCTTGATGGCCGCGCAGGCCGCCTGGTACTTGGGGGTGCAGATGTCCTTGACGGTGTAGATGCCGTCCTGGAGCACCGTGTCCTTGATGTTCTTGCGGGTGAGCTCGACCACCGGCACCAGCATCGCCGCGATGTCCTTCTGGGTCGGGCTGTCGACCTTGTCGCGGGTCAGCGCGTCGAACTCGATGTCCCGGCCCTGGACCTTGGCCACCGCCATCTCCGCGGCGTTGGTCGCCTCCGTCGGGTAGGGCTTGTACACGCTCATGTACTGCTCGCCCGACACGATCCGCTGCACCGCCTCCAGCGACGCGTCCTGCCCGGTCACCGGCGGGAGCTGGGTGACGCCCGACTCCTTGAGGGCCTCGATGACCGCCCCGGCCATGCCGTCGTTCGCGGCGTACACCCCGGAGATGCTGTTCGCTCCGACCGCCTTGATCGCGTCCAGCATGTTCGCCTTGGCGTTGGCCGGCTTCCAGTCCTTGGTGTCGTACTTCCTGACGATGTTCGCCTTGCCCGAGAGCTCGCTGAGCGCGCCCGCCTTGAACTGCGCCGCGTTCGGGTCGGTGGGCGAGCCGTTCATCATGACGATCTTGCTCGTCCCGGACGGGTTGTTGAGCTTCTCGGCGAGGGAGCGCCCCTGCACCTCCCCGACGAGCTCGTTGTCGAAGGAGATGTACGCGTCGATCGGGCCCTGCGCGAGCCGGTCGTAGGCGATGACGGGGATGCCCGCGTCCTTCGCCTTCTGCACGCCCGGCGCGATGGCCTTGGAGTCCACCGGGTCCACCAGCAGCACGTCGACCTTGTCGGCGATCATCTGGTCGAGCTGCTGGCTCTGCTTGGCCGCGTCCTGCTCGGCGTTGGCGTAGTCGACCTTGCCCTTGCCGTGGGTCAGGGACAGGACCTGCTTCTGGATGTCGGGGTAGTCGAAGCTCTCGTACCTCGGGTTCTCCTTCTCGGGCAGAAGGAGGCCCACCGTGATGTCGTCGCCCTTCTTCGGGGTTGCTGAGCCGCCGCCCCCGGATCCGTCGATGACGCCGCATGCGGCGAGCGAGACGGCCGCCGTGGATGCGGCCAGGGCTATGGCGGTACGGCGCACAACAGTCCTACGGGTGGTACGAACAGTCACAACAGGTGCCTTCCGGGCGCGGGAGCAGCATTGCGTCCCAATGGCTGAAAGCCAACGCGGAGACGGTGCACACCGTCAAGAAGTACCGGTTAACGAGATGGCAACAGCATCCGCGTGGAAGTCAAGTGAAGACCAAGAAGGTATGGCGTCCAGTCCGTTTCCGGACCTTCGCACGACGAGGGGCCGGAAGACGCTGGTCTTCCGGCCCCTCGTACCTCGCTGCTACGGCTTCCGCTTCGGCGGTCGCCACACGACCAGCGCGCTGGTCTGCTGGACCTCCTGGTACGGCACCAGGTCACGGCGGTACGACGCGTGCACCGCCGCCTCGCGCTGGCGCATCGCCGTCGCGGCGCCCTCCAGGGCGTCCTGGAGCTCGGCGACCCGGGACTGGAGCGCGGCGACCTGGTTCTCCAGCTCGATGATGCGCTTGATGCCCGCCAGGTTGATGCCCTCGTCCTGCGACAACTGCTGCACCTGGCGCAGCAGTTCGATGTCGCGGGCCGAGTAGCGCCGGCCCCGGCCGGCGGTGCGGTCGGGGGAGACCAGTCCGAGGCGGTCGTACTGGCGCAGGGTCTGCGGGTGCAGGCCGGAGAGCTGGGCCGCCACCGAGATGACGTAGACCGGGGTTTCCTCGGTCAGTTCGTACGGGTTGCGTCGACGGCCGTCCATCTCCTCATGCTCCCTTCGCCGCCTGGAACAGCTCGGCCCGCGGGTCCTCGTCCGCGGTCGCCTCGCGATACGCCTCCAGGGCGTCACGAGCCTTCCCCGTGACGTCCTGCGGGACACTCACCTCGACGGTGACCAGGAGGTCGCCCCGGGTGCCGTCCTTGCGGACCGCTCCCTTGCCGCGGGCGCGCATGGTGCGCCCGCCGGGGGTGCCGGGGGGCAGTTTCAGCGTCACCGGGGGCCCGCCGAGGGTGGGCACCCGGATCTCGGCGCCGAGCGCGGCCTCGGCGATGGTCACGGGGACGGTGACCGTCAGGTTGTCGCCCCTGCGGCCGAAGACCGGGTGCGCGTCCACGTGCACCACGACATAGAGGTCGCCGGCCGGGCCGCCCCGCTCGCCGGGCGCGCCCTTGCCACGCAGCCGGATGCGCTGCCCGTCCGTGACGCCCGCGGGGATGCGGACCTGCATGGTCCGGGACGACTTCGCCCGGCCGCTGCCCTTGCACTCCGCGCAGGGGTGCTCGGCGATCAGGCCTCGGCCCTTGCAGTCCGGGCACGGGTCGGTCAGCGAGAAGCCGCCGCCCGAGCCGCGCGCCACCTGGCCGGTGCCGACGCAGGTCGGGCACACGCGGGGCGTGCCGTTCTTGTCGCCGGTGCCCGAACAGGCCTTGCAGGGCGACTGGGAGGACATGCGCAGCGGGACCGTCGCGCCGTCCACCGCCTCCATGAAGCTCAGCGTGACCTCGGACTCGACGTCCTGGCCGCGCCGCGGCTGCGTCCGCGGGCCCGCGCCGCCGCCTCGGTTGAACAGGCCGCCGAAGACGTCGCCGATACCGCCGCCGCCGAACCCTCCGCCTGCCGTCCCGCCCTGGCCTCCGAAGAGGTCGCCCAGGTCGAAGTTGAACGATCCTCCCGAGGCGCCGGGGCCGGGGCGGAAGCCGCCGTTGCCGAAGAGGGCGCGCGCGTCGTCGTACTCCTTGCGCTTCTTGGCGTCGCCGAGGACGTCGTTCGCCTCGGAGATCTCCTTGAAGCGCTCCTCCGCCCTGGTGTTGCCCTTGTTGGCGTCCGGGTGGAACTCGCGGGCGAGCTTGCGGTACGCCTTCTTGATCTCGGCTTCGGTCGCGTCCTTGGGGACGCCGAGAACCTTGTAGTAGTCCTTCTCGATGAAGTCCTTGGTGCTCATCCCCGACGCCCCTCCTTCCACTCGGTGTCCATCGTGGCCAGGAGCGTGGGGAGCCCTGGGCCGGCTCCCCACGCGATCACGTCAGCCCTCGTCCGGGCCACCGCTCTCCTTGTCGTCGCCCGACTGCTCGGACGCCTCCTCCGCCTTGACCGTCTGCGCTCCCGGCTGCGGTTCGGCGACGGCCACCCGCGCGGGGCGGATGGTGCGCTCGCCGAAGCGGTACCCGGGCTGCAGGATCGCCACGCACGTCGTCTCGGTGACGTCCGGCGCGTACGAGTGCATCAGGGCCTCGTGGATCGTCGGGTCGAAGGGCTCGCCCTCCTTGCCGAACTGCTGCAGACCCATCTTCGCCGCGATGGTCTCCAGCGACTCGGCGACGGACTTGAAGCCGCCGACGAGTTCGCTGTGGTCCCGGGCGCGGCCGATGTCGTCGAGCACGGGCAGGAGCTCGGTCAGGAGGTTCGCGATGGCGATCTCCTTGACCGTGATCCGGTCGCGTTCGACGCGGCGGCGGTAGTTCTGGTACTCCGCCTGGAGGCGCTGGAGGTCTGCCGTGCGCTCACCGAGCGCCGTGCGGACCTGGTCGAGCTGCGCCACCAGTCCGGCGTTCTGCGCGTTCGCGTCCCCCGCCGGGGCCGCCGCCTCCTTCTCGGAGGAGGGGGCGGCCTGCGGCTCGGCGTCCTCGGGGGTGGCGCCGGAGGGGACGTCGGGCTTCTCCTCGAAGCCCGGGGTCTCCTCCGTCACGCGGCACCGTCCTTGCGGTCCTCGTCGACGATCTCGGCGTCCACGACGTCGTCGTCGGCCTTGGCCTGGCCGGCACCGGCGGCCTCGTCACCGGCGCCGCCGGCGGCCTGAGCGGCCTGGGCGTCGGCGTACATGGCCTGGCCGAGCTTCTGCGAGACGGCCGCGACCTTCTCGGTGGCGGTGCGGATCTCGGCGGTGTCCTCGCCCTTGAGCTTCTCCTTCAGCTCGGCGACGGACTCCTCGACCTCGGTCCTGACCTCGGCGGGGACCTTGTCCTCGTTGTCCTTGAGGAACTTCTCCGTCTGGTAGACGAGCTGCTCGCCCTGGTTGCGGGTCTCGGCGGCCTCGCGGCGGCGGTGGTCCTCCTCCGCGTACTGCTCGGCCTCCTGGCGCATCCGGTCGACCTCGTCCTTCGGCAGCGAGGAGCCGCCGGTGACGGTCATCTTCTGCTCCTTGCCGGTGCCGAGGTCCTTCGCCGTGACGTGCATGATGCCGTTGGCGTCGATGTCGAAGGCGACCTCGATCTGCGGGACGCCGCGCGGCGCCGGGGGCAGACCGGTCAGCTCGAACATGCCGAGCTTCTTGTTGTACGCCGCGATCTCGCGCTCGCCCTGGTAGACCTGGATCTGCACGGACGGCTGGTTGTCCTCGGCCGTCGTGAAGATCTCGGACCGCTTGGTCGGGATCGTGGTGTTGCGCTCGATGAGCTTGGTCATGATGCCGCCCTTGGTCTCGATACCGAGGGACAGCGGGGTCACGTCGAGGAGCAGGACGTCCTTGACCTCACCCTTGAGGACACCGGCCTGGAGCGCGGCGCCGATGGCGACGACCTCGTCCGGGTTGACGCCCTTGTTGGCGTCCTTGCCGCCGGTCAGCTCCTTGACGAGCTCGGCGACGGCCGGCATACGGGTGGAGCCACCGACGAGGACGACGTGGTCGATCTCGCTGAGCTGGATGCCCGCGTCCTTGATGACGTTGTGGAACGGCGTCTTGCAGCGCTCCAGCAGGTCGGCCGTCAGCTGCTGGAACTGAGCCCGGGTGAGCTTCTCGTCCAGGTGCAGCGGGCCCTCGGCGGAGGCCGTGATGTAGGGCAGGTTGATCGAGGTCTCGGTGGAGGAGGAGAGCTCGATCTTGGCCTTCTCGGCAGCCTCGCGGAGGCGCTGGAGGGCCATCTTGTCCTTGCTCAGGTCCACGCCGTGACCGGACTGGAACTGCTTGACCAGGTAGTCGACGACGCGCTGGTCCCAGTCGTCACCACCGAGGTGGTTGTCACCGTTGGTGGCCTTCACCTCGACGACGCCGTCACCGATCTCCAGGAGGGACACGTCGAAGGTGCCGCCACCGAGGTCGAAGACGAGGATGGTCTGGTCGTCCTTGTCGAGGCCGTACGCCAGGGCGGCGGCCGTCGGCTCGTTGACGATGCGCAGGACGTTCAGGCCCGCGATCTCGCCGGCCTCCTTGGTGGCCTGGCGCTCCGAGTCGTTGAAGTACGCGGGGACGGTGATGACCGCGTCGGTCACCTTCTCGCCCAGGTACGACTCGGCGTCCCGCTTCAGCTTCTGCAGGATGAAGGCGCTCATCTGCTGCGGGTTGAAGTCCTTGCCGTCCAGGTTGATCTTCCAGTCGGTGCCCATGTGGCGCTTGACCGACCGGACGGTCCGGTCCACGTTGGTGACCGCCTGGCGCTTGGCCACCTCGCCGACGAGCACCTCGCCGTTCTTGGCGAAGGCGACGACGGACGGCGTGGTCCTGGCGCCCTCTGCGTTGGTGATGACGGTGGGCTCGCCGCCCTCCAGAACGCTGACGACGGAGTTAGTCGTGCCCAGGTCGATGCCGACCGCACGTGCCATTTTTGATTCCTCCAGCTGACTTGAGTGGAACAGGCTCAAGGATGCATGACCGTTCGCCCGCCGTCAACAGACCTGAGTCGACAAGACTCAACTTATGGGCGGCATCGCTCGGCAACCGCGAGAAAATGCCTGCTCAGGGCATGCCCGAGCCTCTCGCGCGGTCAGGCGCTCGCCCCGTCCTCACGGCCGCCGCCCAGCAGCAGGGCCAGTCGGCTCACCGCCTGGTCGATCTCCCGGGCGCACGCGTAGAGCACGTCGTGCGGCTTCGCCCAGGGGTCCGCGACGTCGTCCTCGGCCTCGGGGACCGCGCCGGCCGAGCCGCGGCGCGAGGCCGCGGCGGCCACCACGCGGTCGAAGCCGCCGCCGGTTCCCGAGCCGGCCGCAGGGCCCGCCCCGCCCGCACCTTCCCCACGCGCCGCCGGGGCACGCGTGTCGATCCGGTGCCGCCCGTCCACCGTCGCCAGCCGCACGGTCCACGGGACCCCGCGGCCGCCCGGCCCGCCGTCCGCACCGGGCGCGCCGCCCCGGTCGCCGCGCCGGTCCTCCTCCCGGCCGGGCGCCGCCGCGGCCAGCCGCACGAACTCCTTCAGCGTGAAGCAGCGCCGCATCGCCGCGGGCGCGAGCCGCACGGCCGCCTCCCGGTGCTCGCGCGCGAGCCCGAGCACCAACGACGCCTCGGCGACGAGCCGCCCGGTGAGCGGGCGCGCCGAGAAGCCGTGGCCGTCCCCGCCCAGCCGCTCCAGCACCGCCCGGGTGCCGCTCTCCATCCCCGGCCGCCGGTGCGCGAGGGTGCCCGCGCTCTCCGCGCGCACCGCCGAGCCGGCCGGCAGGCGCGCGGCGAGCAACCGCTCGGCGAGCACCGAGCGGTGCACGTTGCCCGTGCAGACGAACAGGACCCGGGTCACTTCTCGCCCTCGCGCCGCGATCCCGCCGCCGCCGTGCGCGCCGTCGAGCCCCGGGGGGCGGGCAGTTCGCCGTAGTGGCCGTAGGGGCCGTAGCCGCCGCCCTTGGGCACCGGCGCCACGCTGAAGACGGTGCCGAGGACCCGTACGCCCACCCGTTCGAGCGACTGGGCGGCGGTGCGGACCTGGTCCCGCCTGGTCTTCGCGGCCCGGACGACCAGCAGCGCGCCCTGCGCCAGCGAGGCGAGGCCCACGGTGTCGGCGACCGGCAGCAGCGGCGCGGTGTCGACGATCACCACGTGGTAGGTGTCCGCCAGTTCGCGCAGCACCTCCTCCATGCGCGCCGAGGCGAGCAGTTCCGTGGGGTTCGGCGGCACGGGCCCGCTGGTGAGCACCGCGAGCCCGCCGACCGCCTGCTGCACCACGTCCTCGATCCGGGCCTGCCCGATGAGCACCGTGGTCAGGCCGGCGTCCTGGACGAGGCCGAAGGTCGGGGCCACGCACGGGCGGCGCAGGTCCGCGTCCACCAGGCAGGTGGCCACGCCCGCCTCGGCGAGCGAGAGCGCGAGGTTCACGGCGGTGTTGGTCTTGCCCTCGCCCGGCACCGAACTCGTCACCACGATGATCCGCGGCGGGTCGTCCACCCGGGAGAACTGCAGGTTGGTGCGCAGCTTGCGGAAGGCCTCGGCGCGTGTGGAGTGCACGTCCGCGGTGATCAGCGGGCTCCTCGGCGCGTCACGGTCGTAGGGGATGCTGCCGAGGCCGGGCAGGGCGGTGAACTCGCCCAGCGCCTCGCTCGTCTTGAGCGTGGTGTCGAGCGTCTCGCGCAGGGCGACGAACGCGGCGGCGAGCAGCAGCCCGCCGAGCACCCCCGCGGCCAGGTTCAGCACCGGGCGGGGCGAGACGGGCGCGGTGGGGGTGATGGCCTCCTGGGTGACCCCGAGGGAGACGGGTGAGACCTCGTCCTGGTCCCGGGCGGCGGCCTTGCGGTGCCGCTTGTCGTCCGAGTCCGGCAGGCGCCTGGGGGTCTCCAGGTGCTCCACGACCTCGCTGAACCGCTTCGCCACGGCGTTGGCGACCCGGGCGGCCCGCGCGGGGACGGTGTCCCTGACGGTGATGTCGATGAGCACCGTGTTGAGCGGGGCCACGGCGGTGATCCGGGACGCCAGTTCCTCCGGTGTGCCGGGCAGCTTCAGCTCCCGCACCACGGACTCGGTCACCTGACGTGTCGTCACGATCGCGGCGTACGACTGCACGCGCGCCTGCGAGAAGCTCTGCCCCTGGTTCAGCTGGGCGGTGTCCGCGCCCGTGCGCGTGGCGACGAAGAGCTGCGTCCTGGCCTCGTAGACGGCGGTGCTCAAGCCCGTCACGGCGAGCGCCGCCCCGACCGCGACGGCCAGGCACGCCACGACGGTCGGCCAGCGTCTGGCAAGGGCCTTCAGGAAACCGTGGAGATCCAAGCTGCACCCCTCATAGGACCGCGGGAACCATCCGTTTTGTGATGTTCTGCTCCCTTTACACGCAGCCGAAGATAAGGACTCGCACCCTCCGAGCGGGGGAGACACCCCCGGCACCGGCCCTGTCGACCCGCCGAACGCCCCTCACCGCTCCCCCATCCGGTGGCTTCTGGGCGACGCCCCGTCAACCGCCTTAGATATGTCGCATTTATCCCATATATCTAGATCCAGTGAGTAGATCGCCCTGGTGAACGGACCGCGAACACGGCCGACGCGCCAGCCGCCTGGCCCGAAGGAACTCGAGGAGCGAGGAGAGTGAACAAGATGACGTCATCGCCCAGGTGGCGCGTCGCACTGGCATCGGCCGCGTCCGCCGCCGTGCTCGTCGCCGCACCACTGGTAGGAGCCCAGACCGCCCACGCCGCCGCGTACCCGCCACCGCCGTCGTGCCTGACGCTCAGCGCCACCGTGGTGCACGTCGGGGAGAGGGTGCACTTCCACGGCACGGGATTCACCCCCCGCGAGCGGATCTCCGTGGCGCTGGACCGGCTCCCGGTCTCCCTGCGCCACGCGCACCACGACGGAACGGTCGACGGCCACACCCGCATCCCCTGGTTCGCTCGCGGCTGGCACCAGTTCAGGCTCACCGGCTGGCGCTCCGGCCACACCTGCGTCGCGCGCATCCACGTGCTGCGGCGCGGGGCGTACCCGCCGATCTTCGACCGCACCGGCGCGGTGGACGACGGGCGCGGCGGGGCCCACCACCCGGGCCACGAGCGCGCCCTGGCCCAGACCGGCAGCGAGAAGGCCCTCGCCTACGGCGGCACCGCGGCCGGGATGATGGCCGCGGGTGGCGGCATGCTGTTCGCGGCGCGCCGCCGCCGCAGTTCGTGACGTTCCCCGACACGCTTCCCTGAGGGGCGGCCCCCGAGGGCGGCCCCCGAGGGCGAGGCATCATCCGCACGGCGGTACCACGGCGTCCCGGTCTCGACCGGGGCGCCGTCCGCGCGTCCGGGGCGGTCGGGGCGGTCGCGCCCGCCCCCGCCGGACAGAGGTGACCCTCAGCGACTCAGATCACCCCGCCCCTGGCTACAGTGCGGGGAAAGATGCGGGTAGTCTCGAACGGACTGCATAAGTTACCGCTTAGTAATGTCCCTCGCAGGCCCGAGGAGCCCCGAAATGCAACTCGCCGCGATCATCGTGTCGCTGGTCCTGATCGTGGTCGGCGTGGCGTTGTTCGCCCGAGCCATCGCGCAGATCTACCGCTTCGTGCGGCTCGGACAGAACGTGCCCGCGGGCACCCGAACCGACGACTGGAAGAACCGCACCCTGACGGTGGCCCGGGAGTTCCTCGGCCACACCCGCATGAACCGCTGGGGCGTCGTCGGTGTCGCGCACTGGTTCGTGGCGGTGGGCTTCTACACCCTGATCCTGACGATCGTGAACGCCATCGGCCAGCTGTTCCAGGCCGACTGGCTCCTGCCGATCCTCGGCGAGTGGACGCCGTACAACGTCTTCGTCGAGTTCATCGGCACCACCACCACGCTCGGCATCGCGACCCTCATCGTGATCCGCCAGCTGAGCAAGGCGAACAAGCCGGGCCGCAAGTCCCGCTTCGCCGGCTCCAACACCGGCCAGGCGTACTTCGTCGAGGCGGTCATCCTCATCATCGGCGTCTGCATCTTCATGCTGCACGCGCTGGAGGGCGCCCAGCACCACGTGGACGGCTACGAGGCGTCGTTCTTCATCTCGTACCCGGTGGTGGCCTGGCTGCGGGGCATGGACGTCTCCACGCTGCAGAACCTGACCTACCTCTTCGCCTGCCTGAAGATCTCCACCTCCTTCATCTGGATGATCACGGTCTCCCTGAAGACCGACATGGGCGTGGCCTGGCACCGCTTCCTGGGCTTCCCGAACATCTGGTTCAAGCGCAACGCCAAGGGCGACACCGCGCTCGGCGCGCTGCTCCCGATGACCTCCGGCGGCAAGGCGATCGACTTCACCGACCCGGGCGAGGACGACGTCTTCGGCGTCTCCCAGGTCGAGCAGTTCTCGTGGAAGGGCCTGCTGGACTTCTCCACCTGCACCGAGTGCGGCCGCTGCCAGTCGCAGTGCCCCGCCTGGAACACCGGCAAGCCGCTGTCCCCGAAGCTGCTGATCATGTCGCTGCGCGACCACGCGCACGCCAAGGCGCCCTACCTGCTCGCCGGTGGCGGCAAGACCATGGAGGGCGAGGAGAAGGCGTCCGAGGAGCAGCTCAAGGACGTACCCGCCGCCGCCCTCGCGGAGGCCGAGCGCCCGCTGATCGGCACCGCCGAGGAGAACGGCGTCATCGACCCGGACGTCCTGTGGTCCTGCACCACCTGCGGCGCCTGCGTCGAGCAGTGCCCGGTGGACATCGAGCACGTCGACCACATCGTGGACATGCGCCGCTACCAGGTGATGATCGAGTCCGCGTTCCCGTCCGAGGCGGGCACGATGCTCAAGAACCTGGAGAAGAAGGGCAACCCCTGGGGCCTGGCCAAGAAGCAGCGCCTGGAGTGGACCAAGGAGGTCGACTTCGAGGTGCCGGTCGTCGGCCAGGACATCGAGGACCTCACCGAGGTCGAGTACCTCTACTGGGTCGGCTGCGCCGGCGCCCTGGAGGACCGGGCCAAGAAGACCACCAAGGCCTTCGCCGAGCTGCTCCACATCGCGGGCGTCAAGTTCGCGATCATGGGCGGCGACGAGAAGTGCACCGGTGACTCCGCCCGCCGCCTCGGCAACGAGCCCCTGTTCCAGGAGCTCGGCATGGAGAACGTCATGTCCCTGAACATGGCGTTCGGCGAGGAGATGGACGACGACGGCAAGGTGACCGAGGAGTCCCGCAAGCCGAGGACGGCCAAGAAGATCGTCGCGACCTGCCCGCACTGCCTCAACACCCTGGGCAACGAGTACCCGCAGCTCGGCGGCGACTACGAGGTCATCCACCACACCCAGCTGCTCCAGCACCTGGTGGACGAGGGCAAGCTGGTCCCGGTCACCCCGGTCGAGGGCATCATCACCTACCACGACCCGTGCTACCTGGGCCGCCACAACAAGATCTACACGCCGCCGCGCGAGATCATCGGCAAGGTCCCCGGGCTGCGCAACGAGGAGATGCACCGCCACAAGGAGCGCGGCTTCTGCTGCGGCGCCGGTGGCGCCCGCATGTGGATGGAGGAGCGGATCGGCAAGCGCATCAACAACGAGCGCGTCGACGAGGCCCTCTCGCTCAACCCGGACATCGTCTCGACGGCCTGCCCGTTCTGCCTCGTCATGCTGACCGACTCGGTCAACGGCAAGAAGAACGACGGCAAGGCCAAGGAGTCCATCCAGGTCGTGGACGTCGCCCAGCTGCTCCTCGACTCCGTCAGGACGCCCGCCGACCCGGCGGGCGAGGCGGAGGCCGAGAGCGAGCCGGAGCCCGAGCCCGTGCAGTAGAGGGCCGTCGGTCACCGAGGACATCGGTCACCGAACGCATCGCCCACCGAGGGGCCGCAGTCGCCGCGCGCGACCGCGGCCCCTCGGCCGTGTACGCCGTAGGTGTGCCGTCTTCGGGCGGGCGGCACGTCGCCCCCGTGCGCACTTTCCCCCGTGTGACCATGACGGTCCGTCAGGATCGTGGATCGAACGCGGTGAGGCTGAATGGTGACTGCCCGGCGTCGCACCACCGGTCGCGAACACTCCCGTGTCCGGGTGATGAGGGTCATCGCGCGGATGAACGTGGGCGGCCCGGCCCTCCAGGTCTCCCATCTGATGCGCGGCCTGGACCCGGAGGTGTTCGACCACCGCCTGTACGCCGGGTACGTCGGCCCCGACGAGGCCGACTACGTGGACCAGCGGGCCCCGGACGTGCCGGTGCGGCGGGTGGCGACCCTGGGCCGCGCCGTGCGGCCCGCCGACGACCTGCGGGCCTTGGCCGCGCTCACGGCCGCGATGCGCGAGTTCCGGCCGCACATCGTGCACACCCACACCGCCAAGGCCGGGGCACTGGGACGCGTCGCGGCCAGGCTCGCACGGGTGCCCGCCTGCGTGCACACCTTCCACGGCCACCTGCTGCAGGGCTACTTCTCCCCGGCGAAGACCCGCGTCCTCGTCCAGGCCGAACGGGGCCTGGCGGCCGTCACGGACCGGCTGGTGGCGGTGGGGGCCGGCGTGCGCGACGACCTGCTCGCCGCCGGCATCGGCCGGGCGCGGCAGTACAGCGTGATCCCGCCGGGCACCACGTCCGCCGTGCCCCCGCCGCGCTCCGAGGCCCGCGCGCGGCTCGGTCTTCCCGAGGAGGGTCCCGTCGTCGCCTTCGTCGGACGGCTGACGCGGATCAAACGGCCCGACCGCTTCCTGGCCGTCGCCCGCGCGGTGCGGCGGGCCGTGCCGGACGCGCGGTTCGCGGTGTGCGGGGACGGGGACCTGTACGGCGAACTGGCGGCGGCGGCCGATCTGCGCGACCACCTGTGCCTGCTGGGCTGGCGGCCCGACGTGGAGACCGTGTACGCCGCCTCGGACCTGGTGCTGCTCACCTCGGACAACGAGGGCATGCCGGTCAGCCTCATCGAGGCGGGCCTGGCCGGGCTGCCGTCCGTGGCCACGAACGTGGGCAGCGTCTCCGAGGTGGTCCAGGACGGCCGCACCGGGCTGCTGGCCGCGCCCGACGCCGGTGAACTCGCCCGGCACACCGTCCGGCTCCTCGGTGACGCCGCGCTGCGGCACCGCATGGGGGAGCAGGCACGCGCCCACACCGAGAGCCGGTTCGGAGCCGAGCGCCTGGTCCGGGACACCCACGACCTCTACGCCTCCATCGCCGTCGCACGCGGCTGGTGGCCGCCACCCGCCCAACCGAAAGGTGTGAACCGTTGAACGTCGTAGTGACCGGAGGCGCCGGCTTCATCGGAGCCAACCTGTGCCGCGAACTGCTCTCGCGCCCTGGCATCGGCGACGTCGTCGCCCTGGACGACCTGAGCACCGGCTCGGCGGCCAACCTCGCGGGCACGGGCGCCGAGCTGGTCGAGGGCAGCATCCTGGACCCCGCCCTGCTGGAGGACGTGGTGGCCGGGGCCGACGCCGTGGTCCACCTGGCCGCCCGCCCGTCCGTGCCGCGCTCCCTGGCGGACCCGTTCGCCAGCCACGACGTCAACGCGACCGGCACCGTACGGGTGCTGGAGGCGTGCCGCCGCGCGGGCACCCACCTGGTCGCCGCCTCCTCGTCCTCGGTGTACGGCTCGGTCACCGACCTGCCCAAGCACGAGGGCCTGCCGACCCGGCCGCTGAGCCCGTACGCGGCCAGCAAGCTCGCCACCGAGGCCTACGTCCTCGCGTACGGCCCGGCGTTCGGCCTTCCGGCGCTCGTCTTCCGCTTCTTCAACGTCTACGGACCGCTGCAGAGCGCGGGGCACGCGTACGCCGCGGTCGTCCCGTCCTTCGTCGACGCGGCGCTGCGGGGCGAGCCGCTGACGGTGCACGGCGACGGCCACCAGACCCGTGACTTCACCTACGTCGGCACGGTGGCGCGGGTCCTGGCCGACGCCGTCGAACGCGAGGTCACCTGCCCGGCACCGGTCAACCTGGCCTTCGGCACCCGGGTGAGCGTGCTGGAACTCGCGCACCAGCTCGCCAAGGCGCTGGGGTCGGCGATCGAGATCCGCCACGAGGACGCCCGCCGAGGCGACGTACGCGACTCCCAGGCCGACGACACGGCCCTGCGCGCCCTGTTCCCGAACCTCAGGGCGACCCCGCTGGAGGAGGGCCTGGAGGAGACGGTGCGCTGGTTCCGGTCCCTGGCCTGACCGGCCCGGCCCCCCGGGGCGCGGGGAGTGCACGCTCCCCGCGCCCCTGACCCGCGCCCTCGCCGCCTGTCAGAGGACCTCGACCGCGGCGCCCCGGCAGCGGTTGCGCGTGTCCAGCACATAGGCCCCCGCCCGCTCGACGAGCGCGTAGTCGAAGTCGTCGTGGTCGGTCGCCACCACGATCACGTCCGCCGCCCGGACCTCCGCCTCCGTCAACTCCACGCGCGTGATGTCCGTCGGCACCAGATGCGCCTCCGTGTACGGCTCCACCACCGCCAGCCGCGCCCCGAGCGTGAGCAGCGACCGGGCGAGGGTGAGGGCCGGCGACTCACGGATGTCCCCGGTGTTCTTCTTGTACGCCAGCCCGAGTTGAAGCACCCGCGACCCCTTGACCGGCTTTCCGCGCTCGTTGAGCCCGCGCGTGATCCGCCGCACGACGTGCGCGGGCATGTGGTCGTTGATCTCGTTGGCCAGCCCGATGAACCGCAGCTCCTGCCGCAGCAGCCGCTTCACCTGCCAGGACAGATAGGACGGGTCGACCGGCAGGCAGTGCCCGCCCACCCCGGGGCCGGGCCGGAACGGCATGAAGCCGAACGGCTTGGTGCTCGCGGCGTCGATCGCCTCCCAGATGTCGGCCCCCAACTGCCGTGACACCATGGCCATCTCGTTGACCATGGCGATGTTGACGTGCCGGAAGGTGTTCTCCAGCAGCTTGGTCAGCTCGGCGGTCCGGCAGGAGCTCACGGACACGGTGCGCGCGACGACGTCGCCGTAGAAGCGCTCGACGTGCCCCAGTGACACCGGGTCGATCCCGGAGATCACCTTGGGGGTGTTCTCCAGGCGCCACTCGGGGTTGCCCGGGTCGATGCGCTCCGGGCTGTAACCGAGGTGGAAGTCCCGCCCCGCCACCAGCCCACTGCCCTCCTCCAGCAGCGGCCGCAGCAGGGTCTCGGTCGTGCCGGGATAGGTCGTGGACTCCAGGACCACCGTGGCGCCGGGGGTGATGTGCGGGGCGATGCTGCGGCCCGCGCACTCCACGAAGCTCAGGTCCGGTACGCCCTCCCGCAGCGGCGTCGGCACGGTGATGACGCAGACGTCGAAGCCCTCGGTGCGGGCGTAGTCGGTGGTGGCGTGGAGCCGGCCGCCGTCCACGGCCGCCACGAGGCGCAGATCGCCGATGTCCTCGACGTAGGAGTCGCCGGCACCCAGACGCTTGACCCGCAACTCGTCCGTGTCCACTCCGACGACCGTGTACCCCGCCTCCGCCGCCCGCACGGCGAGGGGAAGCCCCACATACCCCAGACCTACGACGACCAGCTTCCGCCCGCCGGTGACCGTGTCGCTCTCGCATCTCTGACGCACGCTCATCACTCCGTTTTCATGGGGGGGGGTTCGGCATATGCCAGACACCAACCTCCATTGACGCTCATGCGCGAGGGATCTGGCCGGAACCATCTGGTTGTGTCCGCCGTCCATCACCCTGATTCCGTAACCAAGCGGGCGCGCCGAAGAGCAACGAATTTCTTGACGACGTTTCAACTTCCATGACGGATCGCATAGGTGAACGTTGGCTCGGCAATGCTGCCGCGCGCTGTGGAACTGAGACACCGCAACCCGAACCGGAGTGAAGCCGCACATGGACCGCAGTTTGAATTACCTGGTCACGGGTGGAGCCGGATTCATCGGCTCGCATCTCGTCGACGCGTTGCTGACAAGCGGGCACAACGTGGTAGTACTCGACGATCTCACCACCGGACGGCAGGAGAACCTCACCCGGGCACAGACGGACCGACGATTCCGCTTCGTCCGCGGATCCATCCTCGACGCAGCCCTCGTGGATGAACTGGTGGCAGAATCCGATAACGTCATCCATCTGGCTGCCGCCGTAGGAGTCAAGCTCATTGTCGAGCAGACACTGAGGTCGTTCATCACGAACACAAAAGGCGCCGAGAACGTCATCGAGAGCGCGGTGCGGCACGATCGCAGGATTCTCGTCGCCAGCACTTCGGAAATCTACGGAAAGAATTCGTCGGGGCCGCTCACCGAGGGCTCCGACCGTATCCTCGGCAGCCCGTCCGTGGCCCGGTGGTCCTACAGCACCGCCAAGGCGATGGACGAGATCATGGCCGTCCTCTACCACCGGGAGCGGGGCCTGCGCTCGACCGTCGTCCGGTTCTTCAACACCGTGGGCCCCCGCCAGAGCCCGGCGTACGGCATGGTCATCCCCCGCTTCGCCCGGCAGGCCGTCCGGGGCGAGCCGCTCACCATCCACGCGGACGGCAGTCAGCGGCGCTGCTTCCTGCACGTCGCGGACGCGGTCGCGGCCCTGCTGCTCCTGCTGGAGCACCCGGGCGCCGTGGGAGAGACCTTCAACATCGGCGCGGACGAGGAGATCAGCATCCGGGAGCTGGCCGACCGGATCGTCACCCGCGCCGGGAGCGTCTCGGCCGTCCAGCACCTGTCGTACGCCGACGCGTACGGTCCCGGCTTCGAGGACATGGAACGGCGCGTCCCGAACACCGCCAAGCTCCGCGCCCTGACCGGCTGGCGGCCGCGGCACACCCTGGCCGACATCCTCACGGACGCGATCGCGGACGCCCGGGCCGATCTGCACGGCGATCCGCGCACCGGCCCCGCCGGCGAGGCACCGGCACGCGTGCCGAGCGCCTCGGAGCCGCGCGTTCCGACGGCCGTCCCCACCGCCCTCCCCGCCTCCCCCGCCGCCCCGTCCGCCGTAGCCGCCTCCGCCCCGTCGACCTGCCGGCCCGCCGCCGAGTCGGCGCTGGCGCACCGGTGAGCGGCATGAGCGAGGCACTCGCGGCGGCGGGCGCCGGGGGCGCGGCCCTCCTGCTCGGGCTGCTGCTGACGGAACCGCTCAGACGCTTCGCCCTGCGCCACGGGATCACCGACCGCCCCAGCGCCCGCAAGGCGCACAGCAGGCCGACGCCCTACCTCGGCGGGATCGCCGTCGCGGTCGCGACCCTCGCCGCGAGCACCGCCGCGGCCGCCGTCGCGGGCGCGTTCACACCCGTGCTCGCGCTGCTGCTCGGCGGCGCGGCGCTCATGTGCCTGCTCGGGCTCGTCGACGATCTGCGCCCCCTCGGCGCGGGGCCGCGACTGGGCGCCGAGATCGCGGCGGCCACCGCGGTGGTGCTCGCCGGAGGGCACCCGGCCGTGTTCGGCAACGCGGTGGACGTGGTCCTGGCCGTCGTCTGGATCGTCTTCACCATGAACGCCTTCAACTTCCTGGACAACATGGACGGCGCGGCGTCCTCCCTGTGCGCCGTCGTCGGCCTCTTCGTGTGCGTGAGTGCCCTCGTCGACGGGCCGGGCGTCCTCGGCGTGCTGACGGCGTCCCTGACCGGCGCCTGCCTCGGCTTCCTCTTCCACAACAGGCATCCGGCGCGGATCTTCCTCGGTGACGCGGGGTCGCTCTTCCTCGGCTTCACCCTGGCCTCGGCGATGACGGTGCTCCACGACGGCCGGCCGGGCCTCACCGGGCCCGTCAGCCTCCTTCTCGCCACCCTGGTGCCGACACTGGACACGGCCCTGGTGATGTTCTCCCGCCACCGGGAGTCCAGACCGCTGCTCCAGGGCGGCACGGACCACATCGCCCACCGGCTGCGCCGCATGGGGATGCCGGTGCGGCAGGTCGTACGGACGCTGAGCGCGGTCGCGGTGGCCGGCTGCCTGGCGTCGGCGCTGGTGACCCACCGGCTCCTCGCCCCCGGCGCGGCACTCGCCGTGATCTGCCTGACCGGTGTCACGGCGGTACGGCTGCTGCTCAAGCTCCCCACCGGCACGGCGCCCTCCCCGGGCGTGGTGGTCCCGACCGGGTCGGTGCCCGGCGCGGCCTCCCCCCTCACCCTGCGCCTGCGGCCGCGCGGCGGCCCCGTACGCCGCGGCGGCCAGCTCCGGCCGACCGCGGTACCGCACTCACGGGCGGCCCGCAGGACGCCGGCGCCCGCTCCACCCGCGGTCCCGTGACACCCGTGCCGGCCCTCTCGCCTTAACTGCCCCGGAACCCTTAGGGGATGTCACAGCTCAGCAGCAATGCCGGGCCCGTCGCCCTGGGCCCGGTACGCGGCCTTCCGGGACCAGGTACGTTCGAAGGCGTGGCTGGATTCAGGATCGGACGCGGCCGTGACAACCGCGCCCCGCAAGCGCGACCGCAGCACCCCCCGTACGGGCAGCAGGCACCGCAGCGCCCGTCGTCGTACGGCTACCCCTCCGCGCCCTCGCGCCAGCAGCACGGCGGGGCGCAGGGCGGGGCAGGGCCCTACGGCGGCCCGGGGCCGTACGGCGGTGGGCAGTCCCAGTGGCAGGCCCAGGGGGCTCAGGGGGAGCCGGAGTACTTCGGCGACGGCGGCGCCCAGGGGCACCCCGGGTCGCCGGATCCGTACGCGGCGAACAACCCGGGTCACACCCAGGCGTTCTCCGTCGGCGAGGACCCCTACAGCGCGGGTGAGACCTACCGCGCCGGTCAGGCGTCCGCGCCGCCGGTCGGGCCCCCGCTGCACTGGAAGGACCTGCTGCGGGGCATCGTGACGGCCCCCGGCCCGACCTTCCTGCGGATGCGCGACTACACGATGTGGACCCCGGCCCTCGTCGTGACCTTCGTCTACGGCCTGCTCGCGGTCTTCGGCTTCGACGGCGCCCGCGAGGACGCGATCGGCGCGACCCTGTCGAGCGCGGTCCCGATCGTCCTGACGACGGCCGTGGCGATGGTGCTCAGCTCGTTCATCCTGGGCGTGGTCACCCACACCCTGGCCCGTCAGCTCGGCGGCGACGGCGCCTGGCAGCCCACCGTGGGCCTGTCCATGCTGATCATGGCCATCACGGACGCGCCCCGCCTGCTCGTGGCGATGTTCGCCGGCGGCGACGCCGCGTTCGTCCAGGTGCTGGGCTGGGCGACCTGGATCGCGGCGGGCGCGCTGCTCACCCTGATGGTGTCCAGGTCCCACGACCTGCCGTGGCCGCGGGCCCTGGCGGCGTCGGCGATCCAGCTGATCGCGATCCTGTCGATCGTGAAGCTGGGCACGTTCTAGCCGTTCCAGCCGGTGGGCCGCCTCACACCTGGGTGCGGTGGAAGTTGACGAAGGAGCGGGAGGCGGTGGGGCCGCGCTGCCCCTGGTAGCGCGATCCGTACCGCTCGCTGCCGTACGGGAACTCGGACGGCGAGCTGAGCCGGAACATGCACAGCTGCCCGATCTTCATGCCCGGCCAGAGCTTGATCGGGAGGGTGGCGAGGTTGGACAGCTCGAGCGTCACATGGCCCGAGAAGCCGGGGTCGATGAACCCGGCGGTGGAGTGGGTGACGAGCCCGAGGCGCCCGAGCGAGCTCTTGCCCTCCAGCCGCGAGGCGAGGTCGTCGGGAAGCGTGATGACCTCGTAGGTGCTGGCGAGCACGAACTCCCCGGGGTGCAGGATGAACGGCTCGTCGCCCTCCGGCTCGACGAGCCGGGTGAGGTCGGACTGCTCGACGGAGGGGTCGATGTGGGGGTACTTGTGGTTCTCGAACACCCGGAAGTAGCGGTCGAGGCGCACGTCGATACTCGAGGGCTGCACCATGCTCGGATCGAACGGGTCGATGGCGACCCGCCCCTTGTCGATCTCGGTCCGGATGTCCATGTCTGAGAGAAGCACGTCCCGAGAATACGCAAGGCGCGCGGAGCAGCCACAATCCCGCCGCCTCCGCGCGCCTGTACCGCTTACGGCTACCGCTTGCCCAGCGGCACCGGCACCGCACTGCGCAGCCGGGCGCAGCGCGGACACCGGACGAGCCGGCCGGGACCGAGGCGCCCGGCCTGCTGCATCGGGAACGAAGCGGTGCTGAACACGTGCCCTTCGGCACAACGGACGACGGTGCGCTCCAACAAGTTCTCTGCGTCCCTTCCCCAAGAGCCTGCGTCTCACTGCCATGACGGCGACGAAAGCCACATTACGGGATGAAAGGGACGGCCCTCCAGGCGGCACTCCGGCACCCCACCGTACGCCCCAACTCCGGCCCCCCGCAGCCGCGTCCACCCCTACCGACGCACGGGGAACCCCGCGGTCCGGGCACCGGGGGTCCGACATGGGGTACAGTGAGCGAGCGCTACGACACCGATGATCATCGGCGTTACGCGGGTGTAGTTTAATGGTAGAACATCAGCTTCCCAAGCTGAGAGCGCGAGTTCGATTCTCGTCACCCGCTCCACGACGAAGGCCCAGGTCACAGACCCGGGCCTTTTTGCTGTCCCTGATGATCAGTCGGCGCGTGCCAGATTCGCGCCAGAAGGCTTGCGGGTCGCCTTCTTCGCCGAAGCCGAGGCCTCAACGCGGATGGTGCGCACGGAAATGCCCCTATTGTGCTCATCTAGACACGTGTCGTCTTGCGAACCCGATCTCCAGGCTCATGTGGATCGCCTTGCACACGACCTGCCGACTCAGCTACACGAATAGGTGTGTCGGGGTGTACGGGTTGAGGAGCGTGTCCCGTGCTCCGCCGTCGCTCACCCGGTCAGGTCGCCGGGAGTTGGTAGGCAAGGACGTAGGTGTCCGCCGCCATGACCGTGTCGCAGACTTCGACGGCCCGTCCTTCTTTGTCGAAGGCGGTCCGGATCAGATGGATGACGGGGACGCCGGCGGCCAGGTGCAGTGTCTTGACCTCGGTGGGTGAGGGCATCCGGGCGCGGATCTCCTCCTCGAAGTGGTCGAGGTGGTGGCCGAGTTCTTCGAGGCGGGCGTAGATGCCGCCGGGGCCGGGGTTGGGTTCGGCGATCGGAGTCCCGCGTGCGATGTCGAGCGGGAGGTAGGAGGCGGCGAACTCGACCGGGCGCCCGTCGAGGAGGTAGCGGCGGCGCCGGGCAAGCACTCGACGCACGGACCCGAGCCGGGTGGAGATGTCCTGGCTCGCCTTCTCCTCCTTGACCTCCAGGCTGTCGACCGTGGGGTGGCTGCCGGCGGCGTCGGCCTCCACGATGAACGCGGACTTGCCCTGCTCCCGATGACGCCGGGCGAACCGGTCGGAGGCCAGTCGTCGCACCGGTGGGCGCGGTCGGACGAAGACGCCCTTGCCGTGCTCGGCGTGCACGAGCCCCTCCCCCGTCAGGATGGAGAAGGAGTTCCGCACGGTCATCCGGGAGACCCCGTAGTGCTCGACCAGCTCCGCCTCCGAGGGCAGCTTCTCCCCCTCACGGAACCGCCCGTCGTCGATGGCCTCGCGCAGTTGGTCGGCGATCTGTCTGAACACCGCACGATCACTCGTGGGGTCGAGATCACCGAGGAGGCCCGAGGAGAGGGGGCTCATATGTACTCCTTTAGATATCTAGACGAGCGGGTGAGTGTTGTTGCTACGGTGGGGAGCCTAGTCATCCGAGAGGGCCGAGGAACGTGAGTACAGAACGCCCGCACTCCGTGAGCGTGGCCGGGGTCGTCGTGGACGACCAGGGCCGGGCCCTCCTGATCCAGCGCCGGGACAACGGCCACTGGGAACCGCCGGGCGGTGTCCTCGAACGCGAGGAGACCATCCCCGAGGCCCTTCAGCGCGAGGTCCTCGAAGAGACCGGCATCAAGATCGCACTTCCGGCGACCCTGACCGGCGTCTACAAGAACATGACGGGCCTGATCGTCTCCCTGGTCTTCCGCTGTGAAGCCGCGGACGGCACGCCCACCACCGGTGACGAGACCCGCGCACTGCGCTGGGCCACCCGCGAAGAGATCACTGAGCTTGCCGACGAGGCGTACGCGATCCGTGTCCTGGACGCACTCGACGCGACGACCCCGCCGGCCATTCGCGCCCACGACGGCGTGAAACTCGTCTAGCCCGAACCTGCTGCACATGGCGGCCTACCAGCATGAAGGAACTTGTATGCACGAGTATATGAGTACGGCTCGGGTCTGGGGAATGAGTTGCCCAGGATTCCCCGAAGAAGTGAGCCGGGCCCGCCGATGGACCCGCGACATCCTGCGCGGCTCCCCCCTCGCGGAGGACGCCGAGCTGATCGTGAGCGAGCTGAGCGCCAACGCGATCCTCCACACCGCCAGCGGCCGCGAGTACGGCAGCTTCCACCTCGCCGTCGCGGTCTCGACTCAGGTGGTGGCGCTCTCGGTCACCGACGACGGCGGCACCAGCACCCTCCCCAAGATCGAGCACCAGGACCAGGACGCCGAACACGGCCGGGGCCTGGGCATGGTCAGCCTGCTCGCCCACCGCGTCGTCATCCACGACCGCCACCCGGGCCGCACGGTCACCGCGGAACTCTTCACCAACGGCCAGCCCGGGGGCCAGCCATGCTGAAGACGACGACCAGGCCCGGCTTCTGGTGCGAATGCTGGACACAGGACCTGGACCAGCAGCAGGCGCCGGCGCTCACAGCCGCCTACGACGCGTACTCCGCCGTAGAGGCCAACAACTGGGTGGGCACCATCCTTCGCACCATCTCACCAGCCCTCGACACAGCCACCAGCACCGAGGCCTGGGAGCGGCTCTACGACCAGCGCATCGACACCCGTCGAGCCCTGCTGCACCGCAAGCCTTGCACCGTGTCCATCACCCACGCTCGCCTGCGCATCACGTGGACAGTCCGACCGGTGCTCTTCCTACCCCTGACCCACCGCCGAGGCGTAGAACTGCCCGCGTGCGCCTACTCCTTCACAGCTGCACGCACCAGCTAAAGCCGACTGCGTTACAAGTTTCTCTACTGGTTCAAGGCGGCTCGCTCCGCTCCCCGCGCGCGGCCCGGCCCCCGGCCGGGCCTGCGCTCCTGTCTCCGCCCCGCTCCAGCCCGGCCGGGAACCGTACCGCGCCCTCGACAGCTGCGGATCAAGCAACTTGGTGCCACCGAGCCGCTACCTGACGAGGGATGGGCAACTGCCGGTGCTCACAGCTAGCTTGATTGTGTGCCGAGTCCTGCCCCCAGGACCCGGCACATGACATCGGCGGTAGTACCGATGCGCAAGAACGTAAGAACGAGGGTCAACAATGACAGCACTGGAAGAGAAGCTGGCGCGTTACAAGGCACCGTCCAGCAACACCGAGCAAGAAAAGCAAGAGCGAGCCGAGCGCATGGTGCGCAAAGCAGTTGAGAGCTGGGACGGCTTCGACGGCATCGGCATCAGGTTCCTGCCGAAGGGCTCGTACAAGAACAACACCAACGTTCGCGCGGACAGTGACGTTGACATCGCAGTGATCCACAAGGGATTCAACTACTTTGACGATGAAGCACTGCGCCCAGCGGACAAGATCGTGCGGCAACCTCTGACTGGTAAGCGTTACGAAGGAGCTGCTTTTCGCGAGGAGCTAGAGAAGGCAATGCGCGCCGCGTACGGCAGCAACTGTGACACGTCTGGATCTACTGCCATTGAAATAGCCGAAAATGGCGGTCGCGTTAAGGCTGATGTCGTGCCTTCCTTCGGACACCGGAAGTATTACTACGACGCCATGGGAAGGGTTCAATATTTCGAGGGAACCACAACTCGACGCATGAACGGCGAGTGGGTCATTAACTACCCCGAGCAACAGTACACCAACGGGGTCGATAAGAATGTGAATCGAACTGGCAGGCGCTATAAGCAGATGGTGCGGATCCTCAAGCGCATAGAAAACGATCTTGTGGCGGCTGGTGAAATCGAAGCACTACCAAGCTACTTCATGGAGTGCTTGGTGTATTGCACGCCGGACGGACACTTTAACCACGGAGGTGCAACGCCACTCACCGATGACATCACGCATGTCATTCGACACATCTGGAACCAGACCAAGCCCGGCGGTTCCGCTACGGACTGGCGCGAGCCGAATGGTATCAAGCCGCTGTTCGGACCTGCACAGAAATGGTCTATGGAAGACGCGCATGAACTTACGCTGAAGGCGTGGCAGAACCTGGGGCTCGACAACTGATGGAAAACGTCAAGGTTCGCATCGGCATTGGTATTGCTGCCCTCGTCTGGCTGGTCCTTGCTTTGCTTGCCGGCCAGGGCTTCTCACAGGTACCACTCCGTATCTATTCCATTGCTGGAACGATCGCTGCCCTGGCGTTCGCTCTGTGGGAGCGATTCATCTGGAAGTGGAAGGTGGTGCGATACTTCACGGGCGTGCCGTTGGTAGCCGGAACGTGGCGAGGTGAGTTGGTGTCTTCCTACGTGCATCCGAATGGAGAGAGCGTCCCGCCAATTCCCACTGCCATTTACGTTTCCCAGTCGGCGTCGAAGTGCACAGTTACGCTGTTCACTGGGGAGTCAAAGTCAATTTCTGAGCACGCCAAGCTTATCCATGACTCTGACGGCCGGTGGCGACTCAGTTGGCAGTATGTCAATACTCCTCGCCCCGGTGTGCGTGACCGCAGTGTACGACACAAAGGCGCTGCCGAAGCGTACATCGGTTTCCAGCCCAGCGAGGGGCTGGAAGGAGTGTATTTCACCGATCGGCGAACTGATGGTGAGCTGCGTTTTTCTGAGTGGTCTTCTGCCCGTTACAGCAGCGCTGAATCTGCTCTTGCTGCCGATGGTTTTAACCGCACGAGCCCGTTCGTAGGCGACAAATAAAGGAGACATCGTGAGTGGGCGCGTCATCGAGCAATTCATGTGGGGTTTCCAAGACAGCTTCCGAATCTCTATTGAACATGAGGTTGAGGAAGCCTTCAAGCAGGTCGATTTCGACGCTGAAGGCAGGTGCATCCTCGTTGGTTTTCGGGCAGCTGGTCAGCACCCATTCCCTATCTGCGTGGAGCAGGGAGAGGATCTGTATAGCACTGTAGATCTTGCGGGAGTTAAACTTCTTGCCGCCACGAAATACCGAGATAATCCCGAGAGTGACATCCATCATAGTGACCGTAGGGCGCATGAGATCTTCCATGAGCGCCTGAAGAATCGGATGCGTGCCGAAGCCCTCGAAGAAACGCTTGGTTCATTGGACGGGCACGAGGAGCGAATCTACTTCGCCAGTAACTCGGTACGAGTTGACGACTATGAGGTTCATGTCATCATCAGCACCGAAAAGCATGCCGTTGCAAACGTGCCACAGATTTCAACGACCACGTCTGCCCGTATGGACGTATTTCCATCACTCGTGCATGCGGTTATCTGGGAGATTCTTGGACGCGCGCGCCGTGCTCTCTACATGCCGGAAGCCGGCGCTGGTTTGGACGTGCTTGGTGTAAGTACAGGTGAGGTTGTGCGGACCGCGACAGAGATGATGTTGCGGACCATGATTTACTGTATTGGCTATTGGTTTGCGAGTGACTTTCATGTGCTAATGAACCAGCTTTCAGCGCTTCCGTATGAGGGGCGGGAAGGAGCTGGGCGGCTGGTGCTAGCGCAGCCAGATAACCCAGCCATTGACGTGAACGTGAAACTCGCGAACCCGGTGGATAGCCGCAACACGTTGGCTATTCGTAAACTACTCGAAGGGAGCGGGCCAACCGCCGACGTACTCTCCGACGGGGAAGAAATATATGGACTTGGAACGGTACGATCCGACTATGATCCAGCAACCGAGTCAGTCTTCGTCGTAACATTTCTGAGGCGGGGCTATTGGGAGCTGTCACATGCTGGCACTGCACTAGTTTCAGTCCGCGACGGAACACCTAGTTTGCCGAAGCATGTCCTTGATGAAGGCTACTTTATTAGCCTTTGCGATCGTCTTTTTCCTGAAGTCGATAGCGATGCCCTAGTGCGCGCGGCCCGAGCCATCGGTAAGCACCGCCACGGGGCGATGCTCATCATTTCTGCCGATGCAAAAGGGGAAGCACAGCGGCTATCACCACAATCGTGGGCAGTTGAGCCAGCCCCATTGTCAACAAATATACTGACCCAACTTACGGATATGGATGGCGCCGTTCTGCTTGACTCCCAGGGGTTCTGCCACGCAATCGGCGTAATCCTCGATGGCGTGGCTAAAGGGGAAGGAGATCCAGCCCGAGGTAGCCGACTAAATAATGCAGTTCGTTACCTTGGCACTGGACGATCGCCCACCATCGTTGTCGTATATAGTGCTGATGGTGGAATTGATATCTTGCCTCATCTTAATTCGCGTCTGTCTCGGAACGAGGTCAACGGGACTCTGACGGCATACTTTTCCCTGGCTGCGCAACGACCTCCTCAACTGGAGCGCATTAATAGACTTTGGAAGCGCGTGGAGGCATTGCAATTCTATCTCTCTGTCGATGATTGTAATTCCTTGAACCATGCCCGTGAGGGAATCGAGGAATGGCGCATGGAAAATACACAGATGAGGATTGAGCATTCTCCGCTGAGGCCTGACCCCAAGATGAATGACAGCTATTGGCTGAGGGAAGAAGAGTGAGCCGACCAGTTCTGCGTTCCGGTCGGTTCTACGTTCGTAGGCACTTGAGGACAAGCTAGATCCCACCGACTAGTAAACGCAAATTTGTTTACAGTAGTTACGCGAGAGCGTATCTCTGTGAGACATCGCTGTCACTGCTCGAAATTTCCTCGAATCTGGCCGGGATCGGGGCATTGATCGCCGCACTTCGGTGAGTGCTTCGCCCGGCTTCTCGCCTCTGGTTGAGCAACGATGGCTGCGCGAGAGAAAGGCACTCGATATCGCCCTGAATGTCTGGGGTCATCGCCCAAGGCCTCACCGCCACGCTTCCACCGGCGCAGTTCATCTGGTTGACGACATGGCAGCGTGGCTGAGGCCGGTGGGGGTGCGGCGAGGCACACGCGTGCGTGTTCGGTCGGCGCACCCGCCGTCGTGGCTGACTGTCGTCGGCTGAGGCTCAGGCACTCCGGGCCCCAGCTCCGCCAAGGGACTTCGAGGCAAAGACCATGCCATTCGCGTGCCAGATCCTGCGGAGAACCACGGGGAACAGCAGGGATTGACCACGGGGGCGATCAGAGCTCCAGCCCACTCGGCCGCAGGTCAGCCGAGCATCCGCCACCAAGAAACCCGAGCTTCCCAAGCTGAGAGCGCGAGTTCGATTCTCGTCACCCGCTCCACCATGAACCCCCAGGCTGATGACGGCCCGGGGGTCTTTTGTCGCGCCCCAGCCGGGCCGCAGTCGCTCCGCCGAGGGGACACCGGACGAACCTCGTGGCGGGTGTTCGCCAGTTGGCGCCCGTGGGCCGGCGCGGCCGCACTGCCAGGCGAGGGAATCGGCCGAAGTGAGCCACACGGATTGGATTGCCGTCCCAGTCCTGCTAATGACTTTGTCATGGCCATGAATGCGATGGAACTGCATAGCATCAATCCTTGGGAGTTGTCCTTCCTGCGTGAGGAGGTGGGCGGCTACTTCACCCACGGCATCGCATGCACGCCGGGCGCGACGGTACTCGACGTGGGGGCCAACATCGGCGTGTTCTCGGCGGCCGTGTACGAACGGCTGGATGGGGACGTGCGGATTTATGCCTTCGAGCCGTTGCCTCCACTCCACGCGACGCTTGAGCGCAACGCTCGTGACTTCTTCAACGGGCGCCTGACCCCGCTCCCTTACGGGTTGGCGTCTCGCGAGGACGAGATCGATTTCAGCTACGTTCCGGCCGCCACGATCTTCTCTTCTTCCTCGCGAGATCAGGGGAACATCGAGGCCGAGCGGCGCCGGGTCACCGCCAGCATTGTCGAAATGATCAGTCAGGGCGGCCTGGGACCGGTCCTGCGCCGCGTACCCCTCCCCATTCTCACTGTTCTCGTCGGCCGCAAGCTGCGGGTGATGCGGCGCCTTGAGACGCACCGGGTGAAGGTCCGGACCCTGTCATCGGCGCTCAGCGAGCACGGCATCGACCGCATCGACCTGCTCAAGATCGATGTGGAAGGCGCCGAACTCGAGGTCCTCAGGGGAATCGAGGAACGGCACTGGCCGCTGATCCGCCAGGCCGTGGTGGAGGTGGAGCGCTGGCGGCAGAACCGCGACGCGGTCTGCGCGACCCTCCTCACACACGGCTTCGCAGTCAGCACCGAGCAGAACCCGGTCCAGCAGGCCGGCGACATAGGCATGGTGTTCGCGATCAGGCCCTGACCGCGTGTGGCACCCGGCACCCGGCACTCAGTGGTCGATGCATTTGCGGGTCTCTCCCGCCGGGCGGCACTCACGGGGGGGGGAAGGGATCCACGCCGCTCCGGGAGGACCACGGCAGGAGCTCAGCCCACGGCACCCCCGAGCCACCCCGACGACCGGCAGACCCGCTCCGCGCTCTCAGCCCGGGAAGCGACGATCGCCGCGACCGCAGCAGTCAGCATTCCGGCAGACCTCAATGTCGTGATGTCGGGCACCGGACCCTCCCCCTTGCCCAGCACTCGGACGAGGACGAGGAGATCGAGCACGCCGAAACAGGTGGAGATCATCTGGCCGGTTCCGGAGCCCTCCGCCGACGGCGCCTGAGCATGAGGGCTCTCCTGGGACACCCTCCGTGCGGGAGCGACGGACGCTCGGGCCGATTCCGGGGTCGATGTGGGTCACGAGGGCCGTGCCCCCCCCAGACGCTCGCGCACACCGAGCGCCGCCGTCTCCGCAAGGTGCCCCGGCTCAGACCTTCTCCGCGCTCACGCGTGGATGCTCGGCAGTGAGCCGGCCGATGTCTTCCACATCGGAAGTCAGGATCGTCACCCGGCCTGAATGCTGCAGGGCGGTCGCGCACAGCATGGCGTCGATGGCGTACTTGTGGCCGTCTTGTGGCCGCGTCGCGAGCCGCCGTCAGCCACTCGTGGATCTCCCGATCACGCCGTACAGCCTTCGCCAGGCCCTCGCTGTCCAGGACCAGAGCACCGCTCACGCGGCCGCCCCGGCGTCCGAGGCACCGCCGGTCAGCCGGGCACGCTTCGCCGCCACGGCCTCGGGGTCGGCCGGACCATGCACCTTGTCGAAGTCCGCGATCAGCTCGTCCAGATTGTCGCGCTCGATCTGCCGCTGGGCCGCCTTCTCCAGGTAAGCCGAGACACCTCGCTTGCCGACCCGCTCACGGATGGCCTGCAGGGTTCCGGCGGTCAAGGTGACGGAGATGCCGCTGGTGGGGCCGTCGCCGGGCGGGAAGTCGACGTCGTCGTCAGTCACACTCCGAGTGTGCCATTCGAAATGGCACAGCGGGCGGCGCCCGATGACCACGCTCTCGACGGAGGCCGCCGCTGGACGACGCGCGCTGACCGTGCGGCATGCGGCACCGGGCCGCCCCTCCTCACCCAGGTGGCGGGCACCTCCGGTCGGGTGCTCCGGCCCGGTTCCCCCTGGAGGAGGCCCTGGAACGGCTCCGGCGCCGGGTACGGGCCGCCGCGTTCACGCGGCGGTGTCGGGTGCGCGGGTGCCGCTGAGCAGTCTGTCCACGAGCAGTTCGGGGTAGCCGGTGGCCGGGACGTCGATGGCGAAGATGGCTCGGACGTAGAGCGGTGCGATGAGCTGGTCCAGGATGTCCTCCAGGGGCGGCGGGACCTCGCCGCGGGCCACCGCACGTTCCCGGATGCTCTCGATGGAGGCGATCCGGCGCTCGAACTGCTGCGTGCGCTCCCCCGGCGCGGTGGCGCCGCCGGGCATGGACAGGGCGACGGCGCGGATGAGGAGCCGGCCCTCGGGCGTGCGGATGCTCGCCACCCCGGCCTGCGCCCAGGCGATGAGGTCCCCGCGCAGGCTGCCGGTGTCGTTCAACGGCGAGTCCCGTTCGAGACGGGTGGTGACCACGTCGGCCAGCAGCGCCTCTCGGCTGCCCCAACGCCGGTAGACGCTGGTGTGGTTGACCCCCGCGCGCGCCGCGATCGCGGGGATGGACAGGTCGACTCCCTCCGGGTCGGAGAGGAGGTCGACGACCGCCTGATGGACGGCCGAGCGGACCTGCTCGGGGCTCTTGCGGATACGTGGTGCCGGTGGCTTCGGGCTCATACAACCATCGTAAGCACAGATATTTGCTTCCTGCGTCCGACGGGTCTACAGTTCCCTTCATCGCAAGCACAGATCTGTGCTTGCAGAGGGATTCGGCGGCCGACGGCCGATGCTCGGAGGAGAGTGCGATGCAGCAGCTTCTGTTCCCCAACAACATCCAGTTCTGGTACGAGACCCTGCGCTCGGTGAGCCACATCGCCTACGGCGGCGCGGACTTCGGCGAGGTCATCTCCACCGCCGGGCGGATCACCGAGGGTGACTACGACAGCTGGTACACCGAGTGGGCCGCCACCGCCGACCGCGTCTCCGCCGAGGCCCAGAAGGCGCTGGAGGCCGGCCACGAGGTGAGCGCCCGGGACGGGTTCCTGCGGGCGTCGAACTACTACCGGTCGGCGGAGTTCTTCCTGCACGGCCAGACCTGCGACCCGCGCCACGACCACGCCTACGACCGCTCCGTGGAGTGCTTCAGGACCGCGGTGGCCCTCTACACCACCCCGCGCATCGAGCCCGTCGAGATCCCCTACGAGAACACCACCCTGCCGGGCTACCTGTACCGCGTCGACGACTCCGGGACCCCCCGCCCGACCCTGATCATGCACAACGGCTTCGACGGCACCGCGGAGGAGATGCACTTCTTCGGAGCGATCGCCGGCGTCGAGCGCGGCTACAACGTGCTGGTCTTCGACGGACCCGGCATGCCCGGCCCGCGACACCACGAGGGCCTGGTCTTCCGCCCCGACTGGGAGAACGTCATCACCCCCGTCGTCGACTTCGCCGAGACCATCCCCGAGATCGACAACGACCGCATGACGCTCCTGGGCCTCAGCATGGGCGGCGTCCTCGCCCCCAGGGCCGCCGCCTTCGAACACCGTCTCGCCGCGGTGATAGCCATCGACGGCCTCTACGACCTCGGCGAGGTCTCCACCCGCAACATCCCCGGCACCCGCGAGGAAGCCGAACGGCTCCTGCGTGCGCAGTCGGCTCCGGAACTCGACACGGCCCTCGAGCAGCTCATGGCCAGGGACCCGATCTCCCGCTGGGCCTTCAACCACGGCATGTACGTCATGGGTGTCGACACCCCCCGCGCCTTCAACGCCTCCTACCTCGACTACACCCTCGCCGACGGCATCGCCGAGCGGATCCAGTGCCCCGTCCTCGTCTGCGACGCCGTGGAGGACATGTTCTTCAAGGGCCAGCCCGAGCAGCTCTTCGAGCACCTGACCTGCCCCAAGACCCTCATGGTCTTCACGACCGAGGAAGGCGCGGGAGCCCACTGCCACCCGGGCGCCATGCGCCTGGCCCAGGCCCGGATCTACGACTGGCTCGACGACACCCTCGCCGGCACCACCCCCGCCACCTGACCGACAGCCGCCCACCCGCTCCGGACACACCCGCCACCCGCTGGACGCTCACCCGAAGGAAGAACTCCCATGGCCCGCACGGGAATCAAGGCCGCCCTCACCGACCTGCTCCTCAACGACCAGCTCACCCTGGAGGAGGCGGTGGAGCGCCACTTCACCCCCGAGTACCGCCAGCGAACGGACGGCGAGTGGGCCGACCGCGCCGAGTTCGTGCAGCACATGGAGCACGTGCGCGCCGTCGTCACGGGAGGCGAGATCGAGGTCCACGAGGAGCTGTACGACGGCGACAAGTACGCCGACCGCCACACCTGCCACCTGACCAAGAAGGACGGCTCGGCCGTGACCATGGAGGTCTACGTCTTCGCCGACCTCGCCGCCGACGGCCGCTTCCACCGCATCGAGGAGACGACCCTGCTGCTCAAGGGCTCCGAGGCCGACCGCGACCTCGGGAGCGCCCGCTGACCACCCCCACGCCGCGAGGAGATCGCACACCGGCAGCACCGGCACCGTCCGGTGACTGAGCCGCCAGGGCCGGACATGACATGTCCGGCCCGCGCGCGCGTTCGCGGCGCCTCCTCCCGGCCGGCTCACGCGCCACCCGGCACCGAGTGCGCTCGAAGACGGCTGCCCCCACCAGAACCAGCTCCGTCGGCGCAGAGGATGCCGCCGCCCCCGGGTCATCGGGCCTCGCGGCCGGGGCATGTGGCCGGGCTCAGCGCCTCTCGCGGCTTTGTTCCGCCGGTGAGCCCACGCCTCCGGCGGGCAGGGCTACGACCGTGGTCAGCGGGGGACGTCACGGGAGCCTTGGTTGGGGGTCGCGGTCGATGGCTCTTCCCCGGCTCGCTTGCCTGGGAGTTCGGGGACCTGTAAGCAGGCGGCATGTCGCGAGGAGTGCGTACGTGGATCGCCCTGGGCGGGGCGGCGTTGGTGGTCGGGCTCGCGGGTGCGGCCGGCCGGTGGTGGGTGGGCGAGTCCTGGAGCACGGTGATCACCATGTGCTGCCTGGAGGTGCTGCTCCTTCTCACCGTCGCAGGGACCCGGCCAGTGCGGCGAGGGAAGTAGCTCCCCTTCCCCCTGCCGTGGCGGGCCCCGTACGCGTGCCGGCGGTCGGCACGACGGCGTCGGCGTCGGACTTCGCCCGCCTGGCGTTCTTCACCCCCGTCTGCCCCGCTATTGCACGGCTGTGACGGGAAACGGACGACTCCGGCACCCTCGGTTGAAAGACTCCTCCTGTCGCGAGAGGCAGCGAGCCGAGCGGACCGGTCCGGGTTCCGGGGACGGCCGGCGGTTCCCGCGGCACTCTCACCGCAGCGTCATCACATTTCTGGGGGGAACCTTGATGTCCGCTCGTTACCGTCGGAGCACCGCGGCCGTCGTCACCGCGGGTGCCGCCGCACTGCTCACCCTGTGCGGCACGGCCGCCGCGACGGCCGCTCCGTCCTCCGGCGGTGTCGGCAAGGGCAGCGCCGCGATGGTCGCCGCAGCCACGTCCGCACACACGCTCACCGTGCCCAGAGGGCTCACCATCAGCGACGGCACCCGCCACGTCGTGATCAACGGCAGGTCCGTCGACTTCGGCACGGTCGTTCGCGACCTCGCCTGGAAGCCCGACGGCAGCAAGGCCGCCTTCATCGACGGGCACGGCGACCTCGTGGTCTCCAACCCCGACGGCAGCCACCGCGTCACCGTCGCCGCCAACCCGGGCGGACAGACCTGGTCCCACCCCACCTGGCAGGTGGCGGCCGCCCAGCCGGGGAACCAGCTCCCCGCGAAGAACAACCTCATCTTCTCGGCCAAGATCCACGGCAGCACCGTCCTGGAAGGCGTCAAAGCCACCAGCAACCACGGCAGGCCGGCCAGGATCAGCCTGAACGGCTACGCCGGCGAAGGCGGCAGCAGCGTCCCCCAGACCGGGAACACCTGGCCGAACGCCGGCGGCACCTACGGTTCGTCCGTCTACGAGAACACCCGCACCGGCGAGGTCTACATCCGCGACGACTACCTGCGGCAGCAGGGCGGCGCGCTCGCCAAGGGCTCCGAGCCCGCCCTCTCCCCCGACAACGACGAGGTCGTCTTCGTCCGTTCGGTCCACGGGCACGACCACCTCTTCGTCGAGGACTTCAGGAGTACCGGCAGCGTCGTCAAGGACATCACCCCCGACGCCACCACGAACTACACCGAGCCCACCTGGTCGCCCAACGGCAGGACCATCGCGTTCCGCGCCCCCACCGGTACCTACACCCTCACGAAGACCGCCCACGGCTTCGGTCGGCCCGTCAAGGTCTCCACCCACACCGGACTGGCCGCCTACCGCGGCTGACCGCCTCCCAACCTGCCTCCGGAACGGGCGAGTTCGGCCCGAAGCTCCGGCAGGTGGTGGTCGGCCGTGTCATGCGGCAGGTACTCGACCACATCGAGGAAGCGGAACAGGACCTGGGCCTTGGTGACGGCGAACTCGTAGTCGCCGTAGCCCACCACGGCACCCATCTCCCCACGAACAGCACCCCGGACGACATGCGCGGTCATGTCGTCCGGGGTCTGTGCGTCAAGCCCCCGCCGCGCGTTGGGGCGCGCCAGGTACGGGCAGACCATCGAGGCGTAGAGCATGCACGCGCGGTGCCCCGGAGCCTCCAGGGTCGGCGCCATGTTGCGGTACGGTCGCCCGGCGGCCAGCGCCTCGCGGATCGCGTCGCTTTCCGCGGCACCGACCACCCGCCACACCGGCCCCCTGGGCATCAGCGTGTCGCAGACCGAACACAGCCGCCGGCGCGCGCACTCGGCGCTGCGTCCGTAGTCGGTGAGCGCGAACTGGGGCTGGTCGCCCTCCCACGGGGTGATCGCGGGCACGGGGTAGCCACGGCTGTCACGAGGTCTGGCCTCGACGGTCGCCGGCATGGGAACGGAGTCGAATCGCACACCCCATGGTGACCCGAATCGCCTTGATTCCACGAGGGTTGTCGGGCGTGTATCGGACAGATGTCCGCCTCACTACCACTTCATCGTGGACAGTCGCGGCCGGGCTCGCGGGTGTGGCCGGCCGGTGGTGGGTGGGCGAGTCCCGGACCACGATGATCACCATGTGCTGCCTGGAGGTGCTGCTCCTTCTCGCCCCTCAGTTGACCTGGCCGGTCGGCCGGATGGTCACGGTGTTCACGTCGACACCGGCCGGCTGGCCGAGCACCCACATGATGCCGTCGGCGACGTGCTCCGCGCTGAGTGCGGGGCCGGGCGGGGTGCCTCCGCGTGTGTCCCAGAACGGTGTGTCGACCTTGCCGGGGGCGATCAGGCTCACCCCGACGCCTGACTCGGTGACCAGCATGCGTGTGTTCTCCGCAAGGGCGTGGACGGCCCACTTGGTGACCGAGTAGAAGTTGCCGGGGCCGTACTTGAGACCGGCGACCGAACCGAGCAGCACGATCCGGCCGCGCGTCTTCTTCAGTTCGTCCAGCGCGGCACGGATCAGGAGCGTGGGGCCCAGGACGTTGGTGAGGAGCATCGTGCGCATCAGCTCGGGGTCGCCGTCCGCCACCGAATCGTGAGTGGAGAAGCCGGCGTTCGCGATGACGTTGTCGATCCGCCCGAAGCGCCGCACCGTGGCGCGCACCGCCGCCTCGACGGTGTCCGCGTCGGCGGCGTCGCCGGGCAGGAGCAGCAGTTCCTCCGGGTCGCCGAGAGTCCGGGCGAGTCCGCTGAGCTTGTCCATGTCCCGCCCGGTGGCGCAGACATGGTGCCCGGACTTGAGCAGCCGCCGTACGGTTTCGGCGCCGATGCCCGTCGACCCTCCGGTGATCAGGGTGACGGATGGGGGAGTCGCGCTCACTGTTCCTCCAGTGCTCGTTCGTGCAGGGTGTCCATCAGCTTGCCGTCGGGCTGCCAGGCGGCCAGGAAGCCCGGTTGGAGGGCCGCATCGACGAGTTCGATGGTCGCCCCGATGCTCTTCACATGGTGGTAGGTAGAGGGGCGGCCGAAGGGGCACCCGGAGAACTCGGCCGAAAAGCCCGACCGTCTCGACCACGAACATGAGGCCCGTACGCCGTCGGCCGCATGCGCCCCAGTGGATCAGAGGGGGCCAGGTGTCGGTGAGGTGAGTGCCCACCCGTGAGCCCGTACGCTGGACGCATGACGCGGTTGATCGTCGCAGCCGGAGGAGGGGGCGACGCCGTCGCGGCGGCCATGCTCGACGGCGCCCTGTACGGCGGGAGCCGGACGGTGATCCTCACCTACGCGTGGGACCGTCTTCTGATCGACCCGAAACCGGGCCCGCGGGGGTTGGGCGACTTCAGCGGCCTTGAACAGATCACACCGGCGGTATGGGCGGTGCCGGCGGGGGCTCGACCGGTCGCTCCGGCGGGCTCGACGCTCCCCCGACTCGCCGCGGAGCTCCCGCAGACCTTCGCGCTGCTCGACCCGCACCACGGCGCCGAGGGCGTCGTCCGCCAACTCGAAACGCTGGTCGATCACTTGGCACCCGAGTCGATCGACCTCCTGGACGTGGGCGGGGACATCCTGGCGCGGGGTGAGGAACCGACGCTCAGGAGTCCGCTCGCCGACGCCCTCGCGCTCGCCGCGTGCTGTCAGGTGAACGCACCCGTACGTCTGCTGGTCGCCGGTCCCGGACTCGACGGCGAACTCCTGCCGGACGACCTGCGCGACGTGCTCGGCCCCCTCGTCCACACCTTCACGGCGCGGGACACCCGGTTGATCGGCTCTGTCCTGGAGTGGCACCCGTCCGAGGCGACCGGTGCCCTCGCGGCTTCAGCCCGTGGCGTGCGGGGCGTGTGCGAGATCCGGGACGCAGGGCTTCCCGTACCCCTGACGGACGAGAGCCCGACCGTGCACGAGGTGGATCTGGATGCGGCCTTGGACCGCAACCGGCTGGCCCGCGCCATCATGGCGACCGAGAACCTCGAAGAGGTCGAAGCGCACAGCCGTGAGGTCTGCGGCTATTCGGAGATCGACTACGAACGCGACAAGTCCATGCGGCTCCGGGAACAACCACACACCGAGCTGGACCCGGAGGCCGCCTTGGCCCGACTCCACCGGTTCGAGGCTGAGGCCCGATCCCGCGGAGTCACCCACACGACGTTCCGCCGCATCACGGAGGCCCTGAACCTGGGCGGCCACGGACGCGACGACCTGCGCCGACTCCTCGTCAGCCGGCGGCCGGATCAGTACGACGCGCCGCTATGGCGCATCTCCTCCGGAGCCTGAGCACCCGCTCCCGCTCCGGCCCTCGGCTGCGTCCGCGCTCCTGGCGGCCTGCGGTTACAGTGCCGCTCGGAGAGACCATGGCGCCAGCAGGCCCGACAGGGCTGACGTCGCCCGCTCATGAGTTGAGGACGACCTGTTGAAGCCCTCCCTGCTGCCTGTCGGCCTGTTGGCCCTGGCGTTGCTCACCGCCTGTTCCGGTGGCGCCCATCCGCGAGCGACCACCGCGCACGGTGCGGCGCCCTCCGGGACACGGACCCCGACGGCTCCGGAGCGCCTTCCCGATCCCGTCCGGTCCCCGGTCCCCGTGGGGTCGAGGACCCTGTACACCGGGTCGGGGCGGGGCGCAGGCCATGTCACTCTTCCCGCGTCAGCGGGGACCGCCTCGTCCGTCACGGTGATGTGGACGTGCGCCGGCCCCTCCACGTTCGCCATAGCCACCGCCGGCGGGACTCTCGCCGGGTCCCGGTGCGGGGACGGGAGCGGGGTGTTCTCCGCGGAGATCCCGCACGCCCGTCTGCGTCAATTGGCTTGGAAGTTCGCGGCACCCGAGTCGGTGATCTGGCGCCTCGTCGTCATCCAGCCGCCGGGGAAACAGACTTGAGCGCCTCACCGACGGTCACGCGTTGAGCAGGTCCTTCGGCTCCGCGTGGTGACGCCCCTTGGGTAGAGCCGTCTTGGCCGTCAGCCCCCGCGACTGCCATGCGTTGTCACGGAGCTTGAACAGAGCCCAGTACCTGGTGGGGCACAGCAGCACGACGTTCATGAACACGGATGCCGGGGTTCCGACGAGCCACGAGTGCCACCGCTGGCGTGTGGTCATGTCCGGCCGCATGAGCACGTACAGGCCTGACTGGCCGTACCGGACCATGAGGTACACCACGAGGTACACCAGGGCCACGCCGGGGTTGTGGTACCTGCCGCCGAGGGTCATCACCGTCATCACGAGGGTCCAGGCCAGCATCACCGGGGTGATGACGAGTTGGAGCAGACCGAACGTCGGCGAGATGAGCTGCTTCAGGGACAGCCGCGCGTACACGAACGGCAGCATCCACCACCACGACCGGGCCCAGCGCAGGCGCTGGCGGTACGTCTTCTTCAGTGTGGTCGGCATGTCGGTGATCACGCCCGCCTCGTTGACGGCCACGACCTCACCGCGCATGAGCGCCCTCAGCGCGAGCCAGCGATCGTCTCCCGTCCCGCACTCCACCTCGTACGCGTCCAGGTGGTCGTAGAGCAGTTCGGCCCGGTAGAGGGCCAGTGCGCCCGACGTGGTCTCCAGCGCTCCGAGCATGGAGCGTGAGGACCGCATCATCACGCAGGAGGTGCCGATGTCGATGTCCGCGGCCCGAGAGACCCAGGTCTCCTCGAAGTTGCGGATGTAGATCATGCCGGTGGTGGCCTGGATCTTAGGGTTGCTCATGGCCCGGAGCTGCTGCTCCAGAGCGTCCGGGAAGGGCTCGCCGTCCGAGTCGATGGTGAGGACGAAGTCGAAGTGCTTGCCCTGCTCCTGAAGGTGCCTGAGCACCGCGACCTGGGCCCCGCGCTTGCCCTTGTTCTCCTGCCGGTGCCAGAAGACCCGGGGGTGGTCGAAGGGCTCCACGGGGTGCTGCTGCGACCCGTCGTCGATCACGTGGATCTCGTCGAGCGGGTGCGTCTGGGCGAGCAGCGACCACACGGTGCGGTGCAGGTTCTCGGTGGGTTCTTCGAAGGCGGGGATGATGGCCACGGTACGGCCAGGTGCCACCGGCAGGTGCGTGAAGGAGCGGCCCTTCAGGAACGAGGCCAGGCAGAGCACGATCACCATCATGCCGAGCCACCAGTAGAACGTCAGGATCGGGCTCTTCGACTGGAGGTGGACCACCACGGTGGCAGCGGCCAGCGCCACCACCACAGCGGTCACCACGGTGAGTCTCACCCGTGGTGCAGTGCTCAAGCGATCGCCCGCTTGCTGCGCGTGGCCAAGCGGAAGACCATCACGCCGCTGAGCACGAAGAGCATGGCCCCCAGCACGATCCATCCCAGGGCCGTGCCGCCCGTGGCCGCCAGAGCGGCTCCCCCGGTGGCGGTACCTATCGCGGCACCCACACCATTCTGTCCGTACATTCTCTTCTTCCCTCCTGAGCGTCAGAGACGCTCGACGTTGTCGTGAAGCGGCATGGCACCGCGTGTGTCCAGCACGTAGGCCGCCTCGTCGGCGACCTTCGTGAGGTCGAACTCGCCGTGCGGGGTGAGCAGGACGACGGCGTCGAAGTCGGCCACGCTCCTGGCGTTGTCCGCCGCGGCGAAGGGGATGTCCTTGAAGCCGCCGTCGGACAGATACGGGTCGACGACGGTGACGTCGGCGCCCATGCCGCGCAGCCGGTCGATGACCTGGACCGCCGGTGACTGGCGGGAGTCGGCGGTGCCGGGCTTGTAGGCGGCGCCGAGGGCGAGGATGCGGGCGCCGTGCACGCTGCACCGGAAGCGGCGGCTGAGTGCGTCCTGCAGGCGGCGCACCACGTAGTCGGGCTGGCTCTCGTTGATGTCCTGGGCCAGTTCGATGAGCCGGAAGGTCTGCCCGTGCTGGGTCTTGACGTGGTGGCTGAGGTAGACCGGGTCGATGGGGAGGCAGTGTCCACCCACGCCCGGACCAGGCAGGAACTTGGTGAACCCGAAGGGCTTGGTGGCCGCCAGTTCGAGGGTGTGCCAGACGTCCACGCCGAGGGTGTGCGCCATCCGCGAGAGCTCGTTGACCAGGGCTATGTTGACGTGGCGGTAGGTGTTCTCGAACACCTTGGCCAGCTCGGCCTCCTCCAGGCCGGAGGCCGGCACGGTGATGTCGGTGACCGAGTCGTAGAAGGACTTCACGCGGTGCAGGCAGGCTTCCGTGAGCCCGGCGACGATCTTGGGGGTGTTCTCCAGTCGCCACACCGGGTTGCCGGGGTCGATGCGCTCGGGGCTGAATCCGACGTGGAAGTCCCGGCCGGCGACGAGGCCCGAGCCCTCCTCCAGGAGGGGGATCAGGACCTCGCGGGTGGTGCCCGGGTGCGTGGTCGACTCCAGCACCACGGTCGCGCCGGGTTCCAGCCATCGGCCCAGCAGCTCGCCGGCCTCGCGCACGCAGCTGAGGTCGGGGGCGCGGTCGGTGAGCGGTGTCGGCACGGTGATGACGGCGACGTCGAACCCCTTGAGGTCCTTCGGGTTCGCGCTGGGGGTGTAGGCGCCCGAGCGCAGCACGTCCCGCAGGCGGGCCGAGTCGATGTCCTCGATGTACGACAGGCCGGCCGCCAGGCTCTGGCAGCGGTTCGGGTCGGGTTCGTAGCCAGTCACGGTGTGGCCGGCCTCGGCGGCCTGCAAGGCCAGGGGCAGGCCGACATAGCCCTGCCCGAGCACGCTGATGTGCATGGTGGATTCCTCCCCTAGATCCGGCTCGCACGTGTAAGCGGACCGGAAGACGGCGCCCCTGAAATGCGGCTGCCTGGCCCTGAGGCAGGCGGCCGCGGCGTCGGGTACTGCGATGGATCGCGGCGCGGAGAGGCGTGCTCGACCCGCTGGGGCTGCAGTGGGCGGCCCTCTCACATCACCGCTGGGTCACCGACCCGTCCGAGCCCCCTGCCCGGGTGTGCGGCCGGCGCACACAGTGATCTTCACAATTCCCCCTCATTTGTGGACCTTAAGAGTTCAACAAGATTGGCCGAGACGGAACCCCTCTTTACCGATTCGAGATGCACGGACTGACGACCCGTCGAAGCAATGCATGACAAGGCATCACATAGGGGACACACGAGGGGACTTGGATTTTCTGTCGCACACGGTTCACGGCGGCGGCGGTGGCCCCCGGCGAGCGCCCGCCACCCCGCTCCCCGTCGTGCGGGTGCGCGAAATCCGACAGTCGATCTTCACAACTGCCAGTCATCGGCCGCGGCAAAGAAGAACCCCGGGCCGACGGGCCCGGGGTTGGTCCTCTCATCAGGGTAAGGGAGGCGAGGCGGGTCAGGTCCTGACGGTGAAGTAGAGCCAGCCGCCCCACGTGCTGAGACTGGTGACGTCCTTCGTGCTGTGCACGTACTCCGAGCGCACCCGGAACTTCTGGCCGACCGCGTGGGTGAGGGTCAGCTGCGTCACCACGGTGCTGTTCTGGTCGAGGGGGTAGCAGCCGGAGGTGGTGAGCGTGTGCCAGGCGCCGCTGTAGTACTCCTGGGCCTGGAGCTTCACGCACTGGCCGGACTTGTTCGGCGTCACCACGGACGTCACCCGCGGCTTCGCGGACTGGTGGTAGACGCGGTAGGCGATACCGCCGTACGTCGTGCTCGTGTAGGAGCCGCCGAGGGTCTCCGCGATCCTCACCTGGTCGTACGCGGTGCGGGTGGCCGTGGCCGGGGCGTAGCGGTAGTCGCCCGCGAAGGACGCCGTGAACGTCGTGTTGCGGGTGAGCTTGTACGGGACCGCCAGGTTGCCGGCCTTGTCCACGGTGCCGGTCCTGACCAGCGCCTTGCTGCCGCCGTACGGCTGGGCGTAGAGCGAGACCGTGCGGCCGTCGTACGTCGTGCCCAGGTGGGCGGTGACGGTGGCGGTCGCGCCGTACGCGTACGAGGACGCGTCGGTGGTGACGGACAGGGCCGTCGCGGCGCGCGACACCTGGACGATCGCGGACGCGGTGGCCGCCCGGTGGGAGGCGTCGCCCGGGTAGCTGACGGTGTAGGTGTTCGCGCCGCCGATGGACGGCGTGTCCTTGACGGTGATCGTGCCGTCGGCCGCCACGGGCACGGTCCATGTCGCGGGCGTCTGCGCGTGGGCGGCGTCCGTGCGGGACACGGTGGCCTTCTCGCCGGCGTCGAACGGCCCGTCGCCCAGTGTGCCGCCGAACGTCAGCGCGGCGCCGCGGCCCGCGGTCGCGGGCGCCTTCAGCGTCAGGGCCGGGGCGTACGGGGAGACCTGGAGGGACGCGTCGGAGGCGGTCGGCAGGTGGGTGGCGTCACCCGCGTACGACAGGTGGTAGGTGAAGCGTCCCGCGCTGCCCGGGGCGTCGGTGACGGTGAACTCGGTGGTGGCGGGGTCGACCGCGACCGACGGCAGTCGCGTCTCCTCCTGGGTGTCCTCGTTCGTCCGGGACACCTGGACGGTGGTGCCCTGGGGAAGGCTGCCGAGGTTCAGCTGGGTCGTGAGCGAGCCGGTGAAGACCACCGAACGGGGTGTCACCGAGCTGAGCTCGGGGAAGGGGATGTCGGTCGGCAGCCGCGACACGTGCGCGGTCAGGGACGCCGTCGCGGGCCGGTGCGTCGCGTCGCCCGCGTACGTCACCTGGTAGACGCGGGCGCCCTCGTCCGGGCTGGTGTCACCGATGGCGAAGGTTCCGTCCTTGGCCAGGGTGGCGTCGGGCAGGGGCGCGCCGTCGCGGGTGACCTGGAGCGACGCGCCGACCGGTATCAGGCCCCTGGTGGTCAGGGATCCGACGACCGAGTACGGCTGGGTGGGAACCGGGTACTGCGCGAGGCTCAGGGACAGCTGGGTGTCGGCGAGCTTGGGGGCGCCCAGCACGTCGAGGGTGTAGGCCCCCGAGGAGTCCCGCACGACGCCGTAGAGCGTCAGGCCGTCGGCTCCCCAGCGCAGACCGTCCGGGGCCAGGGTCCCGGACGGGAGGGAGAGATGGTTCTCGGCGAGGGGGTTCCAGCCGGCGTACACATGGACACCGGCTGTCGAGCCCGAGACGCTGCCGACGGCGAGCGTCCCGTCGGCGTCCAGGGCGAGCGCGTTCGGGCCGGCGCCGCCGGTGCCGTAGGCGGAGGGGTTGGCGAAGGAGAGGTCCGCGGTGCGGTAGACCTCCGCGGCGAGCTGCTGGGGCGCGGCGAGTACGACCTTGGCGCCGTCCGCGGTGACCTGGAAGCCGCCCGCCGTGCCGCCGTAGACGAGGGTGTCGGCCTTGGTGGACGCCGTCCCCGAGGAGACGTCGAAGGTGGCGACGTGGCTGAGGCTCTGCTGCGGTTCCTCGGCCGCGAGCACCCCCGCGCCCGCCGCGAGCAGCGGTGCGACCGACCAGTGCGACATCGACGGCTGGGGCGTGCCCGCCGGGTCGGCGGCGGACGGGTCGATCGAGCCGATGGCGCCCTTGCCGTCCGCCGTGTACCCGTACCAGAGCCGGCCGCCCGCCACCGCGACGGAGGCCGGGGCGCTGCCCGTGCCGGTCGGGTAGCGGGCGGAGTCGGTGAGCGTCGCCGTGTCGATGGCGGCGACCGCGGCGCCGTCCGACAGGGCCGCGTAGACGGCGGTGCCGTCGGCGGACAGCGCGAGGCCCGTGGCGCCCGGCTCGTCCTCGATGGTCGTGACGGGGGTGCCGGACAGGTCGGTCACCAGGATGCCGGTCGAGCCGGCGCCCTGACTGAAGAAGAGGTGCTGATGAGCGGCGTCGACCAGCATGTGCGCGTAGTGGGACAGCGGCAGGGGCGCCGTGCTGTCGGCCCGGGCGACGGGGCCGGTGAGGCCGACGGTGACCGTGGCCAGCCCCGCGACGACCGATATCGCCGCGGTGAGGGAGACCTGCTTGAGGCTCATGGAGCTCCTGTGAAGAAAGTGAGCAAGCAAGTCGGACGATAGCTCCTGCCACTGACGGAGCGTCGACCGAGTCCTCTCCTCGCCCTCTCCTCAGGGGCCTGGCCGTCCCGGGCGGGACGGTCAGGCCCCTGAGCACGAACTCCCCCGGTCGGTCAGCGAACGACCGCCAGGTTGTAGAAGCCTCCTGCGGAGACGGCGTGCACATGGCTGAGGAGGCGGGCGCACGGGGCGGTCTGGCCGATGGCGCACACCCGTACCGGTGTGGTGCGGTCGATGGCGGTGGCGTCGCCGAGCTGACCGTCGCCGTTGCCTCCCCACGCGTCGACGCCGGACCACCCGCGCAGCGCCAGGCTGTGGTTCTGGCCCGCGGAGACGGCCTGCACGTCGGCGAGCAGGCGGGTGCACGGGGCGGCCTGGCCGATGGCGCACACCCGCACCGGCGCACTGCGGTCGGTGGTGGTGCCGTCGCCGAGCTGGCCGCTGTCGTTCGCGCCCCAGGAGGTGACCGTGCCGCGCTCACCCAGCGCGAGGCTGTGGGAGCCGCCGGCGGAGACGGCGTGCACCCCGCCCAGCAGGCGGCCGCAGGGGGCCGTCCGGCCGACCGCGCACACCCGTACCGGGGTGTTCCGGTTCGTGGTGGTCCCGTCGCCCAGCTCACCCTGGGGGTTGACGCCCCAGGAAGTGACGGTGCCGTTCTCCATCAGGGCCAGGTTGTGGTCGTCGCCCGCGTCGAGGGAGGTCACCCCGGCCAGGAAGCGGGTGCAGGGCGCGCTCTGGCCGACGGCGCACACCCGCACCGGCGTGGCGCGGTTGATGGCGGTGCCGTCGCCCAGCTCACCGTTGTTGTTCTGGCCCCAGGCGACGACGGTGCCGTCCCGGCGCAGCGCCAGGCTGTCGAAGTTCCCGGCGGAGATGGCGTGCACGTTCGTCAGTTCGCGGGTGCAGGGGAGGCTCTGGCCGACCGCGCACACCGGAACCGGCGTGGCCTGGTTGACGGCGGTGGCGTTGCCGAGCTGGCCCAGGCCGTTGAACCCCCAGGCGACGACGGTGCCGTCCCGGCGCAGGGCCAGGCTGTGGGAGCCGCCGGCGGCCACGGCCACCACGTCGGTCAGGAAGCGGGTGCAGGGCGCGGTCTGGCCGACGGCGCACACCCGCACCGGGGTGCTGCGGCTGTTGAAGACACCGGAGGTGCCGTCGCCGAGCTGGCCGAGGTCGTTCAGCCCCCACGCCAGGACGGTGCCGTCCCGGCGCAGCGCCAGGCTGTGGGCACCGCCCGCGGAGACGCTCACCACGTCGTGGGGAAGCGGGGCGCAGGGGAGCGTCTGGTTGATGCCGCACACCTGCACCGGGTTGCTGTGGCCGGTGGTGGTTCCGTCACCGAGCTGACCCCAGGTGTTGGCTCCCCAGGACTGGACGGTGCCGGGGACCGGAGGGGCGGCCGCGGCGGTCTGGCCCGCCGACACCGCCGCACCGGTGGCCATGAGCGCCGCCAGGACGACGGTGGGGACCCGTCTGCCCAGCAGTCTTTGCACGCGCGCGAAAACCATGCGATGCCCTTCTGACTGAACGATGCGGGTCAGGCGGGCGAGGGCGCCTGCACCTGACTCGGCTGACAACATGTCAGAAAGATTGCCACCATGTCCTGATATCCACCGGCCGGGAATCACGGGGCCCGCGCGATTTCCCCCGTTCGCCCGACCGTTCCTGCGTTCGTGCGCCGCGGCGCGCACGCGCCCCCCGGGTCAGCTCTGCGTCGCGTCGTACCACTGGGTGCTGCCGAGCGGGTACTCGTAGACGCGACGGCCCCGGCTGCCGCTGGTGCGGAACGGCGCTCCGTGGTCGTCGATCCGGATGCTGCCCTGACGGCCGCCGCTGCTCCATCGCAGGTCCACGTACCAGCGCACGTCGCGGGTCTCGACCTGCGCGGTGAGGTACAGCACCTCGGGATCGGACTCGCTGACCTCGTAGGGGAGGGCGCGCTGGCCGGCCTTCGGCACGAGGACGGGCCGAGGGGCGTCCAGGTCGGTGTCGAGCGACCTCGTCTCCACGCCCCCGCCGCAGCCCGAGGACCCCAGGTAGGCGTTCCAGGCCGGCGGCGCGCTCGCGTCGACCACGACGACGCGCAGGGACTCGATGACGACGGGGGCGTCCCCGGTGCCCTGGACGGTGAGCGCCACCCGCTGCCGGTCGGCGGCGATGGCTCCCTGCGCCCTCACCCAGCCCGGCACGTACTGCCCCATCACCGGCGGCGCGACCTTGGCGGGAGGCCGGTCGATCAGGTACTTCCCCTCGCACTGCGGGTCGTCCCAGGCGTAGGTGCGGGTGTGCACCGTGAGCGGGACCCCCTCGACGTCCTGGGCCGGGCCCGTCCTCGTGCCGGGGGTCGTCGGCTCGGTGTCGGGCGTCCCGGAGGCCGAGGCCGAGGCGGGGGCGGGGGAACCGCTCGCGGGGGCGGAGGTCGACGGGGACGCCGACGCCGAGGGGTGCGGCGAGGACGCGGTGGCGTCCGGCCGCGTCGGTGCGGGCGCGGTGGGGGCCGGCCGGCCGCTCTTCGCCGCCGACTCCGTCCCCCCGCCCCTCGGGCCGACCGTGAGCGCGGTGGACACGGCCACGGCCACGACGGCGGCGGCGCTCACCGCGATCAGGGCCGAGCGCCCGCGCACGGTCCGCGGGAACGCCGGTCGGCGGCGGGCGGGTTCCGCTCCCGGTGCCGCCACCGACGACAGGTCGGCGACGACCCCGGGCACCCCGGGAGGGGCCCCGGGCGCGCCCTCGGAGGCGGAGGGGGACCCGGGCGTGGTCGGCGAGGCGGAGGCGGAGGTTGACTCAGGCGCGGGCAACGACACGGAGGTTGAGGTTGACCCGGGCTCGGTCGGCGGCGCGGGGACGGCGGCGGAGGCCGACCCGGACGCGGACGCGGCGGCGGAAGCGGACCCGTCGGCAGACGCGGGCGACGGCGCGGGGGCGAGCGGAGGTGCCGCCTTCGAACCAGGCGACGGCACAGGCGTGAACGCAGACGCGGACTTCGAACCAGGTGGCGGCGCAGGCGTGGACGGAGGTGCCGTCTTTGAACCGGCCTCCGGAAGGGGGCCGTCCGCGGGGGTGTCCGGGGTGCGGGGGGCCGGGTTCGTGCCAGGTGCGGTCGTCGCAGTCCTGTCCGTGCCGTCCGGTCCCGTGTCCGCCGCCGGCCGCCGGCCGCGTTCCCGTGCCGCGTGCGCCAGGGTCCAGCGCCGGTACACCTCGACCGACTCCTCGGGAGTCGCCCGGCAGGCCCGGGCGAAGCGGGCGACGGCCGCGCTGTCGGCCGGCACTCCCTCCCCGTTGCAGTACCGGTGCAGCGTCGAGGTGCTCATCCGCGCACGCTTGGCCAGAGCTTCGTAACTCAACCCCGACCGCTGCTTCAACTCGCGCAACAGCGCCGCGAAGTCAGCGATCTCCCGAGCCGCCCCCACTCGTTCCCCATTCCGTCCCGCGTCCCAGAGGGGTCGCGTTTCCCCAGTTCAGAGCCGATTCGCGCATCCCGACATCCCGAAATCCCCGATGGAACGGCGGATGGGACGTCGCGTGCCGCAGGCTTGATCCATCCAAGCACGGCGCCCCGCCCCACACGGTGCTCGCCCCCGCTCGACTCTGCTCGTACGGGCCGCACTTGGGGCGCTTCCACCGCCGTACCCCGCACGACCAGAACAAGACCGACCACCACAGTCCACAAACGGACGATCATCTTCCTGATGCAGAGAAAGGGCAGTCCTCTCATGCGTACCGCCACTCGTTCCACCTCCCGCGCCGCCTCCGCCATGGTCGTCGCCGCCGCCCTGGCGCTCGTCGGGATCCAGGCCGCCGGGGCGACCGCCTCCGCCGCCACCCCGAAGGCGTCCCCGGTCACCTGCACCTCGGCGAACACCAAGGTCACCGTCACCGAGGTGTCCCGCCCGATCAACCACCTGCTGCTCAAGGCCACCAACACCGGCAGCAAGCCCTGCTTCGCCTACAGCGCCCCGTTCCTGAGGGCCGGCGCCGACGCCCAGGCCCCGCTGGCATGGGCCGACGAGACCGTTCCGCAGGCCGTGCTGACGCTCGAGCCCGGCCAGTCCGCGTACGCGGGCATCACGACGTACTCCCCCGACGGCGAAGGGGGCAGCACCGTGAAGACCCTGGGCGTGCTCTTCTCCACCCGGGACGGCCACGCGATCAACCCCGAGAAGACCCTGAAGCTGCCGCACGGCGGCGTCTTCTTCAACAGCGCCGGCACCGTCACCTACTGGCAGAACAACGCCGCGGACGCCCTCGCCTGGTAGCCGCCACCAGCACCCCCGGCACCCCCGACGCAGCCGCCGCCCGACCGCACCGGACCCCGCCTTCACGGGGGGCACGGTGGGGTCGGCGGTCGGTTCCGCCCGCCTCAGGAGAGTTCGGGCTGCGGCTCCGGTCGGGGGGCGGGGACGCCCCCCGGCTTCCAGGCCTCGACGGTACGTGTGTAGCCGTAGATCACCGAGATCATCGCCAGGACGAGCAGGGCGCCGGACACCGCGGGACGGGCGGCCATCTGCACCGACAGGAAGCGGTAGGACAGCAGGAGCGCGGTGAAGACCGTCACGCCGTAGGCGACCAGCGCCAGACCCGAGCGGTCCCAGCCGTGGTCGTACGTGCGCAGGGCCGCCTCGACGGTGAGCGAGAACACCACACCGGCGATCAGGTCCACGCCGTAGTGCATGCCGAATCCCAGGGTCGCGGTGAGCGTGGCGACCAGCCAGAACGCCCCGGCGAAGCGCAGCGAGCGCGGACCGCCGCGGGAGTGGACGAAGATCGCGACGGCCCAGGCCGTGTGCAGGCTCGGCATGCAGTTGCGCGGGGTGAGAGCGTCGAACGGCATGGGGTGCGGGATGCCGGCCGGCGGCGCCGTGTGCGGCCACAGGTCGCCCACCGCCCAGTGCGCCGTGGACGGCGCCTGCTGCCAGAGGGGGAACGACGCCCAGTGCTCGGCCCCGGTGCTGAAGGCGTAGAGCGGTCCGACCACCGGGAAGACCAGGTAGACGGCCGGCCCGACGAGGCCGATCACCAGGAAGGTGCGCACCAGGTGGTGGCGCGGGAAGCGCCGCGCGCTCGCCACGTGGCGCAGCTGGTACAGCGTGACGCAGACCGCGGCCACCGCGAGCTGGGCGTAGACGATGTCGAGCAGGCCGAAGCCGATCGGACCACTGGCCGTGACGATCCGGCCCATCAGCCACGACGGGTCGCCCAGCGCGTGATCGGCGGTCGCCAGGTACTGGTCGAGCACCGTCGGGCGGGTCTTGGAGGTGATGAGCAGCCAGGTGTCACCCGTCTTGCGGCCGGCCACGAGCAGCAGGCCCAGGCCGACGCCCTTCAGCAGCAGGGCGCGCTCCCGGCCGGTGCGGCGCGTGACCGCGACGACGGAGAGGCCGACGATCACCCACAGCGCCCCGTTGCCGAAGGGGTGGCCGCCGGTCACCTCGATGCCGGCCAGCCACCGGACGGTCGCGATGGCGAGGTCCAGGCCGATCGCGGCACCCGCCGCGATGAACCGTTCCCGCCAGGTCAGCACGACCATCGTCAGGGCCAGGCCGGCGTACAGCAGAAAGCCCGAGCTGGGGGGAGCCACGAGCTCCCGCAGCTGGCCGCTGATCGGCCCCGGCAGGCCGTAGTGCCGGGCGCAGGCCTCCAGCGCGGCGAGGAATCCGAGCGCCACGACGGCTGCCGCGGCCCGCAGGGCCACGCGTGGGCGGCGCCCCGTGGTGGACGCCGGTATCTGCTGTGTCCGCGGAGGGATCCGCGAGGGATTGGGTATCAACTCATGGCCGATGTGCTGGCTGCTGCTCTGCGTCGGAACGGGCCCTGCCGGGGGGCGTCCTCGTTCTTGTCGCGCCACGGGACACCGTCCCGTAACCGCTACGTCCCCCTACGTCTGGTCTCGGGTCACTCTAGCCGACGGCGGAGTGACCCTCGGGGGGTGTGCGCGCATACGTACATGCGGATCTTGGGCGCGTAGGCCAAGATGAGCACGCTGTAGGACCGCGTAGGACCGCTGTGCCCGGTCACGGCACACCAGGCCCCCTCGGGGACCTGTAGGGAAAGAGAGACCTCTCATCGAACCGTCGTCGCTGTTCTCCGCTCTGCACGAGCAACCCCGCCGCGCCGCGGCGGCGTCGCCGCCCCCGGTGACCCAGCCCTTCCAGGCCCCGGACTTCGGTCCGTACGAGGCCGCCCTGCTCGACGACGCGGACGCCCAGGAGCCCTTCCCGGGCCCGCGTGGAGCGCGGCGCAGGGCCGCTTAGCCCCACCGCCGCAGGCCCGGCTCCCCCGGCTCCCGGTGGTCCGCGCCGCGCCCCGGCGCGCCGGTGGTGCGTACGGGGGCGCCCGGGCCGGTCGGCGGCCGCGGGTGAGAATCTGTCACGGCGGGAACAGATATCCGTGCCCGCCGGAGTTAGGGTGGTCGCACGACGCGGACGGTACGACCGGCTCGGAGCACGGGCGCACCGCCCGTCCGGGCCCTCGCCGCGGCCCCGAAACGAAGGTGTCATGCCCGCTGAGAACACCCCCGTCGCCGGGAACCTCGACAACGACGACTATCCCGCCTACACGATGGGCCGTGCCGCCGACGTCCTCGGTACCACCCCGGCCTTCCTGCGGGCGGTCGGCGAGGCCGAGCTGATCACCCCGCTGCGTTCGGTGGGCGGCCACCGCAGGTACTCCCGTCGCCAGTTGCGCATCGCCGCGCGCGCCCGGGAGCTGGTCGACCAGGGCACCCCGATCGAGGCGGCGTGCCGCATCGTCTGGCTGGAGGACCAACTCGACGCCGCCCTGAGCCTGAACCGGGACATGCGCCGGAGGCTGGGCGGGCGCGGAGCGGATATCTAGTCCCGCCGGTGCAGAATCACCGGCCGCGTCGGGTGAGAATTCCTGGACGGGTCCGAAAATGCACGGGACTTCCCGCCGGGCTGTGTTAGCGTGACGGCAGTTGCAGTTTTGATTGCCAGAGATGTGTTCTTCGCGGAGCTTTCCGGATCTTTCCGGAGGGGTGATCATCGCGGCGATCCGGCTCCGTAAGGTGCGGAGTCCGACACTGCCCCCCAAGGGAGATTCAATATGGCATCTGGCACCGTGAAGTGGTTCAACGCGGAAAAGGGCTTCGGCTTCATCGAGCAGGACGGCGGCGGCGCCGACGTGTTCGCCCACTACTCGAACATCGCCACCTCCGGCTTCCGCGAGCTTCAGGAAGGCCAGAAGGTCACCTTCGACGTCACGCAGGGCCAGAAGGGCCCCCAGGCGGAGAACATCGTTCCGGCCTGACTTTGATGGCCTGTCGCATCGACCGGCCAGCCCAGTGATCGGGGCCCGCACTCCAGGAGTGCGGGCCCCGATCCTTTGTTCCCCACCGACTGCTCCCCGCAGGCCGACCCCCGCCGACTGCTCCCGGTCATCCGTTCTCGGCCATTCCGGGGGGCCGGGTCCTCGGGAACTCACCGGCGTCTTCGTGAATCCGCGCGCCGCCGGCGCCCCGGGCCCGGCCGACGGTCACGGGACGCCGAGTTCGAAGAGGCCGTAGCCCGCGTACGAGCCGGAGGCCAGGGCCGCGATGCCGAGCAGGACGAGCTGGTGGGTCAGGCTGAGGCGGCGCAGGGCGAGGGCGAGCGGGAGGAACAGCGGGAAGAGGGGGAGCAGGTAGCGGGAGACGTTGCCGAAGATCTGCTGGCTGCCCAGGACGAGCACGAGGGTCACCACGGTGTAGACCGTCAGGACCGCCGGGGGGCGCAGCCTGATCAGCAGCGGGAGCAGCGCGAGCGCGAGCAGGACGACACCGACACCGATCACGTCCTCGAACGGACATGCGAAGAGATAGTCGTAGCGGCCCACGGGGACGGCGGTGAAGACGTCGAGGGTCTGCCGGCCGAAGTCCCACTGGTGGGCCCAGGCGCCGGACTGGAGCGTGAAGTAGCCGCCGTAGTCGCCCATCTTGTGCCCCACCCAGGCGAGGTAGGCGACGAGGCCTAGGGGGGCGACGAGCATCGCGGCCACGGGACGCAGGACGCCGTCCCGGCGCCGGTGGAGCGCGAGCAGGGCCGCGATGCCGACGGCGGCTATCAGCGCCGCGGCGGTGGGCCGGTTGAGCCCGGCCACGCAGGCCAGGAGGCCGGCGGTGAGCCAGCGGCGGGTCAGGACGGCATGGCAGGTCCAGGCGGCGAGGGCCACGTAGAGGGAGTCGGAGTAGACGGCCCACTCCACGCCGGAACCGGGCCAGACGGCCCACAGGCCGGCCGCGGCGAGCCCCGCCCCCCTGCCGGCGAGGCGTGCGGTGACGGCGTGGATGCCGAGCGCGGCGGCGAAGGAGGCGACGACGGAGACCAGCAGGCCGGCGCCGTAGGTGCCGAGGCCGGTGAGTTCGGACACCAGCCGGATCAGCGCCGGGTAGAGCGGGAAGAACGCCGCCGAGTTGCCTTCGAGCGTGATGGGGCCGGTGGCGCCGGGGACCGGGATCAGTTGCGGGTGGTAGCCGTGCGCGGCGATCTGCTGGTACCACCAGCCGTCCCAGGTGGCCAGCACGTCCCACGGGTGGGCGCCGCCGCCGAAGCGGGGGTTCTTCGAGCGGAAGTCCCCGGCGGCGTGCAGCAGCCACATGAAGGCGGCGAAGCCGACGAACTTGAGCGAGCCGTAGACGGCCAGGACCGGGCCGTAGTGCCGCGCCGCGCGGCGCAGTCGGTCCCGGCGGTCGGGGGCCGCGGCGGCGGGCGGCCGCGACGGCCTCGCGTTCCAGCTCCGGGCGGCGGGGGTGAGCGTGGAGGTGGCGCCGTCGTTCATCCGCGGAACACCCAGGTGCGGAAGAGCAGGAACCGGACGACCGTCGCGACCAGGTTCGCCGCGACCAGCACCACCACCTCCGTCACCTGCCCAGGAGCAG